>JBDSRR010000121.1:0-27422 GCA_039929185.1 Actinomycetota bacterium
TGGCGAGTCCGCGGTGCCGTTCGTTTTGCCAGACGAAACGCGCACGCCATGGTCTTTGAGCGAGGCTTTGAGTCGTCACCCGGCGGTTGTTTTGGTGTTTTATCTGTTTGATTTTTCTGGAACCTGAAGTGGCGAGCTGTCTCAGTTCGAGGCTAGGTTCGATGAATTCACCGAGATGGGGGCCGAGGTCGTTGGCATCTCAGTCGATTCACACTTTTCGCACGCGGCATTCGCCGCAAGACTAAAACTGCGTTACAGGTTGTTAAGCGATTTCAATCGTCGCGTCATCGACGGATATGTTGGTTATTTCGAAGATGTGTTGGGCTATGCAGGAGTTGCGCGTCGCGCAGTTGTTCTGATCGATAGAGCCCTAAAGGTACGGTGGACGTGGGTGGCGGATTTGCCCACCGATGCTGTCGACACTGAGTCGGTACGAGAGGCGGTGCAAGAAGTTGTCTACCCCTAAGACGATCGAGATCCTGGTGACGACCCAATCTCTGCAGGGTTTCGCCGCAGGGATAGGTTCCAACTCCGATGGGGCGGTCGTCTCCTTTAATGGAATCGTTCGTGATTCAACAGATGACCTAGCGGTCGAGGCGTTGGAGTACGAGGCCCACACGCAGATGGCAGAGCTACAGATGCGCGAGATTGCCGAGACTGCTTTGCGTCAATGGGAAATCAGCCAAGTGGCGATCGGGCATCGAACGGGTCGCCTGGTCGCGGGTGAGTGCTCGGTGGTAGTTATAGTTTGCGCTCCGCACCGCGAGGCCGCTTTCCAAGCCTGCCAATACTGCATCGATACGCTAAAGGCCAAGGTTGCCATATGGAAGAAGGAGATCTTCGCCGACGGGGCTTCTCGATGGGTCGACCATCCCTGAGGCTATACTCGTCAGTTCAAAGTGGGCTACCTCATCTTCGCTGCCGTTATGGCGGCGGTTCTCATCGGTTTCGTATCTTTCAGGCATCGTCCGACGAATGACCCGTCGAAGTCTGTGGATTCTTTCCAGCGCGCTATCCGCGCGTTGGACCCCAAACGCAAGGGCTAGAAGATGAGTCGCGATATCGCAATAGATCTTGGTACTGCTAATACGCTCATCTATGCCTTGGGATCGGGGATCGTTCTTAACGAACCTACGGTGATTGCTCTTAACCGTGAGAATGGCCAGGTTCTTGCCATTGGCGAGGAAGCATTTCGAATGATCGGTCGTACCCCGGGATATATCGTGGCGGAACGTCCGCTTCGACGTGGCGCCATTAGCGACTTCGACATAACCGAGCGTTACATCCGCCTTTTGATGGAAAAAGTGGGCGTGCGTAAACGCCTGCCGAGGCCCCGCGTTTTGATCTGCATCCCATCGGTGATCACCGAGGTCGAACGACGTGCTCTTTCAGAAGCCGCTTTGGCGGCCGGAGCCCGTTCGGCTCACCTAATCGAAGAACCCATCGCCGCGGCGATAGGCGCGGGTCTTCCCATCCATGAACCAACAGGCAACCTTGTGGTCGATATAGGTGGAGGGACGAGTGAAGTTGGTGTGATCTCGATGGGCGGTGTTGTCGTGAACAAATCGATCCGTGTGGCGGGTTTCGATATTGACGACGCGATCAGTCGTTACATACGGCGTGAGTATGCGATCGTTGTCGGCGAACGAACCGCTGAGCAGATCAAGATTGCGATCGGCTCGGCGTTTCCCTTGGGAGAAGAAGAAAAGGCTGAGATCAAGGGACGAGACCTTGCCACCGGCTTGCCGAAGATCGTGCAGATCACATCAGAGGAGATGCGTGAGGCGATCGCTGAGCCGGTAGCGCAGATCATCCAAGCAGTTGTAGCCGCCCTCGCAGAAACCCCGCCCGAGCTTGGTCAAGATGTTCTGAGTCGCGGGATCGCGCTCACGGGGGGAAGCGGCATGCTGCGCGGCCTGGACCTGCACATGGCTGAGGCGTGCGATGTGCCCGTGCACCTCACGGACCGACCTTTGGAGACGGTTGTGCTCGGGGCTGGAAAGTGTTTGGAATCTTTTTCGACTCTGAAGGACCTATTTATCTCATCTAGCCGATAATCGATACATGCGTATTTTTCGCGCCATCCTTATCACGTCGTTTTTGACCGTCATGGCTTCGCCTGCGATCGCTTCGAACGACCCCGGCTTCGGCAAGCAGTGGGGCCTTTCCAAGATCGGGGCGGAAACGGCGTGGCAGACCGCCAAGGGCGACGGCATGATCATCGCGATCATCGATTCCGGCATCGACCTTGCTCATGAGGACCTAAAGGACAAGATCCTTCCGGGGAAGGATTACTTCGATGATGACGCCGTGCCTCAAGACGAAGATGGGCATGGCACTCATGTTGCTGGTATCGCTGCCGCCATAACCGGAAACGGTCGTGGGGTGGCTGGAACTGCGCCAGGTGCCAAGATACTTCCGCTGCGTGTTCTTGGACCCGACGGCGCGTGCTCACCGTGTTACACATCGGCGGCGATAGATGAAGCTGTAGCGCGCGGCGCTGATGTCATCAACCTGTCGCTGGGGGGAGTGGGCCAGGAGGTGTTCGGACCTGGTTTTGATGAGGCGCTTGAAAGGGCATGGGCAGCCGGAGTCATCCCCGTGGTCGCTGCCGGAAATCACTATCTGTTGGCGTCAGGTTACGAAGACAATTCTGCCATCGTGGTTAGTGCAACCAATCGCAATGATAAAAAGCCCGATTTTTCATCAGGTGTAGGAGCTGCAAAATGGGGCATGGCGGCCCCAGGAGGAGGAAGCACCTTCGATGCTCGCGCTGACGACATTTACTCAACCGATTGGAATGGATCAACAAACAATCTTTATGGATATAACGCAGGAACATCGATGTCGGCCCCATACGTCGCCGGTGCGGCGGCGGTATTGCGTTCGATGGGGTTGACTCCGCAACAGACTGTTGACCGGCTGTTGGCGACGGCAGTCGATATCGGAGCTGCTGGACATGATGCGACTTTTGGGTCTGGCAGGCTAGACCTTGCGGCCGCGGTCAGAGGAACGCCGTCAATCCCACCGCCCCCCCCAGGGACCTCCACCCCCGCCCCTTCTGGTAAAAAAACTAGTCCACGCCCTGGAGTCTCGGTCGCGCCGAACCAGTCACCTGCAGTAAGCCCTGTCCCTAGAGTTTCTGTAGCACCAAGCGTCACGTCCGCAGTGTCGCCGGGGCCATTTTTGGGTGGGTCCGATGGTCCCGGGCCTGATCGATCCGGCACATCCTGGGTGGGTCCGATAGTGGCTGTCGCGCTCGGTATGCTTGGAGTTGGCATATATCTATTGAAACGTCGCCGGGACGGTCTCCTAAAGCTGGGGCCGTAACACGCCGAAATTTCAACGACGACAGTCTTAAGGAGGCTCGCTCATGCATCTGGTCATGTTTAATAACGAGGACGGTAAGAGTGCAACGCACCAGACCGAAACGTTGGACGAGGCAGTTAAGTTCGTTGAGCACATCAAGAACAACGAGCAAGTATTGGAAGTTCGCCTTTATCGACTTGTGGAGATCGCCCTAGAAGTTAAGGCTTACTTCAAAGTTGAGCTTGCAGGAGCACCGGATTCTCAGCCCCCAACCTTGGTGACCCACCCGGTTGAACCGGCAGAATCAAACGCCTAGGAGAGAGCGCCCTCTAAGAAGCCAGTTATCCATCGAAGGAGCACCGCGATCGCGATCGCGGCGAGGACGCTGAATATCAACACCCCCTTTAGAAGGCGTGGCATCGCGCTGCCCGGCAGGTCACCCTTATTGTCGGGGCCGAGCCCGAGGCCGAGCAGGCGAATGGCGGTGACGACTAGGACTGAGCTAGCGGCTAGGATTACTAGTGCGATCTTCATCTATTAGATTCTGACCCCAACTCACACCGGATGGCTCATTGACTGCGGAATCTGTTCACCTTTCTTTCAAGCCTCCCGGCGCGACTCCAGTTCCCAGGGGGTTGGCGGTTTGGATCGCCTCCGTCTTGATCGTTGGGATTTGGGTCTTGAAAGGGCCAACTCCGGCCGATTACGTTGTGATTGGACCAGGGCCAACTCCAGATGCTTCGAAACTCATCAAAGCCGACACCGCGACGTACGCATCTCAGGGCTCGTTTCACATCACGACAGCGTCCGTTTCGTTTCCTGATTCCCTAAGGATCGAAGATGTTATTAAGGCTGCATGGCTGCGCGATCTTGATCTGGTGCCAGAGGAGTTGGTTTACCCTCCACAGCTTTCGAAGAAGGAGTCGAAAACTCTTCACGCTCAGCAGATGACTGAGAGTCAGGAATCGGCTGTATTGGCCGCTCTCCAGCAGCGGGGGATCGTCTTAGCGACTGATGGAGCGCTGATCACGAAGGTCGTAAAGGGTGTCCCCGCATCGGCCCACCTTGAGCCCGGTGACGTGATCGTGGCCGTTGACGGTAAGCCGATCACTACCCGCGATCAGTTGACCCCATTCGTTGTGACGCGCCCTGTGGGTGCCCCGATCAGGCTGTCGATCCGGCGTGGAGCAGCGAACAAAGAAGTCGTTGTCCAAACGATCGAATCAACACAAAACAAAGGTAAGGCCGCGATCGGGATAGAGGTCAAGACCAATGTGCTGCCCCTTCCCTTCAAGGTCACGATAGATGCAAATGACATTGGAGGACCGTCTGCCGGGCTGATATTCGCTCTTGCCATCTATGACCTTTTAGATCCTGCCGATCTAACCGGCGGGAGGGTGATCGCCGGGACGGGCACCATTACTCCCGACGGAGTTGTTGGGGCGGTTGGGGCAGTCGCCCAAAAGATCAAAGGTGCCGAAAAGCAGGGAGCCACTGTCTTTTTAGTGCCCGCAGACGAATTCAAAGAGGCCGTCGCTGCCGTCGATAATGATATGCAGGTGATTGGTGTATCTACACTGAGAGAAGCGATCGATGCCCTCAGACGAAGATCTGACTAGATGAGTTCACTGGCCGTTCCGTTCCACTTCACGGCGACGTTTCTGCTCGTCATCGCCACGGCCGGTGGGGCGTGGATCGCCCTGACCCGACCTGCTCTTTGCCCTCCTGGACGCTGGGGCCGCAGGGCATTCTTGGCGGGCTGGGTCTTGTTGGGACTAGCAGAAGTCATGCATGGCTCGCTGATCGCGCCCACCGACCTCGACAAAACCCTGGTGGCTTTGAAAGCCGGCGCCTACGGACTGCTCGTTCTGTCCCTTCTTCATCCCGAGAAAGATAAGAAGAAAAAAACTGCGACCGCAGCGACCGCAGCGACCCCAGGACAAGTGCTGATGCCAGCCGCCCTGGGAGCGTTCGCGGCCTACAACGCCTTTCGCTACCCGTTGCCAAGTATCCGGCGTCTTGCTGTGGCGTTCGGTCTGCTGGCGATCTCGGAGGCGCTGTTTGGTTCCGGGGGAAGCGTCACCGCCATCGATGCCGATGTCATGTTCTACTTTGCCCACGCATTGCGCCTGGCTGCGGCGGTGGCTATCGGTTTTTGGCTGTGGCAAGCGGTTAAGACATCCTTACGGGTCCGTTTCATCGCAGTCGTTCTTGCCATGGTGCTTGTTGTGATCGTGGCGATATCGGGTTCGATGACACAGGTCTTCAGCTCGAATGTTGCATCGGAGGCTCTTCGTAGGGCGGCCAACGAAGGGGAAGTTCAGAAGGCACGTCTTCAAGATCAGATCCGGTCCTCAGTCGATCGCGCTAAGCAGCTGTCGTCATTGAGTACGGTTCGTGAACCGGTTGCTCGTCGCGACCCTGCTCTGGTTGGAATCGCGAGGTTCTTGCAAGCGCCAGGAGGCCCCTTTGACTCTTCAGACTTTTTGGCATTCCTTGGTCCAGAGGGCGACATACTTGCTTTGTCCGCCACGGGGCCAAATGGAGTCGGTCGCTTGGATCCCTCAGATGCCGTAAGCCTGGCGGGGGCTGACGTCGTAGAAAGCGCCAAGCAAAGAGTCGAAGCGGGAAGTCTCGACACTCTTGGTAAGAACAAGATCGTCGCCATTGCCGCTTTCCCTATCATCAACCCCGCGGGGTTTGATCCTCCTGGAGCCCCCGCCGGACTTGCGGGGATAGCAGTAGTGGGTCAAGTCTTAGACGAACGATTCGTTAAGGACCTACAAAGGCAAGATGAGCAAGATGCCCTTCTCATAGGGCCAAAGATTGTTTTCGAATCGACAGTTTTTGACTCGGCGGGAGTTCTTGAGCCCGAAGGTCCGATGAGGGCAACCGTTTTCGAGCGTGGAGAAATATTCACGGTTAGGGGTCCGATAGGAGCGAACGAGTACTTCAGTTCCTATGTCCCATTAACTCGAACCGATGATCAAGTCATCGGCGCTCTGGTTATCGCACAGCGTTCTGAGGTACTGGACTTGACGCGCAGAACTGTTTCTCGAACATTGTTCTGGGTGGCTCTTTTTGCAGCAGCGGTAGCTGTCGCATTGTCCTATGTCACAGGCAGCCGAATCACCAGACCTATCACCGACCTTACGGCTGCCGCAGAACGGGTGAGCCAGGGCGATCTCGATGAACTCGACGAACTCGTTGGGCACGTTAAACGCGGCGACGAACTGGGTGTGCTTAGCAGGGCGTTTGATCAAATGACGCGCTCTCTAGCAACGTTGACGACTGACCTTCGTGGTTCGGCGGCTCAGGAGTTGGAACTTAGGAGCCGTCTCGAGATCATCCTGCAATCGATGACCGATGGTGTGGTTGCGGTCGATGAAAATGGCGATGTTGTTACGTTGAATCGCGAAGCCGAAAGGATCTTGGGACTCAGTGCTGAAGAAGCGCTGGGAAGTCCCATACGAAAGGTTCTTAGCGTTTTCGACAAAGCCGGCGATGCCATTGAAGCCCCCATCCATTCTTTGGGTAGCGGTTCTCTGAACGTCATGGTTGGTAAGAAGTCCCGACGCATCGCGATCGATCTCACTTCGGCCCCCATCCTTGATGACGCTGGCCAAGTCGTGGGCGGGGTGGCGGTGTTGCGCGACCTAACCGAGCAAGAGCGGATCGAAAAGATGAAAACCGAATTCCTTTCCAATATTTCGCACGAACTGAGAACGCCACTTACTCCGATCATGGGCTACTCAGACATATTGCGTCGCAAACAAGTGTCGCGGGCAACAGCAGTTGGTTTCTTGAATTCCATCCACTCGGGTGCCATGAGGCTCGAGCGCATCGTCGAGATGCTCGTCGATTTCTCTGCCATGGAGGCGGGACGTTTGACCCCACGCCTGACAGCGATCGACCTGAATAAAGTCACGTCTTCGCTGGTCGAAAAGTGGTCTTCGGCATCGCCTAAGCACCGATTCGAGAGGAAAGGCTTCACCAAGATGCCTACGGTGAACGCAGACAAACGGTTGTTACCTCTGGCTATAGGCGAATTGGTCGACAACGCAGTCAAGTTCAGCCCCGATGGAGGCAAGGTGACTCTGATGGCCGAGGTATCGCGCGACAATGGTTCTGGAATGGTTCGAATAACTGTGGCCGATCAGGGCATCGGTATGAACAAGAAGGAGCTGGCTCTCGTAGGTGGTAATTTCGTTCAGGCCGATGCTTCGGAAACTCGGACTTTTGGCGGACTTGGTCTTGGGCTCAGTTACGTGAGGCGCATCGTCGAAGCCCATCAGGGATCCCTTGAGATCCGTAGTGAGCGTGGGCGAGGATCATCGATCACGATCGTTCTACCTCAGGTGGTGCCCAAGGGAGTTGCGCGCTCCAGAGTCAAGCCGCCCGCGCCGATAAAATCAAAGAGGAGATAAATGGTCAAGAAGCTATTGGGCCTGCGGGGCTCTGCCCTGGTGTTATCGGTCTTCGTTGTAACGGGTGCCTGTGGTTTGGGTGCCCAGAAGTCGGCCGCCCGCATGCAACTGAGCATGGTTGCAGGTAAGGCAACAGTGCTGCGTGATGGTCGATCGATAGTCGTAAGCCGCGATGCAGGTATCGAGGTGGGCGATTCCCTAGAGTTGGCTAAGGGGTCTGTCGGCGAACTCAGGTTGGCTGCGGGCCGGGACTTCGAACTGAGTGGCGCCAAAGTGCAGGTCCTTAACTCTTCATCCCTTAGTCTTCATCGCGGCCGTTTGCTTGCCGATGTCACGCGGCGTGCCCTGATCGATTCTCAAACTGTCGATGTCAGTAGCTCTAAGGGCTCTTTTCGAGTTGACCGAGAACTTGCTACGCGCGTGGGTGTTTATAGCGGCGCCGCTCGCCTTGTCACTAATGGCGAGGCCCTATCCGTTCAGCGGTACCGCCAGGCCATCATCGCTGGTGGCATCTTGCCGCGGATAAGCCGCCCACTGATCCTCGATCCAAAGGATCTTTGGGACCTAAGACTTATGCAATCAGCACTAGATCTCGATAAACGGCTCGCCGCTTTTGCCAGGGGCCTCGAGGCTCAACTTGGCCCCGGCGGCGGTTTGGCCTTCTTCCAACAAGTACTTGCGGCCGGTCTCGATGTTGATTTTTTGAACTCGTATACGGGCGATCGCCGCGCCGATGTTTTGATCGCGCTGGCAATGTCGAGTGAAGCTCGCGCTCAGGCTGGTGGATTCGGTGATCGGTTTGCCGCTGTGTTTGATCTATGGAAACAAGGAGCTAGCTGGGGCATCGTGGCCTTAGAATTCGACGTTGCCCAGGAAGGAATCTTTGCGCGGCTGCTGCAAGCGATCGAGCGCGCAGGACTGCGTTTTATCGGCGTGGAGGGCCCTGGGATAGGAAGAAGGCGGCCTTCTCCCGTGAGAATTTCCCCCTCGCCCACCAAGCGGGGCCCGTCTCCCTCGCCTTCGCCGACGACAATCACCGATCCTCCATCTCCTTCATCACCTATCCTTCCGACTGTGGTGTCTACGTTGGCCCCCGGGGAAGCAAAAGTCCTGGAAGAGCTCCTCAAGCAGTACTTGCCGCCCCCTTCCTAGCCGTTCGCGATAGGCTCCGTTGCAATGACCGGTATCTCATACGCGCGAGCGCGTGCACTTCTGCTTGGCGCAGGCATATTTGTGCTCTTGATGCTGGCCGCCCTCGCATACCTTAGCCAAGCCGACCCAGATCCAGTCGAGATCAAGGGAACCCTGTTGTTCATCCCTGTTTTCATTGGCTTCGTTTTATGGAGGGTGCCGGGTGGCGTTGTTGCGGGGGTTCTGGCCGCAGGTGCATTTGCATTCTTCAGGTACCCGGCGATCCAGTCGATCGGCAGCGACGTTTTTGCCATACAGATCGTATCCAAAGCGGTGTTTTTCGTAACCTTTGGTGCGATCGGGGGCTGGGCTACTAAGCAACTCGAGGGCTCTCTAACCAAACTTGAACTTTATGATTTGATCGACGACACAACCGGTCTGAATAACGCCCGATTCTTTCTACAAGATACCGACCTTGAAATGTCACGTGCGGGTCGTTATCAAACGCTTTTTTCGGTCGCCTTTGTCGATGTGCCGAATGATTGCCTTGCGGGACTTTCAAAACGCAAGCAGGCATCGGCGCTTCGTGATCTTGGTCAAGTCTTGAAGGGAAGCGTTCGCGGAATGGATCGGCCAGTTCATGCCCAAGGCAAAGATGTCCACAAATTCGCGGTGATACTTCCTGAAACGGGGGCCGAGGGAGCCAAGACATTTGCATCCCGACTTGCCGTGAAGGTAGGGACCTATCTGTCGGAGCGCGGTGGCAAATTGTCCGCGATCGAAGGGGTTGCATTGACTCTGCCTGAAGACGAACAAGGCTTGGCGCGCGAACGAGAAATCTTTGCTCAGATAGAGCGAGCAGAACACCCGGAGGAAGCGGATGGAGCCTGAGGACATAGAAAAAAGAGAATTTCTGGTTTCCCTCAGGGGTTACGACCGCGACGAAGTTGATGCTTATCTCAAGGAAGTGGCGGAAGAACTCAGACAATTAAGAGCATCGGTTTCTGCCGCACCTTCCGTTGTCACTGTTGAGACACCAAGCCCTCAAGCCGATGTCGCCGATGTCGGCGACGCATATAAGAGGGTTGGCGAGGACACGTCAAAGATCCTGGTTGCGGCTGAACAGGTTGCTAAGGACATGAAGGCGAAAGCGCAACGCGAAGCGGCCGAAGTGCTGGCCGATTCAAGAGCGGAAGCGGCGAATCGCCTGCGCGCTTCTGAGGATGAAAAGCGCAAAGCTGAGGAGGACATGCGTGGTCTTCAAGAGGCGCGCGGCGTACTGGCAACTCAATTGCAGGATGTCCGTCGTCGGTTGGACGAAACCATTTCTCGGCTTGAGGCAACTGCGCCCGCGGCTCTCAAAGCTAATGCACCCAGGCCCAAGCTTCCGACTCCCGCGATCTCAGCGGCCTTGGCAGCTGAAGAAAAACAGGCCAAGTCCCCGCCCAAGCCGCCCCCGTCGTCGCCTCCTATTCCATCTGCTCCTGCGGTGGTCGAAGTGCTAGAGGAGATCAAACGAGATGGCGATGAGGTGCGCAAGCAGGTTCAAGAGGCTCTTCAAGGTGTCTTGGCTGACGAGCCACCTGCAGTTGTTCCGTCGGTTGTTCCGTCGGTTGTTCCGTCGGTTGTTCCGTCGGTTGTTCCGTCAAACGAGGTCGCTGTCGATCCCGAAACCCCCGAAACCCCCGAAACCCCCGAAACCCTTGAAGAAGTACATGAAGAAATACATGAACCGTTAGCCGAGCGTTCGCGCCGTCTCAAAGATTCTCCGGAACTGGTTGGTCGTCGCATGAAACGCATCCTGCAAGAAGATCAGAACGACCTGCTCGACCGCATCCGTACCAAACGCGGTAAGGGAACTGCCGATGACAATATGCCATCGCTGCAAGAGCAAGTCGGCCGCTTCAGCGCCGGGCTTGGCGAGATGTTAGGGAAGGCCTTTGGCGAAGGACGCATGGCGGGCGGAGCATCCGACGCGGGTGAGCCGTCCAAAACGATAGATGCATTGATCACCAAACAAATCGTGACTCCACTCCGGGCCGAGATATCGCGCACGGTTGAAGCGGGCATAACTGCTTCAGACACCCCGACCGCTATCGCTGAGCGAAGCAGCGACGTGTTTCGCGTTTGGAAAGGCGTTAGAACCGAATTACTCGGTGAAGGGATGACCTATTCTGCCTACCACCATGGCTTGATGGATGCTTGGAAAGACAAAGGCGCAGCTCAAAAGCGATGGGTCTTATCGGATGACGAACGCGAGTGTCCTCGGGACGTTTGCAAGAGTAATGCGGCTGCTGAACTAGTCGCCTTTGGCGCTGCATTCCCCAGCGGCCACTTGGTGCCTCCTGCCCATGGTGGCTGTACTTGTACGATTGACGGCCGATGAGTCAGCAACCCGCACGCGTGCCACAGAGACGGGGAACCTGGCGACCGATCTTGATCGCAATCGTTTTTGGGTTAGTCGTTTCGATATCCACCATCGTCGCTTTCTATACCGACTTGCTGTGGTACCGCGAAGTTGGGTTCCAGGATGTCTTTTGGAAGATCCTGCGTTCCAAACTGCTTCTTGGAGCGGTGTTCGGCTTCACATTCTTTGTGTTGGCTGCAGTCAATCTGTTGATCGTCGGAAGGTCGATGCCCAGCGAAGACATCAGTTTCGGTCGCGATCCTCTGGCCCGGTATCGGGCGATCATGTCGCAATTTCGGGTCCGCATCGCGTTGGGTGCCAGCGCCTTGCTCGGAATATTTTTTGCCTTAGGGGTCAGCCAGCAGTGGGAGCGATTCATCCTTGCAACCAACTCGGTCCCATTCGGTAAAACCGATCCCGTATTCAACAAAGATTTAGGGTTTTATGTTTTCAAACTCCCGATGTTGCGATTCGCTTATGGGTGGATGCTCACAAGCGTCTTGGTGATTTTGATCCTGGTCGCGGCCGCGCACTTCCTTACCGGGGGGATCCGTCCCCAGGCAACAGTGGGGCGCGTAAGTGCCCATGTCAAAGCCCATCTTTCTGTTTTGGTCGGCCTGTTTGCTCTATTGAGGGCTTGGGGATATCGGCTAGACCAGTACCAGCTCTTGTTTTCCAGCCGGGGAAAGGTTGTTGGTGCCTCATATACCGACCTCAACGCGGAGCTTCCTGCTCTGAAACTGTTGGTCGTAATCTCGATCATCGCTGCTGCTTTGTTTTTGGTGAACATCCGATTCAAAGGCTGGACGCTTCCGGTCGTGGGCGTCGGTCTTTGGTTCCTTACCTCAGTGTTGGGGGCCGGTCTATTCCCGGTGATCATCCAGAGATTCCAAGTGGCACCTGCTCAATTGCAGAAGGAACGTCCGTTCATAAAACGCAACATCGAGGCCACGCGGGACGCCTACGGATTGAGCGATGTTGAGGTGCGCGAATTCCCAGCCAAGGCTGACGTGACCCCCGAGTTGGTACAGAACAACCGCGAGACGCTTAACAACGTCCGCTTGTTCAAACCAAGCCTTGTTAGGAGTTCGTTTTCCCAAGGCCAGACCCTTCGCAAGTATTACAAGTTCAACGATGTCGACGTAGACCGTTATGTCGTTGGCGATGCTGTTCGCCAGGTCATGATTTCGGCGCGCGAACTCGACCCCGAGGGTAATGTCGAAAACCCGAACTGGCAGAACCAACATCTGTTTTACACGCATGGTTACGGTGCCGTTGCCAGTTTGACGAACAGCGCATCTTCGCAAGGCGAGCCGATCCTTTTGCTGCGAGATATTCCACCTGAAACCTCTGAACCGTCACTGAAGATCGACGAGGGTGGTCTCTATTTCGGGGAACAGTTCGCTGACTACTCTGTCGTTCGCACCGGTCAGAAGGAACTCGACTACGTTCAAGGTGACAAGAATCGAACCACGCAGTACCAAGGCAAAGGGGGAGTGTCGAACTCTTCGATGTTGCGACGTCTCGCGTTTGCCTGGCGCTTCCGAGAGCCCAGCCTTCTTATAAGTGGGTTGATAAAACCTGACTCGAAGATCATCTATCACAGACAGATCCAGGATCGACTTAACAAGTCGGCCCCCTTCTTGTCTTTCGATCAAGACCCATACCCCGTTGTGGTTGGAGGCAGGATCGTATGGATGGCAGATGGGTATACGACAACGTCGATGTTCCCGTATTCGGAGCGCATCGACTTTGCGGAAAGACGGGCGCCTATCGAAAGTGACCTGTCGGCCCTGTCGCAGCAACGCAACTACATAAGAAATTCGGTCAAGGCCACCGTAGATGCTTATGACGGGACGGTGACGCTATATACATGGGACTCCGAGCAGGACCCAATCATCCGGGCCTGGCAGAAGGCATTTCCTGCACTCTTCAAAGAGCGAGCCAGCATGCCCGAGGCTCTGCAGGCACATGTGCGGTATCCGGAGGATCTATTTCGGATACAGACCCATATCTATGCTCAGTATCACGTTACTGATGAGGAGACCTTCTTCTTTGGAGAAGATCGTTGGGGAGTTCCCGTGGAGTCAGAACTAACAGCCGTGGCTTTGGGGGCTGGCGATGCGGCAAATACGACTAGCGATATCCGCGAACAGCAGATCCAGCCATACAACGTCCTGATGCGTCTTCCCGGTGACAAGAAACAGGATTTTGCCTTGACTATGCCTATGAACCCTCGCAATCGTTCGAACATGGTTTCGTGGATATCAGCCAAGTCTGATCCTGCAGAATATGGAAAGTTCATCGACTTTCGGTTCCCGAAGAGTCGTCAGATCGACGGTGTTGGGCAGATCCATTCCCGCATGAACCAAGAACCAACTTTGTCGAAGGAGATAACCCTTCTCAATGCCACGGGCCAAGGATCCAAGATCGAGTTCGGCAACATACTCGTGATTCCGCTCGGCGAATCACTGCTTTATGTGCAGCCCATTTTTCTTCAGTCCGCGCAGAACCCACGGCCCGAGCTCAAGTTCGTTGTTGTTGCCACGGCTGAACGAATAGCCTTCGCAACAACTTTCGACGAAGCGCTTCAGAAGTTAGTTGGAGGTAGCGGTTCCATCACTCCCGCCAAGCCTGATGGGTCCAGACCCCCGTCTGGCGAAAACGCTGTTAAGGAGGCCCTCGACCATCTCGTTGCCGCCGATGACGCGGCGCGCCGTGGTGACTGGGCAACCTACGGCAAAGAGCAAGAACTCGCCAAAGACTCACTTCGCCGCGCTGCGGAACCATCGCCTTCGCCTTCGTCTTCTCCATAGGTGATAATCTTCGTTCGCGAGGTGGAGCAGTCTGGTAGCTCGTCGGGCTCATAACCCGAAGGTCGGCGGTTCAAATCCGTCCCTCGCAACTAGGAAATGCCCTGGTCAGAGGCCATATTGGGCCAAAAGCAAGTGCTTGCCAAAAGGTGTCCAAGTGCCAAATGTCTGCCCGTTGTCTGCCCGTTTTCTGCGCTTACGCGTCCTACCCCGGTTCCGGCGTCGAGAAACTAGCGTTCCTCGGCAGGAATATTGGCTCTTGTGGCGAATAATGAATACTAGGTAGCCATTATCTATCCTGAGGAGGTCAGTTTGGGTCGGCGGCGGGCAACGTTAGCGCTAGTCATGCTTTGTGTCTCCTCGCTTTTGATGCAGGGGGTTCGTGCAGACACAACCGCCACCAGTATGGAGTTTGTGGGCGCTAGGTATTTACTGCTCCTCCCTGAAATCGTTACCAAGGTCGATGAGATCCAGGTTGGACCAACGACCGTGAGGCGATATCGCTGGTGGTCCATCGCGATTCTGGCAGAGGATTCGGGCTTCCGATTTCTTGTGGAAAGAAGCATCCCTTCGCCCGTGAAGCCGTACCCAGACATACTCGAAACAAGCGCCAACCCTGAGATTCATTATGCGGAGGCGGCTGAGAGTGTTGTGAGCAGCGACCCAAACGCGGTTCTCTTTGAAGAGGTCATGAACAGAGTCACAGTTACTGTTAATGCGGATCTTCCGAAGACAGGAACATGGTCCTTTACCGCAGGCTTCTACAACTCTCATTGCGTCGATAATGGCGGAATCCGCCTTGCTGGACCATGTGGACGTACGTACGCTGAGGGGGCCACTTGGGGACAGTTCACTAGCGACACTTACACTTACGGTACGATCTATCCACAAGGTAGCCTCGGGGGTGAGCGGATAGTGGGTGCATTCGGATACTACAACCAACGGAACGGTTTGTTCGGTAACGCGACAGGTTGGATTTCTTTGTTGCACGTCTAGCACCGTACGCTCACGGGTCGGGAACGGTTTATTGAATGTTTCGCTCGCCAAGAATGAAAGCCGCAGCGGCATCAGATGCGTCCTGCTGATCGCTCAAGAGCGCGTGCCTGTAAACATCCAAGGTGAAAGCGACGCTCGAATGTCCCAGGCGGTCTGACAAGTCCCAAGGTTTCATCCCTGACGCCAAAGCCAATGTCGCGTAGGTGTGTCTCAGGTCGTGGAACCGGATGCGTGGCACCCCTGCGGACTTGACGAGCCTCTCAAAGGCTTGACTGACACTCTGCGGCTGTATCGGATTCCCCTCGGCTGTCGCGAATACCTGGTCGTCTCCCCTCGCCTTCCCGAGCCCAAGCAAGATTCTTTCTTCGCCTTGCTGTGCCTTGTGGGTCTTGAGCGCAGCGACGGTGGCCGGATCGAGGGCTATCGAACGACGTGACCTGGGAGTTTTCGGTTCGGAGAAAACCATTTTGTAAGCGACCTCGAGTATCAGGCGGCCGGTTGGTGCTTCTCTCCACGCCGTTCGGTAAACGGGGTTTCTTCTATGACGCATGGACAGCGCGCGACGGATGGGATCGATATGAAATCAGCGCGCGAGAGTGCCCCCGAATCTCCGATGTGTTCTTAGAGGAAGAAGAACGCACGTTGGGGGAGTGGTGGTTTAAACAGGAATATCTGTGTGAATTTCAGGATGGCCAAACGCAGGCTTTCAGAACGGAGGATGTTATGTCCGCGATCAACCCGGGGTTGGAAACATGGAAATTGTAAGGATCGGGGTCGACATCGGGAAACAACACGATCCGACCGCCATCGTCGTCGCCGAATTGGACAAGCGACAGGTCAAGGACGGTTATTGGGATTGGCTGGGGGAGTACGTTCTCGCAGTTCGAACGACGATCTACAAGATTCGCCATGTCGAACGACTCAACCTGGGTGGGAATTACCTGCACATCTCGGGCGGACCGCCGAGGTTGCGACGAAACTTGAAGCTGACGAGCGCGAGCTAACGATGTTGGTCGATGCCACCGGCGTTGGCGATCCCATCGTTGACCTGTTGAGGCAGGCGTTATTGGGGCGCAGATGCCGGGTCATCGCGGTGAAATTCACCGGGACGGAGAGATTGGAGCGCGGCCCGAAACTCTGGGACGTTCGGATGGGCAAGGCATGTCTAGTTTCTCGGATGCAGGTTCTTCTTCAAACGAACCGCATCGAACTACCAGATACCCCCGAAGCCCGCGATCTGGTGGATGAGTTGGTGAACTACGAATTACGGGTGACCGACAACGCGAATGTGACGGCGGGGGCGTTTCGGACGGGTACGCATGACGATCTGGCGACCGCGTTGGGGTTGGCGGTGTTGATGGACCGAAAGACTCACCCCACCTACGAATTGGTCGATCCCGGGAGCATGTGAGAAAACTGCGAAGCGTCGGCCCGGCTCTTGCATCATTCGTTCTCCGCCATTTGACACGGACCACAGTTGTTATGCGGCACTTCACCCAAGTCGTGTTCCGATAAACCAAGCTCCACCCGCAAGAACTGCAACGTAAATGAATTCCAAGGCCAACGCTAAAAAGGGCCGCCGCTGGCGAACTAACTGTCCGCTCGCGTTAAATATGGGGGCGCACTCACGGTCGACCGCAACTAGGAGGGGAGAGTTTGATGTTGAATTGATCCACTTCTCAAAGTGGCGATCTGTAGGTGGTTTTGGATAAATCTTGACTATTCTCGTGGCAGCCCAGGATTCAGGCCCGGGGTGGGACCACTCAATGCCCGGCAATACTGAACCTCTGGCGAATTTCAGAAACGATTCGACTTCCCCTAGGCTTGTCGGTGGGGCGAACTGAAGTGACACGGACCCATATCTGCCGCAGTTGGGAAAAAGTGACGACGACAATGTCCTGCCTCCTACGGCAATCAAGGCTACGAGTGCACCAAGGAAGAGCCAAGCGATCAGCCGCTTAACTCTGGAAGGCCCAACCTCGACCCGGTCCTCCATTCGATCTCCTCCAGTCCGCATAACTAGTAATTAAACAGCACATACCGAAGCGAGTGACTCAGGAAGGCATGTCCTCCTCCAGGTCTTCGTCCTTAACCACCTTCCCGTCGGGGCCGATCAACACGGAATCCCCGGTTATCTCTTTGGCGGCTAACGACACCAAAAATTCCGCTTCGCCCCGGTCATACCCGTGGTCGAGGTATTCTTGGACGCGCCGTTGGCGTTCTTTCTTAGACAACACGGTTTTGACACGGGGGATGATGTCGGTCAATTCTTCCATCGGGATAGCATCCCCGTTTTCATCCAACGCAATCACGTCGCCCTCGATTTCCCCGGCATTCAGCGCAACCATGAATTGGGCATCGGCGCGTTCGTTTGCGAAACCCTTCCGCAATATTTCTTGGATGCGGGCTTCCCGTTCTTCATCGGTCAATTTGGGGGTGAATCCCACATCGTCGATTTCTGCCATGTGTCTGTCCTTCCTTGCCTAAAGAGTCTGAGACTGCGAGCCCGCGGGTGCAAGCCTGTGTCTACCGAGATGTCTACCGAACGCCCCATAACGCAACGAGATTAGCCGGACACGATGACACGAAAGGGAACCGAATCACGGACGGCTAGGCACGACGGCCTATACTCGGACGCATTGGGACGGAAACCATCAGCCCCATAACCCGAAGGTCGGCGGTTCAAATCCGTCCCTCGCAACTACCGTTCTTCCTGAATCCCGGCACGGACAACAGTGTTATGTTCACGTTCGGGAAGAAAGGTCAAGCCACCGGACAGGAGGGGCAGGATGCCGAGCGGGTGGCCACTCGTGGGCAGGCGCGAAGAGCTTCAATTTGTCATCGACGCGCTAGCATCAGACACGACGTCAGGAGTCGTGCTTGCTGGCGATGCTGGCGTGGGCAAGACCCGCCTCGCCAGCGAAGCGGTCGAGTTGGCACAGCAAAAAGGCATGTTCACATATTGGATCGCGGCGACGCGGTCGGCAGCGACAATTCCGTTCGGCGCACTTGCTAGCCTTCTTCCTCCATCCGAGCTTGGATCGAATGCACCGTTCGACATCCTGCGACAGGGCCTTGTCGATCTGAACCGAAAACACGAAGGCGGCAACGTAGTGATTGCCGTCGACGATGCTCATCTACTCGACGCCCCGTCAGCAGCGTTCTTGCAACAGGTCGCGCTTATGCGCTCTGCGTTCCTGATAATCACCTTGCGTTCCCAAGAACCAGTTCCCGACTCCATCGAGGCGCTCTGGAAGGAAGAGCTCGTGACTCGTCTCGAAGTACAGAGCCTTTCTGAAACAGAGGTTGAAAACCTGCTGACGAGGTCGCTCGGCGGTCAGATCGGGCGCGGGACGCTGTATGAAGTTTGGACCGCGACACGCGGCAACCCACTGCTGCTGCGCGAGTTGATCGCATCTGGGCTCGAGCTCGGAAGCCTTACCTCGAGTGACGGCGTTTGGAAGTGGACCGGCCCTTTGCGCGCGGGGCCGCGCCTGATCGAGCTGATCGAGAGCAGGTTGAGTCGTCTAGAGGACGACGAGCGCGAAGTCCTTGAGGTGCTTTCGCTTGGCGAGCCGCTCGGGATCGAGACGATGGAGCAACTGACCAAAGCAGGCTCGATCACATCACTAGAACGCAAAGGCCTGATAGATCTAAGGACAGATGGCAAGCGCGTGCAACTGCACCTTTCGCACCCTCTTTACTGCGAGGTTGTTAGGCACTCGATGCCTGCTCTTCGTCAGCGTTTTTTGTTGAAGAAGCTCGCAGAGTCTTCGGCAAGCCATACGCAACAGCGACGCGAAGATGTGCTGCGGATAGCGGCATGGTCTATCGAGGCCGGGATCTCTGCGGACCCCATGATGCTGACAACGGCGGCGTGGCGCGCGATCAGTGGATTCGACTATGCGCTCGCTGAAAGGCTGGGGCGCGCTGCGATCGAAGCCGGCGGCGGGGTCGATTCCTGGAGAGTGCTCGCAGAGGCTCTTCGCGGTCTGGGCCGACCGCTCGACGCCGAGGATGCCTTGTCGCAGCTTGACCTTTCGACCGCAACTGACGCGCAGCGGACCTACACCGCCCAGGTGCGCGCTGCCAACCTGTTTTTCGGCCTCGACCGTTTGGCGGATGCCGAACGCATCCTCGACGATGCGTGTCAATCAGTGTCCGACCCACGTCTGGAGTGCCTACTCGAAGGCCAGCGCGCGATCATCTATCTGTACGCGGGCGACCCCGCAGCAGCGCTCCTCGCCGCGCAGCATGTACTGGAACTGCCATCTCCGGAAGAGACGTCCCTGGTGAGTGTCGTGATCGCAGCCGCTCCCGCGCTTGCGCTGCAAGGCAAGTATGAACAAGCGCAGGAGTTGATCGACCGCGGACATCTCGCGGCCGCTCGAGTCCGCGACACCGCAACTGCAACGGGCCAGTTACTAACTGTTCAGTTCATGTTGCTTTGGCTGTCGGGAAAACTGTCCGAGGCAGAGACGCTTGCCGAAACGGCCTATCGCCTCGCTGCCACCCAACGTTCACGCGATGGGGTAGCGGTCATGGCAACCGCGGCGGGCGAGGTTGCTCTTGCGCAGGGGCGCGTTCAAGACGCTATAGCGCGACTACGCGAGTCCACCGCACTATTCCGCGAGGTTGATAGGTACAGGTTCCTTGCGTGGTCCCTCGGCGCGCTCGCCCGTGCATACGCATCGACTGGCGATGTCGATGCGGCGAATGCAACGTTCGCAGAGGCAGAGGCGATCAGTACTCGTTCGGTGCGACTGTTCGCGGTGCAGTACGAGCTAGCGCGCGCGTGGGTGACGGCTGCGAGTGGCGAGACGTCACGAGCTATTGACATCGCACTCACGGCGGCAGATGTCGCGCGGACCTCGGGGCAATGGGCGATGGAGGCGATCGCGCTGTACGACGTCGCGCGTCTCGGGCAGCCCGAAGATGTCGCCGCAAGACTCGCCGAACTTGCTGATGAGATCGGATCCGATCACGCAGTCTCCTTAGCGCGAAGCGCCGCCGCTATCTCTAATCGCGATGCAGTCGCTCTTGACACCGCGTCTATCGAGTTCGAAAAGCGCGGAGCGATGCTGCTTGCAGCCGAGGTCGCTTCAGAGTCCGCACGGATCCATCGAGCCGATGGCCGCGCGGGAAGCGCTATGGCTGCCGCCGAACGAGCAAGGAGTCTGGCTTCGTTGTGCGAAGGTGCGTGGACCCCGCTGTTGAACATGGAGGACCATCCGTCACTGCTCACGCGGCGCGAGCGCGAGGTCGCTGCGCTCGCTGCACGCGGTCTGGCTAGCCGCGACATCGCAGAGAAGCTCGTGCTATCGGTGAGGACTATCGACAACCACCTCCACCACGTCTATGCGAAGCTCGGCGTGAATAACCGCGACGAACTTGGGGCGCTGTTAAGCGACAGATAGTCGCCAGTTCGTCAGGGCTGCGTTCGAACAGGGACGGTCGGGGTCACCGTCACTCCGAGGCTTTTGAATATCCGAGCCGCTTCCTCGTGGTAGTTCGAAGCGCTTCCGTTGTCGGTGCTCGCCCCAGACACCCTCTCGAATGTCGCGAGAGCTTCGAGCGTCAGCGCTAACTCATAAGCTGCTGAATTCTCGCGTGCGATCGCGAGACTGGTCTCGAAGGCGAGTTTCGATTCATCCAACATGTTGGCCTGCAGGAATGCGTACCCCCTGACGCGCAGAAGCGCCGGCATGAGCTTAACGTCGGCCTTGGACAGCAGTGAGTCTGTGGCCTCGATCGCCATCGCTGGCTCATTGCGAAACACCAAGCTCTCGGCCTTGAAGACCTCGACCGTGCATCCCGGCGCCCTCGCGCGTGCGTGCGCCCGCAGAGCCTCATCGAAATGCTCCTCGGCTTCATCGTGTTTCCCCGAGCGTGAAAGCGCGCGGCCAAGGATGGTGTGAGCGTCCGGTGTAGAGGCAGCTTGCGTCAACGCCAGAACATCGAGCGCCTCGCGCAGAACCTGCAACGCCTCGTCGTACATCCCTGCATCCGAAAGGATCTCGCCTTCTCCGACCGCGACCGCGGAGGCGAATACGATGTGACCCGCGGCTTCAAACGCCTGCCGTGCCCGGCGGTAATGCTCACGCGCCTCGTCCCAATCTCCCTCAGAGTGTGCTTCTGACGCGATGTTGTTGTGGATCATGCCAACGTGTCTTAGGTTGCCGGATCGCTCGAGCGTATCGAGGGCTAGGGCTCCGTATTTCTTGCGGTCCGTGTGCCCTGTCTCGGAGTAACCAAGGTAGATGCAGTTGTACGCGAGCCCGATGAGGTCGTCCTTGCCAGAACGCTGAGCTTCATCGAGAGCGCGGAAACTCCACTCGAGCATCTGTCGGTACTTGCCCTGCCTCAAGCGCGCGTCGGCGCAAGTGATGCAAAGGCGGGCCAGGGTCGCATAAACATCGGTATCGGATTCCGCGTCGTGAAGAACCTCGAATCCGCGCTTCGCCCATCGGATCGCTAGCTCGTTGCGCCCGGACTGCGCACGAGCGCGGCTCTCGAGATAGATCAGATGGCCGAGCCGTTTTAGGTCTGTCCTAGACAGTCTCCTCGCGTGCTTGTAAGCATCTGGCGCCAACGTGATCCTGCCGCCGAGCAGCATGGCCTGACCGAGTTCCTCCCAGGCGAAGGACTCCTCCGCAGGATCGACGTCTGACAAGCTGCGCGCTGCCTCCAAGGCGCGCTCGAAAAGCGCTATCGCGTCGAGGTGAGCGTGCCGAGCCTCGGTCCATCGAGCCGCGCTAAGCGAATAGGTCCAGGACTTCCCGAAATCCTGAGCGTGGTGGAAGTGCAGTGAAAGAAGTACCACCTGGGAAACGTCGTCACGTTCCAGGATCTGCCCGGCCGACCGGTGCAGCGACCTGCGAGTTCGGTAAGGAAGTGCCTCATACGCGACCTGTTGAAGAAGGGACTGCCTGAATCGGACAGTGTCTTCGTCGAGGATCAAGAAGTGATCGAGATGTTCCAATCGCTGCAACATCGTTTCATCGTCCGCTTCAGCGACCTGCTCTAGCAATTTCATCGGGAATTGGTTCCCGAGCACAGCCGCGACACGCAATGCAGTGCGATCTTGTGGCGCAAGTCGATCGATCTTCGCAGCGAGTAACTGCTCGATACTTCCAGGGAGCACTCCAGGCGACGAACCTTTCACTGTGTCGGCCAGTTCGATCAGGAACAGCGGGTTGCCGCCAGACGCTGCCGCGACCTCGTCCGCCTGCTGTGGCAGGATCTCTCCGGCACCAACTATCCGCGCGAGCCGTGCCGATGTCGCCTTCGCCAGAGGCATCAGCCGATGACGTAGCAGATCCTCGGTCTTGGGGACCAGGCCGCCTTCGAGAGGGCGGCGTCCGATCAAGATCGCCCAACGGTGCGTCGATGCCTCGGTAAGGATTCCGTGCAGCAGTTCGCTCGATGCTTCATCGAACCATTGCGCATCGTCGAGCACCCACACTGTCGGCTCGGGCAGCGCGCGAAGGACGATCTCGCGGACACTTTTGACGAGACGCTGCGCTACGAGCTGCGGATCGAGGAGCCGAACCTCAGGCGTCGGTTGCATCTCGACACCGATCGCGACCGCAACGAGTGGGATCCAGGGTGCAAGGTGCGGGGTGATCGCCATAACCGCATCGACGAGGTCATTCGGATCGGGTTGATCCCGCAGGCCCAGCAGCTCGCGCAAGATCGCGCCGATCGCGTGATACGCCGTCGAACTGGCGTACTGTTCACCTTCGATCGTGAGGTAGGTGAAGTCACCACGCCGCGACCGGATCTCTTCGATGAGCCTGGACTTGCCCAGCCCGGCCTCACCAACGATATCGATCACGACACCTGTGCCATCGTGTGCCTGGTCGATGACTTTGAGGAGTTTGCGGATATCACCATCGCGACCGACGATCGGGACATCGAACCGGGACAGGTCGCGTCGTCGGCCTCTCACCCGCTTTACCCTCCAAACTTCCAGCGGCTTCTCTTTCCCTTTGACGGTGATCGGATCTAGACGGTCGGCCTCCACGTCTAGGCGAGACCGGTCGAGAATCCTTGTCGTCACGAGGCACTCGCCACTCGAAGCCGCCGCCATCACCCGTGCGGCGGTATTGACGGCGTCGCCCATCACCGTGTAAGTCCGCCGGTAGAACGGCCCGACATCGCCGGCAAAGACGTGACCTTGATGGATGCCAGCCCGCAGAGGCAGCGCTGTGACCTCGCCCACGATTCGGTGCACCGTGCGAAGGAGTTTGGCTTCATCGTCCTCGGTCGTGCGAGGCGCGCCTGTAACGAGAATGATCTTTCCGCCGTCTTGATCGATGTCCGTTCCTAGGAACGTTACGTCGTTCGCGTCCGCGATCCTTTGAGTTGCGGTAACGGTTTCGTGAAGTCGCTGCGCCAGGTCATGGGGATCGATCGCCAGAGTGTCGGTGCCGTCGAAGTGGATGAAGGCGACGTTCACCAAACGATGTTCCGGCTCACCTCCGCCAGCAGAGACCTCTTCCCTGATGGCGACTGGCATGAAGGTGGAAGCATCGCCACCAGCAGACTCCATGGGTGCTGGCGACTGCGGTGGATCGGGGCGCTTGATGAGCAAACGTCCTAGGCCTTTAACAGCGCCGACGACGCCTTTCGAAAGAGCCGCCGCTGTTGCGGGGCTGATAACGATCTCGTCTGAATCGGCGGCGGTCTCCATCTCAACGGTCAGCGAAGCATCCGGGCCAGTAACGACGAGCTCGCGGTGCGACTCACCTGCGAGGTAGAAAGCGAACTCCCCGGTGTGAACGCCGGTCGTCATCTTAAATGTCACAGGTCCTGCCGACGTCCGGAGTTTTCCCACACGCGAAAGGGTGTCGCGCATGTCGAATGCCGCGGCGCACGCTCGCTCGGCGGTACCGGCGCCCTCGAAGAATAGAAGCAACGCGTCTCCACCGAATTTGATGAGGCTGCCGCCAGCGTCATACGCGCTCCGCAATAACTCGGAGAACGTCTTGTTGATCGCCTCCGTGACCTCCTCGGCCCCAACCTTGCCTTTTGAGGCAAGCCTTTCGGACATCTTCGTGAACCCAGAAAGATCAACGAACACCATCGAACCCGGCATAGCGCGGAACCACGGGCCGCTGCCACAGTCGTTCCAGCCGAGTACGACCCGCGGCACATATGGGGTGAGATCGTTTGTCATGGCATCGGGCTCCGCCCTCGTGGGGATGGTCGAGAAGCCAAGTGTAGTAGCCCAGCGTTGCTACGGACCTAGGAGAATTCCTAAACATCCGGAAAAGTCGGCCCCCAGGGCTTCCGTTTTCTGAGTAGTTAAGGTTAACTAGTCCGCGAATATGAGTAGAGTCCTACAGGCGATGATGTGGTCAAAAGACACTAATGTTTCGAGCATGGACAAAACGACCGCGCTTCACCACCTGCCTGAGCTATATGCTAGGGCACTGCTACTGCACGAAGAGGGGCTGGATCACCACTCGATCGCCGAGAGGCTGGGCATCCCGGTCGAAGCAGTTGAGCCCTGCCTGCTGGTCGGCGAGCTCAAACTTGAAAGCGTTTTAATACCGCAACCTGAACAAGATGCCATCACCGCTGGTGATGGATTTACTGATATTACTGATAGAGGGGGGAAATGATGCATCACCCGCTACGGCCACGGCTATCTAGCCGGGCCATCGCCGTCTCAACGTTCGTCGCACTCATAGTTGGAGTGCTTCAGTTCTCGCCCTCATCGGCGTCGCCCGCGATTCAAACGATCCGCGCGTTCGGCGACAACGCGGCTGGCCAGCTTGGGGACGGGACCCTCACTTCTTCGAGTTCGCCTGTAAGCGTGCGCTCGGCGGCCGTGTTACTCGAGAGTGCAGTGCAGGTTGCGGCCGGAGGCGCTCACTCACTCGTTCTTACTGAGAACGGTGAAGTGTGGGCGTGGGGTTCGAACGACCACGGACAGCTCGGTGTTAGTCCCGCATCCCTTCCGCGCTCCACAGCGCCGGTGCAGGTTCAGATACCCGGTAAAGTCACGGCTATCGCAGCGGCAGGCTCATACAGTTTGGCTCTGGGCGATAAAGACCTGACCAATACCGGTTTCGTATGGATGTGGGGGAGCATCTCGGCGGGGACCCAGTGGGCGGGCGCAAATTTCGACACCGTGCGTGGATGTCCTGCCGACCTTACCGTACCGACACTCGTCAATGGTCTCTCCGCAATCAAAACGATCTCGGCTGGTCGCAACCACGCATTGGCCATCCAGCCATCGGGCTCTGTCGGCGGGCGCGTCTTTTCGTGGGGAACGAACGACCGCGGACAACTTGGTGACGGCACCGTTGTCCCGAGCGTCTGCGTGGCTCGTTCAGTTCTTACCGCTGACCAGGCTCTCGATGTCGCCGCTGGCGCGTTTCACAGCTTGGCTTTGCGCAGCGACAGTTCCGTGTACGCCTGGGGGGGCAACACCGACGGTCAGATAGGTGACTCGACCAACGTTGACCGCCCGACCCCCGTTCCCGTGCAGGTCCGCGGAACTAACGGCCTGCTTACAACCTTCCTCGGGGCCGTGCAGGTCGCCGAAGGCGACCGCCACAGCATCGCCAGGATCGGTGACGCTGTATGGACATGGGGCGCTAATGACAAGGGCCAGCTCGGCATAGGCAGCACGGTCGCCAAGACAATTCCCACTGTTGTTCCCACGTCGAGTGGTTTGACCAGCGCGCAGACGATCGTCGGCGGGGGTGCCCACACCGTCGCGCTGAGCGACTCCAAGGTGTGGACTTGGGGTTCAAACGTGACCGGCCAGCTCGGCCGCGCGGGCAACGCCACATTGCCAGCAGCAGCAGCAGGTATCGGGGGGTCCGGATCGACCGCTATCGCTGCCGGCGCGTCTCACACGCTTGCCGTCGTCGCTCCCAAGCTAGACCTATCGACGTCCGCGTTGAGTTTTAGCGACAGGCTCATCGGAACTTCAAGCGCGGCTCAGACGGTAACCTTGACAAACTCAGGCCCCGGACGGATCCTGTTCGGCCAGCTCTCAACGTTGTCGGACCAGTTCTCGCTATCGAGTGACACGTGCTCGGGGGCCTCGCTCCCCGCTGGTGGAACATGCGCTGCCGCAATCACTTTCTCACCGACCCTGAATGGCAGTCACGGCACATGCCTCACCATTCCGGCGAACACGTTCCGGATCTCGTCGCTGCCGATCACCAATCCATGCTCGCAGTCTGCAAATAGCGGTGACTTCTCCGGGCTTGTCTCGCTGATCGGTTCCGCGTCGCCGGTTCCAGGTGCTGCTGTGCCTGGCGGGAAGATCGCCTTCTCCACGAACCGCAACGGTTCGCGCGACATCCTCGTGATAAACGTCGATGGCACCGGCCCTACGACTATCACTTCCGGTCTCGGTGACGACACCACGCCATCGTGGAACCCGCAAGCAACCGCGCTCACCTTCGTGCGGAACCTCACTCCAGCTGACGCATCTGCTACCGAGATCTACACCGTCGCGTCTAACGGGGGGGCCCAAACACGACTGACTACAAACACTTCTGCTGACATCAACCCAGCATGGTCACCTTCTGCAGACAAGATCGCCTTCGCGAGTAACCGCGGTGGTAACTTCGACATCTATGTGATGTCGCCAACAGGCGCTGCACCGACGAAGCTCACGACGGACACTGGGTACGACGCCGCGCCGACATGGTCACCGGACGCCAAGCAAATCGCGTTCGTTAACGGGACCGGCGACGCCGCCGAGATCTGGGCCATGAACGCGGATGGGTCGAATCTGCGGAGGCTGACTAACAACTTGTTCTCAGACACTTCCCCCGCGTGGTCGCCCGATGGGACGCGCATCGCTTTCTCTTCGAAACGCGATGGCAACAGCGAGATCTACGTGATGAACACCGACGGAACGAACCAGATCCGTAAGACGAACAACGCCGCCGCCGACATCTCCCCCGCGTGGTCGGCGGACAATACGACTATCGTTTTTTCGACGGAGCGCGACGGCAACTCCGAGATCTACTCAGTCAATATCTCGGGCTCGCCTCTGGCCAATCTGACGAACGCGACTTTAGGTGACTACGAGCCCGCATGGGTAGACAACCTCACGCTCACGACAGCAACACGCACGGTCGTAGCGTCACCTCCGCAAGTGCCCTCGGACGATTTGCAACTGCATCCAGGAGCACCAGCGGTACAAGCCGCCGGCGTGAAACTGATCGACGGTATCGGCGTGAAACTGATCGACGGTATCGGAGTGAAACTGATCGACGGTATCGGCGTGAAACTGATCGACGGTATCGGAGTGAAACTGATCGACGGTATCGGAGTGAAACTGATCGACGGTATCGGAGTGAA
>JBDSRR010000122.1:0-2165 GCA_039929185.1 Actinomycetota bacterium
CGGTTTTCTCGAGCGCGAACAGGATCGCTCTAACTTCATCTTCGATGCTGATCCAACTCCAGTATTGAGTGCCCGACCCAACGCGGAACGATAATCCAAGGCTGGCCGGACGAAGCAGATATGGAAGGATGCCTCCGTCAGTACTGAGCACCAAGCCCGATCTCAATTTAACGACTCTTATCCCGGCTGCTTCTGCAGATGACGTTGCAGCTTCCCATTCGCGACACACCTCGGCGCGAAAACCGATTCCGGAGCCACTATCCTCGGTTAACGTTTCGCTTCCTCTATCGCCATAAAAACCGATCGCCGATGCGCTGACGAGGACCGCTGGAGGGAGGTTGAGATTCGCGATCGCTTCGACGATCAAACGGGTTCCCGTGACTCTCGACTGAAGGATCGTTTGCTTGTGGCGACGTGTCCATCTCTTGCGGCCGATGTTTTCACCGGCGAGATGAACAACGGCATCGACGCCGTGGAGTTGTGTTTGGTCTATGTGTCCTTCGTCGGGGTTCCAAAAGACTTCGTCCGAGCGTGTGGGCGGACGGCGAACGGCCTTAAGTACGTTGTGGCTCTCTTGCTGTAAAGCGGCCGTTAGCGAGGTGCCGACGAGGCCACTCGACCCAGTGACCAGAACCTTCATTGCTTCTTCTCAGTCGCACCCTGCCGGGCTACGCCTTCTAGGACCGGTACGAGTACGGCTGGCTCCGGCATCGCAGCGATCTCGGCTTTGATGCGCATCGCGCTCTGGCGGAACGAAACGTCCGCGAGAAGTTGTTCGATGCATCCTTTTATGCCGTCCGTTTGCTGCTCGTCGGGTTCCAGCGAGAGACTTACTCCGGCCCGGTCGCATGCCAAAGAGTTGCGGAACTGATCGGCCCCCTGGGGAAGCATAAGTAATGGGATTCCATGCCCAAGCGCGGCAAGCATCGTTCCAGATCCGCCATGAGAAACCACAAGATCGCATCGGTCGAATAGGAGAGATTGAGGAATGTAGCGTTCGATGAATACGTTTGGTGGTTGGGGGCCGAGCGCCTCCGGGTCGCCGCTGTTACCTATCGTGACTATCACGTTGGCCGACAGTCCTTGAGCGGCCTCAATGATCTTGGAGAAGAGCGACACGTCCTTGTTGAACACAGTACCCAACGTTACGTATATGGTCCGCTCGTTGGGCAGGGCATCGATCCAATCGGGAAGGCTCTCACCTGCCGAGTCGATGGGCACCGGCATTGTCGGCCGAGCCGTTGCGATGTCGCGTACGCGCTCCGACTGCAACGAAGGCGGGCAGATGTCCAAGTAAAGGTACTTGTACATCTCAGCGCGGGGCCTGGAATCGAGGCCGTGCTCTTGCCAGAGTGGAACCAACAACTCGTAGGCCAGATCCTGCCACTGCTTTTGCCGGAGCCTACCGAAGCTCTGTTCGACGGACGGGACGCCAATCTTGGCCGCCACCAACGGCCCCGCAAAGGCGGCCGATTCAAACAGGACCAGGTCTGGTTTCCAATCCCCGGCGATCCCGATCAAGGCGGGGGCCGCCGAAGGAGCGATCACAGCGGCGAACATCCTTAGGCCCCGTCGCCAGCCCTCCTCGGGAGCGATATCGGCAAGATCGGGGAATCGTTGCCGCACTTGTGCTCCCGCCTCTTCACCAGAAATGCCAGCCGTTTGTACTTCGAAGCCCGCGGCCTCGACTCTTGGGGCGAAATCAGCTGATGTGACGAAGAGCACGTCGTGGTCACTCGCGGTCAATGCCCGAGCCATGGGCAACATCGGGTGGAAGTGGCCGTAGGCGGGGGTGGTGACAGCTAAAACTCTCATGACGACATCTTATGTGTCGACATCCAAGACGCGATCTTCAATTTCCTAATGTGGCGGTCCAGGGAACGCCTCCTCGGGGTTCTGCATCCCCCCTATCTGGCTTTTCACATTTTTTCCGTTTGATGCAGGAATATCGAATAAGGCGTCGAACTATTACTAAATGAGGACCCTAAAGAGGAATGCGGCGTTGGTTTCGGGGCTTATTGCCGCTGTGATGGTCTTGCCGTCGGTGGCGATCGGTTCGATCGACAGCTATCAGTTGGTTTCCCAAAATTCCGAAGGCATTCAGGCGAACGGCTCAAGCTTTTCTCCGGACTTGAGTTCGGATGGTCGATATGTAGTCTTCACGT
>JBDSRR010000123.1:0-2916 GCA_039929185.1 Actinomycetota bacterium
ATGGTCGAACGCTTCCCACCGAGACAAGGCCTGCGATCTGTTGTGCTTTATACAGATCTCTGGCTGCGACAGTAATTTGCTCACAACCTGCGTTGGCCAACGATATCAATGCCGACCTAGCCGCTCCCCCAGCACCCAGGATGGCAACTTTCGACCCGGGCAGCACAAAGCCAACGTCACGCTCTAAGAAAAGCACTAAACCATCTCCATCAGTGTTGTATCCGATCGCTCGCCCATCTAGTACCTGGATGGTATTAACGCACCCAGGGATCGCCGCAGACGAGTCAAGGTCGTCAACTGAATCGGCCGCTGCAACCTTATATGGCATCGTCACATTCAAGCCCCGCACGCCATGATCCACCAATCCTCGGATCGCAGAAACGGGATCGTCAGAGACTGGAAAGGCGGCATAGAGCCAGTCGAGGCCGAGCGCCGCGAAGGCTGCGTTCTGGATGCACGGGGAAAGGCTATTGCCCACCGGCCTTGGTCCCCCGACGATACCCACTAGATGCATGGGATCAGCAGTCTCGCGGCTGCGCGGCTTTGGCTCGCCCGAACTCTTGGCTATCGGCTGTGAAGAAGTGGTTCCGGCAATCCTTTAGAACATAAAAGATGAAATCAACTTTTGCCGGGTCCAATGCCGCCTCGATGGATAACTGGCGAGGACTCGAGATAGGCGTAGGAGGCAGACCTTGAAACCTGCGCGTGTTGAAAGGAGAATCGATCTCAAGGTCGCTCTTTGTCAACGGTTGACCTTGATATTTGTTCACGATGTATTGGATGGTTGCATCGATGCCGAGCGGAATCATTTTGGTGAGTCGGTTATGGATAACAGCCGATACCAAAGGACGTTCGGAAGGAACCTTGGTCTCCTCTTCGATCATCGAAGCGATGACCATGATTTCGTAAGGGGTTCGACCTAGCAAAGATGACCTGTCCATCTGTGATTCAGAGATCTGTTTCTCGGACTCTTGAACCAACCGCGTAACGAGGGTGGCAGCAGTTTCGTCCTCCTCAACAAAGTATGTCGCTGGGTACAGGAACCCTTCAAGAGTGTTCACGTCAGCAGGCATCACCGCCGGTCGGATGGTTGATGGAACGGCTGCAGCCAGAAACTCCTCCGCCGATATGTGTGTCTGCTTTTCGACTTGAGCGGCCGTCTGGTGAAGGTTGAAACCTTCGGGAATAGTTAGCTTCACAAATGCTTTAGCAGGACCTGTTTTTAGCGCCTCTGCCAGTTGGTCGAAGGCCATATGTTCTCGAAGAACATAGTCCCCCGCCCGAAGAGCCGTATTCACATGATTGGTCTTTAGATACAACCGAAAGGCAAGAGCAGATTCGATCACTCGATGGCGCTCGAGTTGGCGTGCTATCACGGCACCGGAGGCACCTTGTTGGATGGTCACCTCCACCGGCGCCCCTGATCGGTCGCCCTTGTAGTTGATGAATCGATAGCCAGCAGCGGTTCCACCTGCGCCCAACAGGACAACAACAGCGATTCCGAGAAATGACTTCTTCATCCCTGTGAATCCAAATAGGCCTGTGAATCCAAATAGGCCCGTGAATCCAAATAAGACTGAAGCAAAACTGCTGCAGCGGACCTATCGATGACCTGTCTGCGTTTGCGCGAGTCGAGATGACGAAGTGAATGCGAAGCCTGCACCGTCGTGAACCGCTCGTCCACAAGGTGTACGGGAACTTTCACGCGCTGGGCTAACTCCGCTGCAAATTTACGGGCGCCCCTTGCCGCTGGTCCCTCAGTAGAATCCAAACTCTTGGGCAGACCAATGATTACCTCGGTGGCCTTACGATCGTTCACGATTTCAATTATCGCTTCTAAGTCTTTTCGATCGACAACCGCAACTGGCAGCGCCATCCGGCCACTCGGATCTGACACAGCGATGCCGATGCGTTTCGTTCCCGGGTCAAGCGCAACAACGGTCAATCTTTTGCCAAAAGTTCGCGGGCTTTGGTTTCCATCAGACCAAGGGCAGCATCGATCTTCGACCCTTGCGGTCCGCCACCCAGAGCAAGATCAGGTTTTCCGCCTCCGCGGCCATCGAGCATCTGGGCACCACTTGACACTAACTCGGCTGACGACACTCCCTTACCGACAAGATCTCGGGTAACTGCGGCCAAAACGTTGGCTTGCCCGTTGTTTGCTGCACCCAACAACACGATTCCGCTATCGATGCCGTCTCGAAGCGCGATCACAAGTTTGCGGAGATCGTCAACCGTCTCGCCATCGCGTCGCAGTACGATCAAGCGACTGGAACCGAATTCTTTAACAGCATCAGATGAGAGGATCTTGTGAAGTTCGCCCTTGAGACCCTGCTCGCGTTGTGCGGCAAGTTGCCGCTCCATCGAGTGGGCTGTCTGTAACAGCTTTTCGAGCTTGTCTATCACCTGCTCCGGGTCGGTCTTCAACGCTGACGCAACCTGCTTGAGTTTCGCGGCCTGCTCGTTGAGGTGATCGAGGCCAGCCATGCCCGTAAGCGCCTCGACCCTTCTGACTCCGGACGCGACCGAACCCTCGTGCACGAATTTAATAACTCCGATACGGCCGGTCCGGGCAACGTGGGTCCCTCCGCAAAGTTCCTTGGAATAGTCCCCCACTTCGACCATCCTGACGATATCGCCGTACTTTTCGCCGAACAGGGCCATCGCGCCCGATGCGATGGCGAAATCGTATGTGGTCTCGAACGCCCTTACCGGGTCGTCACGCATCACCCGTCGGTTGACTTCGTGTTCCACATCGGCCAGCCCATCTTGACCAAGGCCTTCGTAGTGCGAGAAGTCGAAACGCAAACGGCCTGGTTCCACTAACGAACCCTGTTGGCGGGCATGTTCACCAAGAACGTCGCGAAGAGCCCAATGGATGATGTGCGTTGCGGTATGGCTCTGATGCACTCCTTG
>JBDSRR010000124.1:0-20530 GCA_039929185.1 Actinomycetota bacterium
TCGCCCGCAGTCTCGATGAGCGCGAACGGGAGATACTCCGCGCGCTCTTTGATTACGAACTGCTACTCACCTACCAGATCCGAGTCTTGTTCTTCTCGTCCGCTCGTCGCGCTCAGGACGTGACCAAGAAGCTCTCGGACCTAGGGCTGATCGAAAAAGACCCGCCGCACCAGGCCATCGGTATCGGCAAGCCTCAGCCGATGTGGACGATCACCGAGGACGGAGTACGGGTCTTGGCAGTCATTACTGCAAAGCCACGTTCAGCGATCGACTGGATGCCCCGCTACAGCTATCACGACGAGAAAAGGCGCGGCCTTGAACATCTGCTTGGCGTCAATCGCTTCTTCGTCTCGGTGGTAGAGGCATCGCTTCTTCATCAAGGTCATGGCCTCCAGAAATGGGTGGTCGCAAAGCAAGTGGTGAGCAAAAACAACTGGGTCACTCATGATGGCTTTGGCAGATATCAGCACTCGGTAGGTGCATGCGACTTCTACTTCGAATACGACCGAGCAACCGAGTGGCACGACCAGCTCGTAAGAAAGCTGCGCGGTTACATCTTGATGGCGAACAAGTGGACGGAGGAAGCTGCGTCTGAGCACTTCCCGAACCTTTTGGTCCTGGTGCCAACCGAGAAGCGAGAGAAGGCATTTGACCGAGCCATGAAAGCTGCGGTCGAGTCGCTCGAGGTCGACGAGAAAACGGCGCTTGATTTCCCGTTCTTCATCGCATCCGAGGACCTGCTTGCCGAGCAAGGTGTGCTTGCAAAAGTATGGCGTAGATTTGTTCCGCCTCCTGCCGACCGGCCGCTGGCGCCGCACCTGTTGGCCGAGCGATTGTCATTGGTTGAGTTGCCAGCTTTCAAGGCTGGCCCATTCGACTTAGAACAGTGTCTTGGCAAGAAGTGGAGCGACGCCGGGGCGTACTCAAGGCTCAAGCGTCGACGAACTCCGCCGACATTCCCAGCCGGGGAACCTCCCAAACTCATGGGAGACGAGAGTGCCTAGCGACACTTCGAAAATGTTGGTGTCGGGGCCGCGAAGTATCCTCGTCCCCTCGGTCGAAGACGCAGCCGAGGTTGACGAAGACGAATTGAGACCTTTGGCGAGAGCATTGATCGAGTTGGCGTTCCAGATGCTGTCGGATGAGAGGCCTAGCAAAGCTGAGGAGGAACAAGCCGCATGACAAACGCACTCATCTATCTTCGAGTCTCAACTAAAGAGCAAGCAGAAAAGGGCGACTCCGGTGAGGGATATTCCATCCCTGCTCAACGCGAAGCATGTGCCAAGTACATCGCCGACAAAGGATGGAACTTCGCAGATGAGTTCATCGACGCAGGGGAATCAGCGAAGTCCGCCGACCGCCCCAACCTAAAGGCGATGCTTGTAAGAGCGTCAGAAGGAGACGTCGGCGCATTGATCGTGCATAAGATCGACCGGCTGGCAAGAAACATCGAGGACCATGTCGCGATAAGGGCCGCTCTTCGAAAGTCAGGTGTTCAACTGTGTTCAGTCACCGAGAACATCGAAGAGACCGCTTCTGGAAAGCTCGTTGAAGGTATCCATGCATTGATGGCCGAGTTCTATAGCGCCAACCTTGCCTCGGAAGTGAAAAAGGGCATGAGCCAGAAGGCGAAGCAGGGCCAATGGCCGGCGAAAGCTCCGATCGGTTACTTGAACGAATTGAAACGAGTGAACGGTAAAGACATAAAGCGAGTGATCCTTGACCCGGAGCGCGCCATTCTAGTGAAGGAAGCATTCAACCTGTATGCGACCGGTGATTACTCACTTGCCGAGCTGCAAGGGACTTTGGCGGCAAGAGGGCTTACTTCCCCCGCCGCGAAAAGACCGGGTGCGCCGCCTCCTATCTCTGCCGTGGGCCGGATGCTCCAGAACCCCTTCTACACCGGCATCATCGAATGGGACGGCATCGAGTACCCCGGTCAACACAAACAACTAATCCCGCGGAATCTGTTCGACCAGGTTCAAGAAGTCCTTCATGCCCACAACAAGGCAGGGATAAGGGAGCGACGCCACGATCACTACCTGAAGGGGATCTTGTACTGTGATGAATGTGGAAGGCGGCTCTCGCTCACGTTGGCGAAGGGGAAATATTTGTACCTATATTGTCTCGGCCAGAAGAACGCATTGCGCCACAAGATCGGTTGCCAGCAGCCATATGTCATGGCTTGTGATGCGGAAGCCTCTGTCGAGAGTCTCTACAAACGGATCCAACTGTCATCCGCCTGGGTGGCACGGCTCACCAAGCAGCTCCAAGCCGAGATCGTCAACCGACAATCGACTGCCGCTGAAATGCGCGTAATTCTCACCAGCAGGATTGCAAAGCTAGCGGAGGAACGAGACAAACTTCTAAAAGCCTACTATTCGAACGCGATCCCCCTGGATCTTCTCAAGAGAGACCAGGATCGGATAACTGAATCCGAACACAAAGCCCGAACTGAGCTGCAAGCTGCCGAGACGGACCTCGTCGGATGGGAAGAGGTTCTAAAGCTCGCCATCCGGCTCGCAGGCAACTGCCACGAGGCTTACCTCAAGGCGAGGCCAAAAGTCCGTCGTCGATTCAATGAGGCTGTTCTGAAAGCCGTCTATATCAGGGACGGCAAGGTCGCCCGAACTGAGTTCACCGAAGTGTTCGAGGTTCTTTTTTCACGTGGCGGTTTGAATAAGGCAGCAATGGTACCCCCAACGGGATTCGAACCCGTGTTACCACCTTGAAAGGGTGGTGACCTAGGCCGCTGGTCGATGGGGGCCTAGGTAAGACAATACTTCTTGGTGCAGATGTCCGTTTGTCGAAACACAAGAGCCATCCCCATCGGTGCTCTGCATTCGTGAGTCGGGGTAAGGGTGCCCGCTGAACCCTGTGATGTTTCCTCCCGCCTCTTCGACGATCACTTGAAGGGCGGCTACGTCCCATATCGCCAGAGATGGTTCCGCCATCATCTCTAAGGCACCGCGTGCTACCAGCATGTGCCCCCAAAAGTCCCCGAAACCGCGGTCTCGGCGACACTGCGTAAGCATCGTTTCTACTTGGGGGCCGTACCCCGATTCACGCATCCGTTTGTAAGAGCCAAAACATATCGTGGCTTCAGAAAACTCCGTGATATCGCTAACCTTGATCGGCGTGCCGTTCATGGTCGCCCCGTCGCCGCGGGCAGCTTCATATCGTTCGTTCAATGCCGGCGCGTTTGCGACCCCAAGTTCGGTGCGTCCGTTTGTCCGAAGCGCTATCAACGTTGCGAATACAGGGATGCTCGCTGCGAAATTATTGGTGCCATCGATCGGATCGATTATCCATGTGGGCGAGGATGGATCGCCGATCAGTCCCTCTTCTTCACCGAGTATTGCGTGCTTTGGAAACTCACTTGTGATTCGTGCGCGCAGAGTCTTTTCGATCTCGCGGTCGGCAATCGTGACCAAGGTGCCATCTTGTTTAATTGATGCGTCGGGATGGTGACCAAAATACTTAAGTGCGATCTCTGCAGCGATGTCGGCCATCTGTCTGGCCAGGGACAGTTCATCCATGGCAGGCTAGATGGCGGAAATCTCAAAGATATTTCCCATATCTTCGTTGGCTTTTGCAACCATTTCCGGATTGCTGATCGTAGCTAAGGCGGCCTTGCCCTCAGCCAAATAAGTGTCGGCTACTCTGCGAAGATCCTCCTCGCCTACCTCGAGCACTGACTGCTTAAAGGCGCGTCGCAGCTCGACGGTATATCCGGCAAGATCTCCGAAGAACCGACGTTTCCCCTTGATATCTGGTGATTCGAGCGGGTCGATCGCTCCGCAGACCGTGAGGATGGCTTCCTTGATATCTTCTCGGTCGATATCGCCCTTCGATACTTCCGCTACTGCGTCATCGAAGACTTGGAACGTGCGGGTGATGTTGGGATCACGATGAGAAGCCATCGAAAACGAACCTCCCTCGCCATCGCTGAGGGCGAAACCTCCATAAGCCCCACCCTTTTCGCGGAGTTCACGGTGCAGGTATGTCTGCCGCATAAACGGTGCCAGCACCTTCAATGCTGGCGCATCTGGATGCGTGTAGCCAACAGTCGAAAAAACTTTGGCGTTGAATGCAACCGGAACCGATGTGGTACGAGCTTGGGGCTTAAGCATCCGGGGCTTTAGCGCCTCTTCCTTTCCTGAAGCAACGTCAGAGGGGAGGTTGCTTAGCAAGGTCTCAATGAGCCCACGAAGCTCCTCTTCGTCACGTCCGTCTGATGTCACGCAGATCTGCAAGTTGTTGGCACGAAACAAGTAGTCGCGGATCCTATCCATCTTGTCGATAAGGGTGCTCATGTCGTTGTCTTCAACGAGGCGCTTTATCAGCCCCACCGAGGACAGACCATCGATGCGTTCGTTAAGAACCGACGGTCTAGATAGTTGGGCGCTGGCAAGAAGCATCGCGTAGTTGGTTCCGGCTGGGACAACCGAGGCTTCTTTCTGACCCTTCAACTGTCCCAAAACGTCTTTGAGTCGTTTCGGTTCGAAGTCGACCGACGTAAGAAGATCATTCAATATCGAGATGAAAGCTGCGTGATTGCGGGCGAGCGACTTTCCGCTTATTTGCCACGATTGCAAGAAACCACCACCACTGGCCAACGGGCGCACGGAGTTACCTGCGGATATCCCCCCCGTTGATGCGGCAATGCGCTGCGCGAGTTTCGCGTAGTCCTCATCGGAGGTGCCCATCTTGGGAACCGCCGATGAGAAAAGCGAGAGGTAGTCCTTCAGCTCGTCGTCGAGTTGACTAAAGTCGGCGCGGATGTCGATGTAGGTCAGCCCGTTGGTTGGAAGGCTGTAGAAGCCGATCCGATTAGATGAAACGTCGACGTACCTGCCAACGACATCGTCAGAGATCGCAGGAACATCCGATAGCTCCAGCGTTGGCAGGGACGATAGATCCTGTTTGGCTTCTTGTGCATCCTTGAGACGTGCGGCATCTTCGACGATGGTCTGCTTTTCCTGTTGCGAAAGACTGGCTTGAATCTTGGCCAATTTGTCTTGTTCGGCTGCGAGCGTCTTGTTTTCTAGATCGTAGTCTGGCGATACCACGATGAGGCTTCGGTGGGTGTTGTCGAGCATCCAGCGACGGATCAAATCTTCGAAGAATGCCCCCTTCGCCATTTGCGCTTTGATTGCATCCAGGTCCTCATCAAATCGAAGACTCTTGTAAGGGTCGCCTCCATAGAAATATCCACGTAGCAAAGTCATGAAGACTATCAGGCCATAAGGCGCTCCTGCGTTTGACACTTCGCGCTCTTCGATCTCGACCTGATGAATCGCCGCGTCGATCTGTTCCTTTCCGATGCCTTCGGTAACAAGTTGCTCGAGAGTGTCGATCACCAAGTCCTGTACTTTTGCTGCATCTTGGGGTTCGATTCCCTTCAGCCCCGCCGCGAAAACGGCCTCTCGAAAACTGCGATGAAGGCCAGTTCCGTCTGCCAGTGCTTCCCCTATGCCAGAATCGATCAGAGCCTTTTGTAGCGGCGATGACGAGTTGCCAAGAAGGACTCGGCTGAGGATGCTAAGTGCCAGCGTTTCGAAAGAGTCCGAGACTCTGCTTGTTACCCATCCGACCAATGCCTGGCTCTTCTTCGCATGGTTCTCGTCCTTTCCAAGCGCGTAGGACAGTTCATGAAAGCGTGCTTCAGCGAAGCGGTTCACGTCTGGAATGGTTAGGTCGACTTCGATGCGATCGAACTTCGACAGCACCTGCTTTTCGATTGCCTGAAGAACGACCGGCAAGTCGATGTCGCCGTAAGTGAAAAAGTGAGCGTTCGATGGGTGGTAGTGGACAGCATGGAAGTTGCGCAGTTGCTCCCAAGTTAGATCGGGGATGTTCTCGGGGGCCCCGCCTGAGTTGTTCGCGTATGTGAGTTCGGGGAATAGGGCTTTACCGATGCCTCGTCCAAGGACGGCTGCTGGGGTTGCCATCGCGCCCTTCATCTCATTGAAAACAACTCCCTTATAGATCAGGTTCGAGTTGGGGTCACCCGCATCGGTGAATTCGAAGCGATGCCCTTCCTGCTTGAAAGAGTCCTCGGCGATCCTAGGGAAGAAACACGCATCGAGGTATACCTCAAGGAGGTTGAAGAAGTCCTTGGTGTTGCGGGTTGAGAACGGATACACAGTTGCGTCGCTCGCTGTCATCGCGTTCATGAAGGTTTTGAGTGAGCGCGAGATCATCGAAAAGAATGGATCGCGTACGTTGAATCGTTCTGATCCTGCAAGGACTACATGTTCAAGGATGTGAGCAACGCCGGTCGAGTCCTTGGGTACCGTTGGAAATAAAACGCCGAAAGTCTTGTTGTCGTCGGGGCAGGCGATGTGGATGTGTCTCGCGCTGGTCTTCGTGTGGACGAGTTCGATGTACTCGCCCTCCATGTGCTCGAGCGGTTCTTTGCGCAGAACCTCGTAGCCGCCAATGGTTTGGCCAGGCGTGACTGACATGCGTGCTCCCTTCGCTTTGGGACTTGGGAGTCTATCCCTCTAATGCATATGCGATGGCAACGAAATTTCAACAAACCGTTGAGCCAGTTAGTGGGCCGGCAGGGACTCGAACCCTGCACACACGGATTAAAAGTCCGTTGCTCTACCTGATGAGCTACCGGCCCTGCTAGGGAGTTTACTTACCTGTTAAAGGATCGGCAGGTACCTGTCCAGCTCGTATGGCGTGACATAGGCCTTGTGGTCGTTCCACTCCTTCTTTTTGTTGCGGATGAACCATTCGAAGGTGTGTTCTCCCAGCGTATCGCGCACGAGCTGCGAGGACTCGCAGACCTGGATCGCTTCATGCAGATCTTCAGGCAATGAATCGATGCCAGCGTCTGCCCGCTGCGAAGCGGTCATCTCGTAGATATTGTTGCCAGCTTCTGGGGGTAGCTCGTAATTCTCAGCGATGCCCTTGAGGCCCGCAGCCAGAAGGACTGCAAACGCTAGGTATGGGTTACACGCCGGGTCGGGAAAGCGTGCTTCGATGCGAGTTGCTTGCTCTTTGCCTGGCTTATACATGGGAACCCTTACCAGTGCCGAACGATTCCGGCGCGCCCAGCAGATGTAAACGGGCGCCTCGTAGCCTGGAACCAACCTTTTGTAAGAGTTCACCCATTGATTCGTGACGGCACACACCTCGCGCGCGTGCACAAGAACGCCCGCCAGAAACGCCTTACCGACTTGGCTTAGATGGGCATCGTCGTCGGCGTCGAAGAATGCGTTACGGTCGCCTTCGAATAGCGAGATGTGAGTGTGCATGCCACTGCCGTTGATCCCAGCGACGGGCTTTGGCATGAAGGTCGCATATACACCTTGTTTTTCTGCGACCTCTTTCACCACGAGGCGATAAGTAATGACAGCGTCTGCCATGGTAAGGGCATCGGCGTACCGAAGGTCGATCTCATGTTGCGAGGGAGCTACTTCATGGTGAACGTATTCGACAGGGATCCCCATCTCTTCGAGGTATTCAACGGTTCGCTTGCGAAGGTCTCCGGCTTCGTCGAGTGGAGTTAGGTCGAAATACGATCCGTGATCCAAAAACTCAGTCCCTTGCGAGTTCTTGAAGTAGAAGTACTCGAGTTCGGGGCCGATGTAATAGGTGTATCCGAGTTGCGATGCCTTCTTCAGAACTTTCTTAAGAACCTGTCTTGGGTCTCCGGGAAACGGCGAGCCGTCGGGGAGTTTGATGTCGCAAAACATACGGGCAGAGTTTGCGCGTCCGGGATGGGCCGGCATCATCGCGAATGTCGATGCATCTGGATGTGCAACCATGTCCGATTCCTCGATGCGGGCGAAGCCTTCGATGGATGATCCGTCGAAACCCATTCCTTCCTGCAGAGCCTCGGACAGTTCAGTAGGAGTGATGTCGAAGGCCTTCAAGAAGCCCAGGATGTCAGTGAACCAAAGGCGAATGAACTTGATGCCGCGTTCGTCGACGGTCCGAAGAACGAATTCCTGATCGGGAGTCAAACTCATTTCAGTCCACACGTTATAGGCAGCATGTTTCGTGTGTGTTAATGACCAGCGAATCGGTAGCCAACATTTCGCACCGTTTCGATGGCGTGCGCCTCCGGCCCCAGCTTCGCGCGAAGACGCCGGATGTGCACATCGACTGTGCGTGTTCCTCCGAAGAAGTCGTATCCCCAGACCTCGCTTAAAAGCGCGCTGCGGGAGCAAACTTTTCCTGGGCGTTCTGCAAGGTAAGCGATCAACTCGAACTCCTTGAATGTTAGGTCGAGCACGTTTCCAGCGAGGCGCACTTCGAAACGCTCCCGGTTTATGGTTATGGCACCCCTTCGCATCATCCCCACTTCGTACATTGGGTCCGCTAGGTCCGAAGCGGCCGGACCCGCGGCCCGAGTGAGCCGAACATCAAGCTCTTCACGGCTGCACCCGTCAACGACGAAATCTGAAACTCCAACGGTCCAATCGAAGTCAGCTGCATCGAGCCTGTTGATTAGTGCGATGAATACGATGCCAGCCTCACTGCGGAGTTTGCGGATAAGCGCTGACCCGTCCGCCGGATCATCTCTGCAATCGACGAGCACGATGTCTACCGCTCGCCGAGACAGGATATCGGACGTTATTTCACTGAACATCAACGGCTCGGGGGCCGGGCGCCGTCCCAACAGAGCCGGGAATGACTCCTCGGGGTCAGCCCGCTGCATCGACAGCCAAAGCAAGCGAGTCATCCAAACAGTCTAGCGAGCGTTAGGCTCCTGCCCATGATCACGTTGAGGATGTTTGCATCGGTGCGCGAAGCCGCTGGCCGCCCTAGCGATGAGTTCGAGGCTTCCGATGTCGAAGGCTTGCTTTCACTCGCGAGGGCTCGTTATGGCGTCGGGTTCGAGTCGCTCCTGCATCTTTGTGCGATCACGGTGAACGGGAGAAACGTTGAAGCGGCTCTAGGTCTTGCAACACGGTTAAATGATGGAGACGAGGTGGCCCTCTTGCCGCCCGTTTCCGGAGGATAGTGTTCGATGAAAAATGCCCTGCTCGTAACCAATCTTCGTGCCCGCTCGGTGTCGCCTCGAGTGAAAGCCGTGATCCAGAAAGCTCTGTCGGCTGAGATCGACCTCAAGGTTGCCGACACGGCCGCGCGCAATCATGCGACGGAACTCGCAGCGCAAGCAGCGGCTGAGGGCTTTGATCTGGTCGTGTCTTTCGGTGGCGATGGAACGATGAACGAAGTCCTGAATGGACTTGCGGGGACCGAAACTGCCCTGGCTATATTGCCGGGCGGAATGGCAAATGTGATGTGTCGGACGCTCGGCATCCCTACCGATATCGTGGAAGCAACCGGACTCCTGTTGAATCGGATCAAGAATGGCACAACCAGGACCATGAACCTAGGCCGCATCGACGATCGATATTTCCTTATGTCATGCGGGCTTGGGGTTGACGCAGCTACCGTGCGACACACAGAAAAGAACCCGGTTGCCAAAAGGCGTTATCGCGATTGGTTCTTTCTCTACTCGGCATTCAAGACGTCATTCACCGAGTACCGAAATCGCGATCCGTATATCTGGATGGATTCCGGTGAAGTAAGTGAAAAAGTCCTTGTGGCGATTATCTCGAATATCAAACCGTTCACGTATTTCAAGAACCTGCCTATCATCGTGACTCCTCAGGCCAAACTGGACTCTGGACTCGACGTGTTCTCCATGCGTAGGTTTCCTATGACCTACATCCCAACCTTGCTTTGGTCGACGTTCGTGAGTGGCTCGCACATCCACTCCAAGCACGCGACCTATCTCCATGACATTGCATCGGCGACATTTCGCAGTGAATCCGGCGAGCCGATCCCCGTTCAACTCGATGGGGAGTACATCGGAGAACGACTCGAGCTGAAAGTCGAACTAGTAAACGATGGTCTCAAGATACTTACCTAGGTTTCTGGGCCCCATGGCCGGCCAGCTGATGGGAGCTGTGCTGTTGGTCGGCGGCGCGGTGTCGTTTTCGCTGGTCGATGCGGCAAACGGTGTTGCATTCTTGGGGTTCGTTGGGGCCATCGCTGTGGTCTGCTCGGTCGCTATGTCGCGCGGTCTATCGCGCCAAGGGTTCGATGTTCCCCCCGTCGCGTGCGCCGCGGCATCATGCGCCTTCCCCCTGCTGGTTTTCGGTCGCCAAGAGAGCGTCTTGATGGTGCTTCTAGCGGTGAGCGTTGTCGCTCTGGGGATGTTCTTTGCAACACGAGGCTTCAGGAATGGGGTTGTTAAGGACTACATCGCTTCGACGTTTGTGGTTGTTTATCTTGGGTTTCTGAGCTCGTACGCGATCTTGGTGCATCAGGCTGATCGAAGCCGTCCACTTGTGGCGGTAGTCGTCATCATGGCTCTGGCCTACCGATGGTTTTCTTACCTGGGACGGCACTTCATAGCGGATCGCCCGTTGTGGGTTGGCCATAGCGCTGGCGTGGTCGGATGTTTGATGGGGGCGTCGGCGTCTGTCGGCCTGCTCGGCGCATCGTTTCCACCGATGCTGATGCTGGGCGCGCTGGTTGGGTTGGCTTGCGTCGTTGGAGATGTTGCAGGAGTGATCGTTCGAACATCTTTGGGCCGAGTGAACCGAGGCATGTTGGGGCGAGTCGATATCGCTCTGTTCGCGTTCCCGGCGACGTTCTATTGGTTCAGACTTTTTCTGACGTAGTACCCTTGGGCCATGCCAACTATAGAAGAAGTTCGTGAAGTACTCGCTACCATCAATGATCCTGAGCTACACCGAAGCATCGTTGAACTTGGAATGGTTAAACGGATCGAGATAGAGGGTCCCCTAGTTACCGTCGACGTCGCTCTAACCATCGCAGGGTGCCCCCTTAAGTCGTACTTCCAGGAAGTACTACCTGCACGCATCAAAGAATCCTTTAGCGACATACAAGAGGTTCAAGTCAACCTTGGGGCGATGACCGAACAGGAGCGCAAAGCCCTCGTTGGGGGCATCCGGGAAGACACTCCATCGCCGTTCGCAAGGACCGACTCGTCGACGCGAGTCATCGCGATAGCCAGCGGAAAGGGCGGTGTCGGCAAGTCGACGACAACCGTCAATCTTGCGGCCGCCCTCGCTAAGCGCGGTCACTCAATCGGGCTGCTGGACGCGGACGTCTGGGGCTTTTCTATCCCACGCATGCTCGGTGTGTTTCAGCAACCGACAGTGATCGATCAGTCTCTTATCGTTCCGCTTGATGCGTATGGTTTCAAGATGATCTCCATCGGTAACTTCGTTCCCGAAGGTCAGTCGGTGTCGTGGAGGGGTCCGATGCTGCATAAATTCCTGCAGCAGATGTTGTCGGACGTTCATTGGGAAGAACCCGAGTATCTACTCATCGACATGCCGCCTGGAACCGGTGACGTGTCGCTATCTCTTGCTCAGTTCTTGCCAGGTTCGGAAATGATCATTGTCACAACGCCGCAAAAGGCAGCCGTCAACGTTGCCGAACGGGCGGCGCACATGGGCAACAATGTGGGGATGAAAGTTGGCGGAGTGATCGAAAACATGTCGTATGCGATCTGCGATTCCTGCGGTGAGCGAACCTATCCATTCGGCACGGGCGGCGGGGCAGAATTGGCTGAACGTTTCGATATCCCGTTGTTGGGGCAGATCCCCCTCGACCCACCCATGCGCGATTTTGCCGACCATGGCAAACCAGGTGTGATTGCGCTTCCTGACTCTCCGTCTTCTAAGGCCTTCGAGGAAGTCGTCTCGAAAGTCCTCGAATTGTTTCCGCCCAAACCGAAGGCCACTGTCCGCAAAACCCTTCCGATGATCATGAGACCAGCAGCGAGTCACGCGCACTGAAGATATATACCAAGACCGGTGATAAGGGTGACACCGGCCTTCTTTTTGGGGGCCGGGTGCCCAAAGATGACATCCACACAAAGGCTTGTGGAACATTAGACGAAGCAGTAGCAGCCCTCGGTCTCGCCAGGGCCCATGGCCCCTTGGCACCGGGACTGTCCGATTTCGTCTTAGGGGTCCAGCGTGAGCTGTTCGTTGCGGGGGCCGAAGTTGCCACTGCTATCGAAAACGCGTCGAAGTTGACCGATGGGGTTTCGAAAGTAACCGATGAGATGGTCATCAACCTTGAACGTCAGATCGACGAGATGGTGGCGACGGCACCATTACCGGATTACTTCATAGTTCCTGGGTCCAACCTGGTTAGCGCTGCGCTCGACTTGGCTCGCGCTGTGGTGCGAAGAGCCGAGCGTCTGATCGTATCGATGAACCATGACGGATCGCTGTCGGACGATGCGGTTCTTAGGTATGTGAATCGACTGTCCGATGCTCTGTTCACTGCATCTCGATTCGAAGAACACCATCGCGGTACCGAGGCGCCCGCAAGCCGCTAATCTCCCGGACGCGCCTCCTTAAATCCGCAGGAATCGCCTCGCCGGGTGCCAAAATCGAAGACGTGGAACCCATCTTCGATGGCCCGTGGCAAGATCCCTACGAGGATCCCGACACCGCTCCCCCCGACACCGCTCCGACTGACGACGAGTGGATCAGTGGGCAGGCGCTTTCAGAAATCCTCGCGCTAGAGTCGAGGCTCGCGGTCAGCCCGTCTCATTGCCCACGATGCGGCCATCGCAGTTTTGTTTACGCGACAGTTCGATTCTGTGCCTTCGACTGCCCAGAAAACATGGTGCAAGCAAGACCGTCTGACTAGATACACTTTCCCGGTGCCTATAACTTTCTTCACGCCCGAGCACGACCAACTTCGGATCGCTGTTAGGCGGTTCGCCGAGGAAGAACTTGCGCCGCACGCGGATGAATGGGAAGAGCAAGGTGACTATCCCGATTGGGTTTTCAAGCGTGCAGGTGAATTAGGCCTTTTGGGGTTGACGTATCCCGAGGAGTATGGCGGCCAGGCAGGGGACTACTTCGCTACGTTGGTATTTGCTGAGGAGATTGGTCGGTGCAACAGTGGCGGCGTTGCGCTGGGTCTAGCGGTTCAAACCGATATGGCCACTACGCCGGTTAACCGGTTTGGCACCGAGGAACAGAAGCAGCGCTATCTAGCTCCTTCGATAAGCGGCGACAAGATCGCCTGTTTAGGCATCTCCGAGCCTGACGCCGGCTCGGATGTTATGAATATCGCTACGACTGCAACTTGGGATGCCGATTCCTGGATCATCAATGGCCGCAAGATATTCATCACCAATGGGTGGCGTGCCCATTACATGACGTTGGTTGCTAAGACGGTGCGTGACGGCATAGAAACCGGACACTCCTTGTTCTTGGTCGACACCGATACCCCCGGCTTCGTAAGGACACGCAAGATGGATAAGGTCGGGCATCGCAGTTCCGACACTGCCGAAATAGCGTTTGAAGATTGCCGGGTTCCTGCTGACGCCTTGCTGGGTGTCGAGGGCGAAGGCTTCAAGCAGATAATGTGGGAACTCCAAGGCGAGCGGCTGATCGGTGCGATCGCTGGAGCTGCGGGCGCAGAACGCATGTTGGAGTCGGCTCTTAAGTATGCGAAAGAGCGTGAAGCCTTCGGAAAACCGATCGGCAAATTCCAGGCCATCCGTCACAAACTGGCCGAGATGGCTACGAAGGTAACTGCATTGCGGGAGTTCATCTACTACACCGCGTTCAGATGGAATTCAGGGGAGTATGTCGTGCGCGAAATATCGATGGCGAAGTTACTGTCTGGCGAACTTTCCTTCGAAGTAGCGGACGAATGTCTTCAGATATTCGGAGGTTATGGATACTCGATGGAGTTCCCGGTGCAAAGGGGATGGCGTGATCTGCGATTGAATCGCATCGGGGGCGGAACCGATGAAATCATGCGTGAAGTTATCGGGAAGATGGACGGCTTCTGAGTGGAATTCACCCGCGAGCTTGTGTTTCCTGAGGCCTTTGAAAGTTCCGACATCCCCTATGGCTTATTCACTGAAGAACACGAGGCCTTGCGCAAGACAGTAAGGACTTTTGTTGAACGTGAGATGTCGCCATACGTCGAGCAGTGGGAAGCTGACGAAGACTACCCCAGGGACCTTTTTACGCGACTCGGTGAGTTGGGCTTGCTTGGCATGAAATTTCCCGAAGCATGGGGCGGCTCGGGTGCCGACTACATCGCCGAGACAGTAGTAACCGAAGAGATCACTCGAGCGGGTTCTGCGGGGATCGCCGCCGACCTAAGCGCTCATCGCGATCTTGCGTGCCTTTACATCTACAATTTTGGTGACGATGAACAGCGAAAAAGATGGTTGATCCCGGCGCTTAAGGGCGAGAAACTTGGGTCACTGGGTGTTACCGAACCGTCTGCGGGGTCCGATGTAGCGGGCATCCAAACGAAGGCGGTACGCGATGGAGACTCGTACGTTATCAACGGTTCAAAGATCTTCATAACCAATGGAAGTTGGGCTGATTTTTGTGTTGTGGCAGCCAAAACCGATCCCGAGGCAGGTCACTCGGGCATCAGTCTGTTCGTCGTTGAGGCCGCAACAGAAGGTTTTGATCGCAAGCGCATGAAGATGCTTGGCTGGAGAACTTCTCATACCGGCGAATTGACCTTCACCGATTGCCGAGTGCCAGCTGGCAACTTGCTTGGTGGTGCCGAAGGGCGGGGCTTTTATCAGATCATGCAGAACTTCCAGTGGGAACGCCTTGCTATGGCGATCGGCCAGACCGCCGGTGCGCAGCGAACATACGAGATGGCTAAGAAGTACGCCTTACAGCGGCGAGCGTTCAAACGCGAGATAGGACACTTTCAAGTTTGGCGTCATCGTTTCGCTGACATGGCTTCGCGTATCGAGATGACACGCGCTCTTACCTATCATGCACTCCGACTCTTCGTTCATGGGGTTGTTTGTGTGCGCGAAGTGTCGATGGCTAAATACTATTCAAGCGAGGTCGCCTTCAAAGTAGCCGACGAAGCCGTTCAGGTGCATGGGGGCTACGGTTACATGATGGAGTTCCCAGCGCAGCGTGCATGGCGCGATTCGCGCCTCGGCCCTATCGGGGGCGGAACCACCGAAATCATGAAAGACGTGATCGCAAAAACGCTTGGCCTATAAGGGTTCGTTCGACCTACGGCTTATCCAGTCTGCCTCTTCAACTTTGCAAACCTGGATGTATGCAGCGACTTCCATGCCGAGTGAAATCGTTCCAGCATCGGTGGCAAGTGTTAATGGTCCTTCGTGCGGACCTCTTTCCAAGAGTTTGACGATCGACCCTGGCCGGATTCCGATCTGATCGAAATAGGCGAGCAGTTCCTCCTTGATCTCCGAGATTTGGGCGATGCCGAATTCTTCGCCAACTTGCACAGAGTCGAGTTTGCGAAGGGTTCTTCGGTCGAACGGACAGATGGGATGTCCGTGGGGGCAATACTCCGGGAATCTAAGTGACTGAAAAAGATGTTCTTCGACGCGACTCGAGATGGCATGTTCGATCCGGTGAGCTTCTTGATGGGCTTCGTACCACGGCATACCAAGGATGTCTGTAAGAAGCCGTTCCACTAGCCGATGTCGGCGAAGTGTCTTGTGCGCGAGAGGTCGCCCTTCTGCAGTCAAACTGATGGTTCCGTCGGTTCCCCGTTGCAGGTAACCCTCCTTCCCGAGGCGTTTGAGCATCTCACTGGCTGATGGCAGCGACACTCCCAGAGTCTGTGCAAGAACGGTTGCGGTGCAGCGGTGTCCATCCTCCTCCAGTCGCTTTATCTGACTGAGATAGTCCTCAGCGCCTCTCAACCGCGCCTCTTTCGCTTGCCTCGCCCTCCAGGCTCCGGTTCCGTTTCTAATCCCAGTCCTGAGAACTCTCTCAGTAGTGCGCCGGTGTCTACCGACGGATCGATCGGTTTTTGTGGACTGGTCTCTTTTGGCTCGTCCTTGATGACTGGGATGACTGGGATGACTGGTTCAGACCGCCCTGTTTGGGGAGTCGCCCGTGAGATCTCAGCGAATTCACGCGACATGCTGTGAATCGATTCAGACGATTCAGCAACAGCATCAATCTTTGCTTCTGTTTCAACGGATTCATCTGGTTCCTCGGTCATTACGATCAGGTCAGGGGAATCCAGAAGTTCTTCAGCAATCGTGAGGTGAATGACGTCGGGTTCTTCGGGAACCCCTTTCGACGCAAGTTCCGCCAGGGCAAGTTCCAATTCCGCGAATGCCTGCTCAAGCTCGGGATCCTCCGCAAGGGGCTCGATCCCCGCTGGAAGCACGACCGTCGCGAGTTGCATTCCAACAAGGCCGTAAAGGGTTCGAGACGCTTCTAGATCCGTGAAACCGCATCCGTAAGCAAGGTTAGACAGCGTTTTGCTGCCATCGATCTTCGAAAACATCGTCCATGCCTCTGGCGTTAGGTCTGCCTGAACGGGCGTTTTCTCGTCGTCCTTGTGTGCCACGGCCCCAAGGGTTGGAATCTGGCGCGATATCTTGTACCACTCCCGAAATCGCTTTGCTCCCTCGAATATCAAGGGTTCCACTTGCAGGAGTAGCCCGACGTCTTCGTCAGAAACGACCCCCTCATCAAAGGCGAATCGACCCGCCTCCCATTTCATCAGTTCGAAAACCATGTCTTGTATCTGAAGTTGAACGCACCCTCTGATCTGATCGATGGTCGCTGGCCCTTGAGATATGAGTAGGTCGACGAGTTTTTTCCGTCCACCCTCGCTACGTTGCAGCGACAAGGTTGCCTCAAGGTCTTGACTCGAAATGATTCCCGCCGAAACGAGACGGGCCCCCAATCGAGCACCACTTCCAAGGAGTTTGAGTTGGTAAACGTCACCGTCTTTGAAGAAGACTCTTGACTCTACCGATTCCCTCGTAATGGTCAAGCACCCTGAGCGATGGTCAGAGGCGATGCTTCTGAACAACTCAGGAATGCCGCTTTTGGCTAGGTTGCCTTCGTCGGATCTCATTGTTCTCCAGGCTCACTTTCCAGTGTCTATACGATAACTCGACTATCTCAGACTAAAGGAACGGGACTAGACTTGCCGATGAACCATCAAACCAATAAAAGGAGGTTGTATGGAGGAGCGCCGTGACGACCGGATCCTCGACCCAGGCTTTCTTACTGACCTGGGGTCGCTTTCTATCGAGGATCTGCGGCTCCGCCGCGCCGAATGTGGTGAAGTCGAGGCGGAGTTATCGTACGCTCGCCGCCTCTTGCAGGGCAAGCTCGATATTTTGAAACATGAGGTCGAGCGGCGCGCTGCGGGCGGTGACCCCGGGATGGAAGCCCTGATAGGCAATCTTCAATTCATCCTTGCTGACGAGTCGACCGGTACTTCCCTGGGCAAGCATCAAGACGTTTCGCTACCGCCGAATTTCGAACTCCAGCGTCGAGACATCGAGCGACTTGCCTCTGAGTCCGTCCTTTCCAACATCGAGGAGATCTCGTCAACCGAACTTGCCGATGTCATCGCGGGGCTCAGCGCGGTGGAAATCAAAACGTCGGAAAAGCGTCGCAAGATTCAAGTCGTTCACGATCATCTAAGTGCAGAATTCGTCCGGCGCTATCGTGATGGCTCCGAAAATGTCGAGGAACTTCTCTCGAACCAACTCTAACGATTCCTGGCGTCCCCCTCATTCTTGTTCGGCACCCTGTCGTCACTCTTTTCGTTCTGATGTTTTGGCGGGGACACAAACAGATGATCTATCGGAGCGGCGATTTCTCTACGAAGATTCTTAGTGGGTTTTGATTTTGTCGAGGTAACAGGTTGCAAGACGGGGGCCACAACGGGAACCGACGGCGTGTGAACCACCTCTTGGGCGAGCGCTACATGGTTATCGGGTCGTGTCTTGGCCGCTTTGGCCACTTTTCCTTCAGGGGTTTCTCTTTTGGAGGGCACACGGATCCTGAGTCTTTGGTGCACGTTGACGGGGCCTGAATCAGAGCTTGCGGTGGGGACATTCGGCAGATTCGCATAGCGCGGATCGAGTGCTCGGTCTGCGGCATCGTTGATTCCCAGCATTCCCGAAATGACTAACCCAGCGAGCAGGCTAACGATAGCCGGAATCACTCTGCGTGGCGACGCCCCATCCTTCTTGTGAGCGTCGATCTCGATAGTCATTCTTCTTCCTTTACCGGTCCCTTTACCTAGTTATCGGCCAAGATCGCCGCCCGCTTGAAAAGCATCAAAATGACCTATTTGTGCTATTTCAAGAAGTACCAGTTTTGGTCGATAATCGTTGTATGGAAGAAGACCCGAGTCCACATGCCGAAGAGCTTGAGAGGACAAAGTCCCAGCTAATGGTCTTTGCCCGCGAGATCGGTGCTGTTTATCAAAGGGAAAGGCGCCAAGCTCGTCAGCTCGACGGTCTTGTCGGTGAGCTGCGGGACGAGTATCTGCAAGTGATTCAAACATTGGCTCTAGTGGTTGAGGCGAAGGACGAATACACGCGGTACCACCTGGAACGGTGTAACGACTACGCGACGGCTCTAGCTAAATGGATGAACCCGAGCATGCTCACTCCAGAACTGCAATATGGATTCCTACTTCACGACGTAGGAAAGATCGGGATTCCTGAATCGATCCTTTCCAAACCGGGACCCCTCACGGCCGCCGAGATGCGAGTCATGCAGACGCACCCCTTGTTAGGTGTGCAGATAGTAGGGCCGATGATGCGTGCGCTCGATGACTCGACTATCCAAGTCATCAGGCATCATCATGAGAGATACGACGGTAACGGGTACCCGGACAAGTTGGCCGGAAAGCAGATACCTGTGGCGGCGCGCATCTTCTCGGTTGTCGATGCTTTCGATGCAATGACTACCGATCGTCCTTACCGCAAGGCGATGGTTTGGGAGGAAGCCTTGTTGCGCATACAACAGGGGGCAGGAACACAGTTCGACCCCGAAGCCGTTCTTGCCTTTGGCGAGGTAGTTGACAAGTTACAGACCACTTCCACACAAGAGTGATGAAACCGCAGTTGCCCTGATCGCGTCGATGATTCTGCTCGGTTTCGCGACCATTACGACCCTGAATCTGTTTGCAACTGTTTAACAGCTGTGCTACAGTTGCGCCCATGAAGGTCAACGAACTTGGTAAATTCATAAGGGAGCAGCGAGAAAGCTCACGCCTAACCCTTCGCAAGCTGTCTGAAACTGCGGGCGTTTCATTTCCCTATCTGTCCCAGATCGAGCGGGGTCTCCGCAGGCCCTCTGCCGATATGTTGCAGGCGATCGCGAAGGGTTTGCGAATATCAGCTGAGACGCTTTACGTTCAAGCGGGGATCCTCGAGCTAGATTCATCATCCGACCTTTCCGCTGAAATTTTGAAGGATCCATCGATCACTGAGCGGCAACGACAGATGCTGATCGAGATTTACGAATCGTTCAAGGCAGAGACTGGGCGAAAACGCAAACAGCGCTCTGCCTCGAAACCTAAAACGCTAAAAGCAAGCTAGATGTGACGGGGTGGCGAAGCGTGCCTCTTCGCACCCTCACCCGGCCTCTCTTCGTCGCCCCGTCATTTAACCCGCAAGTAACCCGCAAGTAACCCGCAAGCAAAGAAAAGGAGCAAAGATATGAATGCAACCAAAGAAATACTTTACGCAGCAGTGGGCGTTGGCGACCTAGCCATCGCAAGTGCGAAAAAGGCTCAGTCGTTTGTCGACCTCACCAAGTTGAAGACCGTGAAGTTGGACAAGGTGCGCAGCCAGATAGAAAAGACCAGTGCCGATGTCGTCGTTCGCACCGCGAATCTGTATGGCACGTTGGTTCGTCGTGGCGAGTTGACTGTTTCCAGCATCCGTGAGTCGGCCCCCACCAAGCGTGCAGTGGCTCAGACCAAAACTGCTCGCAATCAAACGAAAGCTGCCGTTTCCTCGGTCAAGAAAGCCGCGACGAAAACGGTTGAGGTTACGAAGAACGCCACCACGACCATCTAGTTCTGTTAGCGTCCCGCCGTGGACGTCGAATTGAATGAAACCTCTGAGGCTCTGTCGCTTCCCGAGTGGGCAGAGCTTGGTGGCCATGACTCCCGGCGGCATATCTTCGCAACACCGCAGTGGAACCGCCTTTGGTGGGATGCCTTTGGCCCCGGTAAGGACCTAATAGTCCTTACCTTCCGTGACCCGCATCCCGTCGGCCTCGCCGCGCTGATGATCGATGAGACCGAACAGGGCCGGAGGATGCGATTCCTTGGCGGTGACGATCTTACCGACTACCTCGGTCCTATCGTGGCGGGCGACGTTCATCTGCCGGCGGTCGCTGACGCGCTGCTTGGGTTCTTGGTCGACTATCCGAAATGGGATTACTTCGACGCCAAGTGTCTGCCTGTCCCGTTCGGCTTCGCTGAATGGCTGGTTGAATCGGCCGATCGGCGGGGGATGGAATTTACCATCGACCAAGACGATCTCAGTTTGGTTCTTGGACTGCCCACTTCTGTCGAAGCTTATTTCTTGTCTCTGCCCCAAAAAAAACGCCATGAACTAAAGCGGAAGTTACGCAGGTTCGATGCTGCGGTTCCCGATGCTGTCTTGCGGCGAGCTAATGCCGACACGTTAGAAGCCGACCTAGCCACGTTCGAAGCCATGCACCGTATAAGCGAGGGCGACAAGGGCGAC
>JBDSRR010000125.1:0-7685 GCA_039929185.1 Actinomycetota bacterium
CGGCGCTCCGCACACCGTAGTATTTGCCGGTTTCTCGGCAGACTCGTTGTCGGGCCGGATCAACGATGCCGAAGCCAAGGTTCTGGTCACCGCCGATGGAGGGTGGCGACGCGGTCAGATCGTGCCCCTCAAACTAACGTGCGACGAAGCCGTTGCCAACACCCCGACCATCGAGCAAGTCATCGTTCTCAAAAGAACCGGCCATAACGTGTCGATGACCAAAGGTCGCGACCTTTGGTGGCATGACATCATCGCTAAACAAAGTACCGATTGCGCCCCCGAGCCTCTCGACGCGGAGCATCCGCTATTCATCCTGTACACATCGGGCACGACCGCGAAGCCAAAGGGCATCCTGCACACGACCGGCGGATATCTCGTCGGTGTGGCGACGACTCACCACATGATCTTCGATCTGAAACCGAGTGATGACGTCTACTGGGCCGCTGCCGACATCGGCTGGGTGACGGGGCACAGCTACATCGTCTACGGCCCCCTCTGCAATGGTGCGACTTCCGTCATGTACGAAGGATCACCCGACTTCCCGACCAAGGATCGATGGTGGTCGATCATCGCCAAGCACAAAGTCACCATCTTGTATACAGCACCGACGGCGATCAGAACATTCATGAAATGGGGACCGGAGTTTCCGCAGAACCACGACCTTTCCTCCCTGAGACTGCTTGGGTCGGTAGGAGAACCCATCAACCCGGAAGCATGGCTCTGGTACCACCAGTACGTGGGCGGGCAACGTTGCCCCATCGTCGATACGTGGTGGCAGACCGAAACCGGAATGATCATAATCACGCCACTTCCAGGCATCACGACAACGAAACCTGGCTCTGCAGTAAGGGCTTTTCCTGGTGTCGATGTTCAGATCGTCGACGAGAAAGGTGCCCCTGTTCCGCGAGGAACCGCAGGATACCTCGTGATCAACCGGCCCTGGCCCGCGATGCTGCGGACGATCTACAAAGATCCAGAACGCTACCGAAAAACCTACTGGTCCCACCTCGAAGGTAGTTACTTTCCGGGTGATGGCTGCAAACAAGATGAAGATGGCTACCTTTGGCTTCTCGGCAGGATTGACGATGTGATGAATATCCACGGTCACCGGTTATCGACATATGAGCTAGAAAGTGCGCTCGTGGATCACTCTTCGGTCGCTGAAGCAGCGGTTGTCGGTCGAGTCGCAACCGACCGTAGTGAATCGATCGTCGCGTTCGTGACGGTGAAGTCGGGGGTCGTTGGCAATGAAAGTTTGATACAGGAACTAAAGGAGCATGTCGCAAGAAAGATCGGCAAGTTCGCTCGGCCAGCGATGATCATCTTTACCGACGACCTGCCAAAGACGCGCTCGGGCAAGATCATGCGCCGCCTGCTTCGGGATATCGCTGAAGACAGGCCGCTGGGAGACGTCACGTCACTTGCGAATGATCAGGTCGTAGAAGAGATCAGACAGCTCGCCGCAGCAGACGGTGCGGTTCGCGTCGATTAGCACGTGACACGTGCATCCCTACTCGAACCTCTCATTTCACCTCGTCTGGCGCTCCTTCGACCGCCGCCGGTCGGCTTCGTTTGCCTCTTCGCCGGTTCCTGCGACGCGGCTTACCCTGGCCAGGCTCGCGCGGAACCTGACGCGCTGAACGTTCGACCACAGGGGCTTCTTCCTGCGTTGCTACTTTGATAAATAGACGGTACTCCTGAGGAGTAGCCGGCGTGCCATATTCCTCTTTCAGGGAACCGATCAGCTCTTCCAGCACCGTTCCGTCGGCGGGGAGTGTCTGGGCTTGCGCTGGACGTGGGATGGACATGGCAGCGATGGCTTGAGCGGCATCGATCCCCCCGCTCTGCGGGCGCCGACGCCGTCGACGTTGACCATTTTCTGCGCCTTCTACTTGCTTAGGCTTGCCTTCACCGGTCGATGGCCCGCGACGTCGCCTGCGCCTGCCTCCCCTAGGCACCGCTAACCCTCGCCCGCAGCTAGTTCATCCTCCACGTCGAACTGAACGCGAGCAGCATCTTTCCAAAGACGTTCAAGTTCATAAAACTCACGGTCCTGGTCATTGAAAACATGAACGACAACATCGATGAAATCGATCAGGACCCACCTTTTATCTCGCTGCCCTTCCGTGCGGCCGGTCACGCCAGATTGGGTTCGCATCCTTCTCGAAACTTCATCGACTATGGCGCTAACTTGCGGATCATTCGAGCCCGAACAGATGACGAAATAGTCAGTGATGTCGATGATGGGACCAACTTCAAGGATCACTATGTCAGTGGCCTTCTTAGACGATGCCGCCTGAGCCGCCAGGATGGCTTGCTGTTTAGGATTCAGTGCGACCTCACTTCCTTGCTCTTAGATAGTCCTTACCTACAACGATCGTCACATCGACAACGGATTGTTTGTTACGCGATACGAGTATCTCGCCGACTCCAAGAGCAGCTCTTATCTCTTCAGCGACGGCTAATGACCGCTTCGAGTCCGAATAAACCACGATCTGAGTTACATCGTAGTCGAACCTCTTGGCATTGCTGTCCAGAACAACCCTGAAACCCTTCGAAACCAACCGCTTTCCTACATCTTCGCCTATTCCTGGTTCTCCATTTCCATTCAAGATCTGGACCTTGCGTCCCAGACGCCCTCCCCCAGGCGGCTTGGATCCACTCAGATATCGTGCAACCATCTTTTCGATGTCCTCGCGCTCTGGCGAATAGAGCTGAACGCCCGCATCAACTCCCGTAGCCTTTACCGGCAGGATTTCCTGAACAGGCTCCGTGGCACTAGCCAACTGATCGAAGAACCTCTCGACATCGGCCGGAGTGGCATCGGTCGTATATAGATCAGCCGAATTCTTCATCAGATCGCCAAAAGTAATTTCGGAGTCAGACCGAAAATGCGTGAGCACCGCTTCCCATAATCTCGCGTGACGCGCGCCGCGGGATATCTCCTCACCGTCTTTCGCCTTGAACGAAATGAACTCTGCGCTTCTCTTACCGTTCATCGGCTGGGGGCCCTCCGAAAAGATAACCCTCGACTTTCCGTCGACTCCAACCTCGGTGAGTCTTTCTCCTACGTCTACAGTTACGCCCCCGAACTTATCGAAAAGCGCCTGCATTCCCTGATCTGAGATCTTGATAAAGTGATCGAAACCTGCTCCAAGAAGATTGGCGGCCGCGGTAATCAGAAGGGGTTCGTGTCCAAGACTCAGTGCCTTGTCCAGAGTCTCAAGCCCAAAACCGGGGATCTCAACGAAAGTCGTACGCGGCACGTACATCATGAAACTCGTCTTTTTCTTTCGATCATGAGATGCCACATACAGCCAGTCCGCATCGCCGGAGGTGTCTGACTCTACGGTTCCCACCATCAGCCAGGTCTGCTGAACCACTTCGCCTTTGTTCGTTGATACGTCCTTCTTGCCAGGCCCAGATATTCCCGGCAGTTCGATGAAGCCTGCACCAAAGGCGAGCCCGCCCGCCAAAACGGTGGCGAGGAGGATGTTGCGCAATCGGCGTCGTACCGTTTTCCGATGCTCCTGGCGCCCGCGTTGGGTGCGAGGGCCAGGACCACGCGGTCTCATCGGCTCAGTCACGGTACAACCCGCGTTCATCTATGAACGTCACAACTTTGCTGGGAGTCAGGTAACGGATGGGAAGACCATCGCGAACTCTTTGACGGATCTGGGTGGACGAAATTTCGAGCGACGGGATGGGCATGACGATAACGCTACCGGACAATTCCGAATCTCGGAGCTTGCCCAACTCGTATCCTGGTCTTGTCGCGGCAACGAACCGGGCGAGTGTCATAACTTCATCAGGTTGTTTCCATGTCAAGATTTCAAGAACCGCATCCGCTCCAGTGATGAAATACAGCTCAGCTTCATCGCCAAAGAATCCTCGCATCGCCCGCAAAGTGTCGAGGGTAAAAGTGGGCCCAGGACGATCGATCTCGATGCGCGAAACAGAGAAACTCTCATTCGCAGAAGTGGCGATCATCGTCATCAGGTAGCGGTCCTCAACAGAAGTGGTTGCCGACTTCTGCCATGGCTGCCCTGTTGGGATGAAGATCACTTCCTCGAGGTCGAATCGATGACGAGCCTCTTCGGCGCAGACTAAGTGGCCATGATGGATAGGATCGAAGGTCCCACCCATAAGCCCGAGTCGCCGACTCAAAGAACCGTCTTTGGCAGCGGCCCGGTGTCGTCGTCCTGCAGCGAAGAAGACCTAGGATGCGTCAGCGAGGAAACCAAGCGATAGATGTCATCAGGGCGGGGAAGCGCCACCAGCATTGCCAAACCACCCGATCCACCAGAGGTATCTATCTCCAATGCCCCATAGCCAAGCATCCTTCCTACAACTGAACGTGAGTAAGTCGAATCACTGATCCTTTGAAGCGGAATCGCGTTGACTCGTTTTGCGATGATTCCTTCGATGATTAAAACACGCCGATCGGTGAACACGTATCGGGCAGCCCTCCATCGCAACAACTTAAAGGTAAGAAATACGCTGGCAAGAACAACTCCGCCCCCGGCGATGTCCTCGGCTATCCGGCGAGGGATCCATTCCTGGGCTAGCAGACCAACAGCAGCCGATAGGCCCAGAACTAAGAGCCAGATAGCGAAAGGACGAAAGAGCACGACATAATGGCGACGCGTCTCGCTCACGACCTTCTCGCCATCAGCCATGTATCTTTGAATCATCGAGCAAGAATATTCATGCAAACAGGGAGCACCCGGGATTTGAAGCGCCTAGGCGGGCTATGGCTCGTGCTGATGCTAAGTTGTGGTCCAGGGTCACCACTTATCCGCGGTTTCCCCGAAGGCGAACTGACGATCATCAACTCTAGAGGGTCTAGCGGGGGCGCCAGATTCTCACTGCGTGTCGAGATCGCCGAGTCACCGCGGGAGCGCTCGATAGGTTTGATGGGTATCGAGGGGATCGACGCCGATGTTGGGATGGTGTTCCTATTCGAAGAGCCCACCCAGAATCCCTTCTTCATGAAGAACACGCTCTTCGAACTCGACATCGCCTTTTGGGACGAAAATATGCAGATCGTCGATATATTGACCATGACGCCCTGCAAGAAGGATCCCTGCCCCTTGTATTCACCATCCGCGCGATACGTGGGAGCGGTTGAGGTTCGTAGGGGTACCTTTTCACGTAATGGCATGCGCATCGGTACCACCGTAGTCCTGAAACGCTGACCCTCGCGCGGTACCTATCGCGGTGAGACCACATCGATGCCAGGAGCGCGGGCACTTGCCGCCATTCGACGATCGTATGCATGGTCGCACATTGGTCTAATGAAGATGCCATCTCTGGGGCGAGACCAATCGGTCTGCATCCTCCGGCCCCCAACTCCCAGGTTCGTAAAACAGGACATCGGTGCGAGTCAACACGTCTGCAACGATCTCCCATGACCGTTCCACTTCATCGGCACGCGTGAACAGGGTGCGATCACCTTGCATCGCGTCGAGAAGAAGGCGCTCGTATGCTTCGGGAGGCGCAACGTCGAAGGATCGGTCGTAATCGAAGCTCATGTCTACAGGTTGGATGCGCATCTCCGGGCCGGGAATCTTGGCATCAAAAGTGATGGTGATCCCCTCGTCTGGTTGGATCCTTATGGTCAGATGATTGGGTTCGGGCCGCAGCATGCCAGACTCTTCGAACAACATGTGTGGAGCATCGTGAAACGTCACGCTGATCGTGGTCGCTCGTCTTGCCAGGCGTTTGCCCGTTCGGATGTAGATCGGGACTCCAGCCCATCGCCAATTCTCTATACCCATGCGGGCCGCGATAAACGTTTCAGTCTGTGAATCGCCCGCTACCTCTGCCTCTTGCCGGTATCCGACGTACTGCCCACGGACTACCGCATCAGGATCGATGGGGGTCACTGCTCGCAAAACCTTCACCTTCTCGTCACGGATCGATTCGGCATCGAACGAGGAGGGCGGTTCCATCATCAAGGTCGCCAACAGCTGAAGGATGTGGTTCTGAACGATGTCGCGAATGGCACCTGCTTGTTCATAAAACTTGCCGCGCCTACCTATGCCTAAGTCTTCCGCTACGTCGATCTGAACCGAAGACACATACATACGGTTCCAGATCGGTTCGAACATGCCGTTCGAAAACCGAAACACCAAGATGTTCTGAACGTTTTCCTTGCCGAGATAGTGGTCGATGCGAAAGATGTCCTTCTCAGCGAAGTTGTCGTGCAGTAAAGCGTTCAGCTCTTTGGCACTTTTGAGGTCGTGCCCGAAGGGCTTTTCGATCACGATCCGAGACCCCCGCGGCATCCCGATGCTGCCGAGCCCAGTGATGATTCCGGGAAACTCCGAAGGTGGGGTAGCACAGTAAAACAAGATCGGGACCTTGGGGTCGACTGCGCCGACCACTCGTGACAGGTCTTCAGGGCTCGAGTAATCGCCTTGGACATACGACAGGTTCGGTGCCCAACCCTGCCAGACTGACTCTTCGAAACTCTGCCCCGCTTGGCCCCCGTGGTTTGCAACAGCCTCTCGCATCGCGCCCCGAAACTGCGAGTCGTCCATGGGGGTCCTGGCATACCCGACCACCGAGAACTGCTCCGGCAGCAGACCTAACTTGAATAAGTTGTACAAAGCGGGCATCACTTTGCGAGCCGTGAGGTCGCCCGATGCGCCGAACACGACGAGGGTTTGGTTAGGCGGCAGTTGGGCTATCACGAACCTCGATATCAGCCGCACCCATGAAACGACCCTCTACCACGAAGACCAGGCTGTAAGAACCGGGGGCGATCTCCAGAGGGAGATCGACGACATCAACATAGCGACTAGCAGACTGGAACCCTTTGATGAAGCGAAGTTTTACGTCGCAGGTATGGAGAACTTTGTTACCTTGGCGGATCGACCACTGTTCGTTGTAGTGTCCCGCAGGACCACTCCACTCACGTTCCACCAAGAACGGTCGCGTGGCACCGGCTTGGGTAATGATTCCGGTTTCATAGGGTGCAGCGACTGGCGCAACCTTCGCTCCGCTCAGTTCAACGTAATAGTCCTTGGACACAGTCAACCTCCGTTCACCAGATGATAGTCGCATGGCAGGGTCCTTCATCCGATCCGTTCGATAAATGTTGTCAACTGCTTGAGATTCCGGCACTCAAAGACGCCATCGCAGAACGGCTCATACGTGGAAACTATGGAATCACCTGTATCCCAATGACGCTCCGGCTCGGGATTCAAAAGGTAAAGCCGTTTGCAGCGGGCCCTGATCTGCTCAAGCGATGCGGCTTCTGGACCACGAAAGTTCGACCGCACATCTCCCAACAAAAGAACCGTCGTTTTTGGGCCAAGCGCATCCTCATGGTCTGCAAGGAACTGCTTCAAAGCGTGCCCGTAGTCAGAGTGGCCATCGAGCCATACCGTGCGGGCTTCGTCTCTAACACGTCGCGCGGCCTCGTCGAAGTCGCCGCCCTGGAAGAACGAACTAACCTCGTCGATAGCGTCGATGAACGCGAACGACCTCACCCGACGGAAATGCTGTGCAAGTGCATGCAGCAATGCGAGAGCGAATCTGCTGAACGCCGCAACAGACCCAGAAACGTCACAAAGAACGACGATGTCCGGGCGGACTGTCCGCTGCTTGAACTTGGGATAGGCCGGAGTTCCTCCGGTTTGAAGGGAGGCACGTATCGTCCGACGAAAATCAAGTCG
>JBDSRR010000126.1:0-12747 GCA_039929185.1 Actinomycetota bacterium
ACCCCGATGCATTCGGATGCGTTCTGTTGAGGGCGATCAATACGACGGGTCTTTCAGCGAATCGCACTAAGGCTGTTATGACTCCAGGGTCGTCGTTTCCCATGCGATCTCCGTGAAACTCAAACACCTGGTCAAACAAGTTCGAGGTGTGTACGGAATTTGTGGGACGCTCGGCGTGGCGAGCCAACAAGTATTCCTCCCAGGCATCACCGACGTTAACTGAGGTCGTGTCCATCTGCGGTACGTCTTGTGGGATAGCGGGGGCCAGGATGTTGAGCAATAGGGTCAGTCGATCGCGCATCATCTGTGGCGGGACGACAGCGTCGATGAGGCCGTGCTCGTATGCCGCCTCTGCCGTGTGGGAGTGCTCTGGCAGCGGAGCACCCGCGACTGCCTCGGCAACGCGAGGGCCTGCGAAACCGATCGTGGCCCCCTGGTCCGCCAGCAAGATATCGGAAAGCGATGCGAAAGAAGCGTAAACGCCTCCGGTGGTTGGGTGTCCGAGGATGGTTATACGGGGGATCCCGGCTGCTGCGAGAGCGACCGAGGCGGAAACTGCGCGGGGCATCTGAGCCAGAGCGAACATCCCTTCCTGCATCCGAGCCCCGCCCGATGCCGTGACCGCAAGGAATGAAAGGCCATCGGTCAATGCTCGACTCATGGCAGCCTCAAGGGTCGCACCGACCACATCGCCCATGCTGCCCCCCAAGAAACTGAACTCGAACAGGGCTGCGACAACTCGATGTGTGCCGACTCGACCGATCCCCCAAACGATCGCCTCACCGGGGGCACTATCCAGCGTCTGTTGGTATCCAGGAAAGCCGATGGGGTCGGTCAACCCATCAGCGAGGGCCAGTTCTTCGAACGAGTCGAACAACATCTCGATGCGTTGCCGAGCAGGGATCGGATCCATGACGATGATTATGGTGGCATATGCGCCATGCCTCCGGTTGGTTTAACCTGTCCGCCGGGGCACACGTCAAACTTCCCGATCCTATTTTTGAATGACTTCTAGCCAGGACTCTCGTATACGCGTCGTTGTCGCCAAACCCGGCCTCGACGGACATGACCGCGGAATCAAAGTGGTGGCGCGGGCGTTGCGAGATGCAGGCATCGAAGTCATCTATACAGGGCTTCATCAAACACCAGAGCAGATCGCCGAGACAGCTATCCAGGAGGATGCAGACGCAGTGGGACTTTCATGTTTATCGGGGGCCCACATGACTCTGTTTCCAAAAGTGGTCGACTTGCTTCGCGCCAAGGGTGCTGGCGAGATCAAGGTTTTCGGGGGAGGAATAATTCCAGACGATGACGCAGTGAAATTGAAGCAAGCGGGCATCACCGAGATTTTCACCCCAGGAGCGACAACCCAGTCGATAGTCGAATGGGTCAAAGCCAACTGCGGGCAGAACTGATGGACCTTTTCGAATTTCAGGGCAAAGAACTGCTCGCCAAGTGGAACATCCCGGTCCCCGATGGCCAGGTGGCCAGGACTGCTGATGAGGTGCGCAAGATCGCAGCATCGTTGGGTGGAACAACCGTCGTGAAGGCGCAGGTCCAGGTGGGTGGGCGAGGCAAGGCTGGTGGTATCAAAGTCGCTGAAACCCCTGAGGCAGCAGGCGAGGCAGCCGAGGCGATCTTGGGCATGGACATCAAAGGACACATCGTCGAACGTGTGCTCGTTGAGCGGGCCTCCGATATCAAGGCGGAGTATTACGCCTCTTTGATGCTCGATAGAGCCGCTCGCAAATACCTTTTCATGGTGTCGTCAAAAGGCGGGATGGACATCGAAGAAGTGGCAGCAACCGAACCGCAAGCCCTCGCCAAAGTACACATCGATCCATTGCTCGGACTTCAAGGGTTCCAGATCAACCAGTTGGTGTTTGGGTCAGGCTTGCATCCCGAAGCGAGAACCGGATCTGCCAAGATATTCGCAAGCATCTACAAACTTTTCATCGAAACAGACGCTTCGTTGGTTGAGATCAACCCCTTAATCTTGACGCAGGATGACCAGGTGGTCGCTCTAGATGCCAAGGTTTCCCTAGACGAGTCTGCGTTTTTCCGTCATCCTGAGTTTGAAGAACTCAGACAAGTCACCGGCGCCGATCCCCAAGAACGCATGGCGCAAGAACGCGGGTTCGGCAATTTCATCAAACTCGATGGCAATATCGGAATCATCGGTAACGGTGCCGGTCTGGTGATGTCTACTCTTGACATCGTCGATCAAGTTGGGGGCCGAGCGGCGAATTTCCTCGACGTTGGTGGAGGCGCCGATGCCGATCTTCTTTCGAGCGCCCTTGAAGTCATCCTTTCAGATTCCAAGGTCAGGTCAGTCTTGATCAACATATTTGGCGGAATCACTCGATGCGACCTCGTTGCGCAGGGCGTAGTCGACGCAACCGGAAGACTCGATGTAAACATTCCGATCGTGGTAAGGCTCGATGGCACGAACGCAGAAGAGGGCAGGCGGATCCTCTCTGAAGCGAATCATCCGATGGTCAAAGCATCCGCAACCATGTTCGAAGCAGCCAATGAAGCAGTGGAGGCGACACGATGAGACTTTTTCTGGGTGGTTCCAATGGACTGATCCTTTATGAAGATGAAGAAGTAACGCTTTTGCATTCCGAACCTATCAATTGCGCGGTGCGGCCCAGTGCCGGCAAGGTTATCGCCGGGACCGAATCGGGATGGATCCTAATTTGGGATGGAAATGGCGACGCGAGGGTGACTGAGAAGGATCTGGGTGACGGCGTCCATTCGATCGGAATCGCCGGTGGCGTCCAGGCGGGCGCGAAGATCTTCGCAGGGAGCATTCCTGCTTCAGGTTGGGTAAGCAAAGACGGGGGCGACAGTTGGTCGGAATTGGATTCATTCCGTGATGCTCCCGGTAAGGATTCTTGGTCCGCGCCTTGGGGAACTGCTCTTACATCCGCCATCGCTGGGCATCCGAAAGATCCGAAGACCCTTTACTTCGGAGTCGAGGTTGGCGGTTTGTATCGCACGCGCGACGCCGGGAAGAAGTGGGTTGATTTGGAACTTCCGGTGGCAGATGTCCATGCGGTACAAGTGGCGCCAGCAAGGCACGAGCGTGTGTACGTCACCACCAGTCAAGGAGCGTTTTGCAGTGATGACGACAAGGTCTTCACTTGGCGACTGATGGGCAATGAACTCGGCTACACCATGGGGTTGGCCGCGCACCCAGTCGAGCCAGAGAGGGTGATCATCTCGGAAGCGTCGGGCCCGCCAGATACTTGGGACGAGCGCGGTGGGGCCAGATGCAGCATCCATTTATCGACCGATGCAGGCAAGCGATTTCGCACCGTTGCCAAAGGTCTGAAAGGGGCCGTCCAACGAAGGGCACTAGTGATAAATCCTAAGGTTCCATCCGAGGTTGCATTCGGAACTTCCGATGGCGAGGTGCATTACTCAAATGACGGAGGAGAAAGTTTCGACCTTGTTGGCAGCGGTCTGGGTAATCTGAAAACGGTGCTCTTCGCATAATGGCGATCTTCATCGATGAAAACACTCGGCTGCTGGTGCAAGGCCTGTCTCTAAAGAAGGAGAGCGGGTTTCACTCACTCCGTAATCGTGAATACGGTACCAAGGTTGTTGCTGGCGTGAACCCAAGTAAAGGTGGAACTGATGTCGAAGGCATTCCTGTGTTCGATACCGTCGTTCAAGCCGTTGAAGAAACTGGTGCGAACGCGAGCATCATCTACGTTAGTGAACGTTTCGCCCCTGACGCGATCCTTGAAGCAGTTGATGCTGGGCTACCTCTTGTCGTCTGCATAACCGAAAAAGTCCCAGCCAACGACATGGCCCGCGTTTATGCGTACCTTCGGAATAGCGATTCGGTCTTGATCGGCCCCAACTGCCCTGGTTTGATTTCGCCCGGACGATGCAATGCGGGCATCATCCCTAGCGAGATCACCATGCCGGGCCCCGTTGGGTTGGTTTCACGATCTGGAACGCTTACGTATCAGATCATGCATGAGCTAACGCAACGGGGGATAGGTCAAACAACGACGGTTGGTATCGGTGGCGATCCGATAGTCGGGACGAGCTTCATCGATGTCTTGCGACGTTTCGAACAAGACCCCGAAACTAAAGTTGCGGTCTTGATGGGCGAGATCGGCGGCGATGAAGAGGAAAAGGCGGCGGCATACATCGAAGGGAGCATGAAAACTCCAGTCGTTGCATACATCGCAGGTTTCACCGCTCCGCCCGGCAAAAGGATGGGCCACGCCGGCGCAATAGTTTCTGGTTCGAAAGGAACGGCAATAGCCAAAGCCGAAGCCTTCGAAGCAGTGGGTGTTCGAGTAGGCCGCAACTCAACAGAGGTAGCTGAACTCGTTCAATCTGCACTGACCCTTGTGTAAACCTGCCGGAAAAAGCGGCTTGCTTACTTAAAGGTCGGGTTCAAGATGCAGACGCTTCGACTCTTTTGCGGTTAGGAATCTACCGCGGCGAGCGGCCAGTATCAAAAGGGCGATTCCTGCACCCGTGGCAACGGTAAGGGCTACGAGTCCACCTTCAGGCCCGAAGCCCCCTCCGGTGAGCAGTTCTGGGCCTACGGTTTTCGAGCGGAACAAGGCTCCGAAACTACCGCCCGAAACCGAGGCTCCGAATACCGGGCCCTGGAAGAGATTCCATGCCCAATGGATCCCTATCGGCATCCAGATCGAGCGGGTCAGGATGAAGGCGCCGCCAAGCAGCAGCCCAGCTTCAAGCGCGATCGCCAGTGCGCTCCATATGTCGGCGTTTGGGTTGTTGGCGTGGACCAGACCGAAAGCGAGCGAACTGATCGCAAGGGCAGCCCACGAGCCAACCCCATCTTGGAAGATACGCAGGAGCAAGCCTCGAAACAGGATCTCCTCGAATACCCCCACCAACAAGAAGAACAACACCAATTCGACAAACCTGGGGCCGGTGCCGGTAAGGATCAAGCCCTTCGGACCGATGGTAGATCCGAAGCCGGTTATCTGATACCAACCTGCCGCTGCGAAGATGCCCACAACAAAGCTCATGATCACGGCACCTATAGCGAAGCCAATAGCAAGTTCCTTGCCCGCACCCTTTGCTCCTAGGCCGAACTGCGCGGGCGAGCGCATCTCGATGAATCTTCCGACGACATACAGGGCCGCCAAGCCAGCCACCACCTGGATCCCGTAAAAAGAAAGTAGGCCAGAACGCAGTGGCGGTGACAAAAGAAGAGGGGTCGCAACGGTGATCAGCACCAGAATGGCTATGACCAGACGGACCACTGGACTCATCAACACTCGGGCGCCCAGCGTCGGCTTCGGGGCCGGTTCTTGCATTCAGATATCCTTCGGTAATGACAACTCGCATCGCCATCCTCGCGTCCGGCTCGGGAACCATCGCGCAAGCTCTCTTAGATGCTTCCGCTGCCGGGCAACTCGGCGACGGCCAGGTTGTCGTATTGATCTCAGACCGTGCCGATGCTATCGCGCTCGGGCGGGCAAAGAGCGCTGGAGTTGAAGATCTTTATGTCAACCCGGACGATTTTTCGGACAGAAAGGCATATAGCCACGCTCTCGCCGAGGAACTTGTTGCCCGTGAGGTCACGTTAGTTTGCCTCGCCGGATTCATGAAGATCCTTTCTCCGGAGTTCATCCGGCCATTCGCAGGCAGGATCCTCAACACGCATGCCGCGCTCCTTCCATCTTTCATTGGTGCCCATCCGGTGCGCGATACGCTGGCTTGGGGCGCTAAGGTTACTGGGGCGACTATCCATCTGGTGGATGAAGAAGTCGATCATGGGCCCATCGTTTTACAGCAAGCCGTCGACGTTGAACCAAACGATGACGAAGCGAGCTTGACCGAGCGCATCAAACAGGTCGAACGTCAAATCTTTCCAGCTGCGGTAAGGCTGATGCTCAGTGGTCGCCTTCATATGAACGGGCGAGTCATCCGTATCCAAGACAACGAAGGGATCAATGCATGAAGATCAAGCGCGCCCTCATCTCAGTAAATGACAAGACCGGGGTCGAGGAACTTGCAAGGGGCCTTATCGAAATGGGTGTATCACTGGTTTCGTCCGGCGGCACTGCTCGGATGCTCGCACGTGCTGGCATACAGGTGACGCCCGTCAGCGAAGTCACGGGTGCGCCCGAGATGCTCGACGGTAGAGTGAAGACGCTTCACCCAAAGATACACGGGGGCATCCTTGCTGACCGTCGCAATGCTCAACACCTTAGTCAATTGAGGGAATATGGCATAGCTCCTATTGACCTCGTGGTCTGCAATCTCTATCCGTTCGAAAGCACCATTTCAGATACGAACGTTACTGAAGACGAGGCGATCGAGCAGATCGACATCGGTGGCCCAGCCATGGTGAGGGCAGCGGCCAAAAACTTCCATTCAGTTGCTGTCGTCGTTAATCCCAACAGGTATGACGAGATCCTTGACGAGATGCGCTCGCGTGCTGGGAGCCTTACCGACCAGACGCGCAAGCAACTTGCGGCAGAAGCTTTTTCGCACACTGCCTCATATGACATTGCGGTCAGCGGATGGATGACACGGGACGCGGCTTCGAGTGATCGCACGTTCTTCGCACTCGACCGGGTTTTTGCACTTCGCTACGGGGAAAATCCCCACCAATCTGGTGGATTCTTTGCAAGAGAAACTCCGGCATGGAAACAGCTGTCCGGCAAGGAAATGTCATTCACGAACATCCTCGACTTCGACGCAGCATGGCGCTTGGTATGCGAGTTCGACGAACCCGCTGCAGCCGTGATCAAACACACAAATCCCTCGGGCGTGGCCACTGCGGATTCCATCGTTGATGCATATCAACGGGCGGTTGAATGTGACCCACGCTCGGCCTTCGGGGGCATCGTGGCAGCCAATAGGCCCATCGATGGGGCTACTGCGAAGAGGATGCTGGAAATCATCGCAGTTACCGACATAGTCATCGCACCGTCGTTCGCGCCGGAGGCTCTTAGGACCTTCGAGGCAAAGAAGAATCTGCGCGTTATTTCTGCGGTGCCGTTCAGGGACAAGCAGGACATACGAAGTGCTGCTGACGGACTTCTTATCCAGGATCTTGATTCCACTTCGGCTCAGCCCTCGCAGATGAGGGTAGCCGGCAAGATCGAACCCACCGAGGAAGACTGGGAAGACCTGCTATTCGCGTGGAAGGTAGTGAAGCATGTGAAATCGAACGCTGTGGTCTTCGCGGCGAAGGGACAGGCTCTTGGTATCGGAGCTGGACAGATGAGTCGAGTGGAGGCCGTAGAGCTTGGAGCACGGCGAGCTGGCGACCGGGCCAAGGGTGCAGTTATGGCGACTGACGGCTTTTTCCCATTTCGCGATGGTGTCGACGCCGCAGTTGAGGCCGGGGCGAGGGCGATCATCCACCCGGGAGGGTCCGTGCGCGACAGCGAGGTTGTTGCCGCAGCCGACGAACACGCCATCCCCATTGTCCACACCGGGTTCCGCCACTTCCGCCACTAGCCCGCCGGAATATGACGGTACGATAGGGCCATGACAGCTCAGATCATCGATGGAAAGGTCATCGCCAAGAAAGTCAGAGCCGAGGTCGCGCTCGGCGTGGCTGAACTTGGCCGACCCCCAGGACTAGCGGCCATATTGGTTGGCGACGATCCCGCGTCGCACGTTTATGTTGGCAGCAAAGAGCGAGCCGCGAAAGCAGCGGGCATGCAGTCGTTCGTGCATCGGCTTGCGGCAGATGTTTCGCAATCGACGTTACTTTCTTTGATCGATGATCTGAACCGAGATCAAAGTGTTGATGGCATCTTGTTGCAGTTGCCGCTGCCGAGGGGGCTCGACGGCGCAATGGCAGTAGAGCGTATCGATCCGGCTAAGGACATCGACGGACTTACGGCAACTAATGCAGGCTTGCTGACGCTGGGTCGGCCAAGGTTCGTGCCTTGCACTCCTTTAGGTATCCAGAGATTGCTAGAAGATTTCGCGATCAAGGTCCAGGGTGCGCACGTTGTTGTTGTGGGAAGGTCGAACCTAGTGGGTCGGCCCATCTCGATCCTGCTGTCTCTCAAGGCTGAAACCGCGAACGCGACGGTTACGCTTTGCCATACAGCGACGACGAGCCTCGAAGCGTACACGCGTCAAGCCGACATCCTTATCGTGGCGGCGGGGATTCCGAATGGCATAACGGGCGATTTCATCAAACCTGGGGCGACCGTGATAGATGTAGGGATAAGCCGTGGCGAGGACGGAGGGTTGGTGGGCGACGTCGATTTCGAGTCAGCTATTGAAGTGGCAGGCGCAATCACGCCTGTGCCTGGCGGTGTTGGCCCAATGACAGTGGCGATGCTACTTTCCAACACGCTGCGAGCGGCTAAATCGACTAATTAGATCGATTTTCCCGCTTTATTTGTCCGACCCATTTATCATGATTATTTATGGGCCTGATCCTCAAAGAAGAATACATATGCGATTTCTGCGCGAAACCCATCGTTGGCGGTGACGTTCTCGTGGGCCGCTTGGCTTTGCGTAGGCAGGGTGCAAGGGGGTTGGGTCGAGACTTTGCCTTGGCATTTCATCCTGATTGCTCTGAAAAACTGACCAAACATGCTGCTCCTGCCACGCAAAACGCCGTCCATCGGGCGACGGGCCAACCTAAAGGGCTTGAAAATATAGTCAGAAATGACCATAAGTCGGCCCCCAACTACCACCGATAGTGATACCAAGATGGACAAGCCACGGGGTGACTTAAGGGTTGTAGTTGCGGACGACGACGATTCCGTTCGTATGCTTTTGAAGGTTACCCTGGGGATGTCGCCTGGCTTCGAAGTTGTTGGTGAGGCCGCCAACGGAGAAGAGGCCATTACCATGACCGAACTTTGCAGAGCAGACGTAGTCGTGTTGGATCACATGATGCCCGGATGCACGGGGGCGATGGCCGCGAGAAGGATCAGGCAGATGCACCCCACGATTGACATCGTTTTCTTCACTGCCTACGAAGACGCGCTGCCCGAGGTTGCAGCGGAACTGTATTGCACCGTTGTGCCGAAGTCTGGGATCGATGAACTTGAGCAGGTTATGGGGACGATCGCCAGGCAACATTTCGCTAACGCTGGTTAGCGGGAACGTAATCTCGAGGGGCTGGCCCTATGTAGTCTGACTCGGGACGGATGAGGCGATTGTTCGAGTATTGCTCGCGGGCGTGGGCGGTCCATCCCGACATCCGCGATGCGGCGAAGATGCATGTGAACAATTCCTTAGGGATCCCCAAAGAGTGGTACACGGCTGCAGCGTAAAAGTCGACGTTGGGGAAGAGCCCTTTCTCGGAGCGAACTACCTCATATATCTGTTCAGAAATGTCGAACCATTTAGTCTGTCCCTTGCGAACGCCTAAGTCGCGAGCAAGTTCTCGCAAGACGGTTGCACGAGGGTCCTCTGTTTTGTAGACGCGATGGCCGAACCCCATGATTTTTTGTTTGCGTGACAAACGTAGCTTGATGTTCTCCTCCACTTGATCGACCGTACCGATCTCGCTGAGCATCTCGAAGACGCGTTCGTTAGCTCCGCCGTGCAAGGGACCCTTAAGGGTGCCGATGGCTGAGGTCATCGCCGAGTGTATGTCGGACAGGGTTGCCGCAGTTACTCGCGCGGCGAATGTGGATGCGTTCATGGTGTGGTCTGCGTGAAGTACCAAACATGCGTCCATAACGCGAGCGTCTTCATCTGACGGAACTTCACCGCTCAGCACATACAGCAAGTTCGCCGCATGGGACAGGTCGGGACGTGGTTCGACGGGGGGTTGCTTCTTCTTGATGTGGTTGTAACCGGCTATCAGTTGAGGCACTCTCGCGATCAGGCGGATGGCCTTGCGCAAGTTGGCTTCGTCATTGTTGGGGGTCTCCCACCCGTCGGGATCGTGAGCCGATTCTGCAGATATCATCGTGCGGAGCATCGACATCGGCGATGCAACTGCGGCGATCGTTTTTAGCAGTTCCTTCGTAAATTCATGCAACTCCCGCTCTTTGGCTAACTGAACCGACATCTCCTCTGCCTCGGTCTGCGTCGGTAGTTCACGGTGGTGAAGAAGATGGACTACTTCCTCAAAGGTGCTGTTGGTAGCCAGGTCTTTGATGTCATAGCCCGCGTACCAAAGGATGCCTTGTCGTCCGTCGATATCGGATATGGCTGTTTCTGCTGCTACAACATCTTCAAGTCCACGTGACGGCAAAACGCACCTCCTTTTGGGGTACCTCTATCTTATCGGGTAGCCTTCGGTGAACGCACATATCAGGAGGATCAAAATATGGCTCATCGAGTTACTTTCATCCCAGGCGACGGCACCGGCCCCGAGATCGCCGAGGCGACCCGCCGAGTGCTCGACGCAACCGGAGTGGAGTTTGACTGGGATTACCAATATGCAGGTGAAAGCGTCATGGAAGAATGGGGAACCCCCCTTCCCGAGCACGTTCTTGAGTCGATCCGCAAAAACAAGGTAGCCATAAAGGGCCCGATAACAACTCCCATCGGGACTGGGTTTCGCAGCGTCAATGTTGCTCTGCGCAAAGAACTCGACTTGTACGCCTGCCTTCGCCCATGCAAGACCTATGAAGGAGTGCGCTCCCGCTACTCAGACATCGATATCGTCATAGTGCGCGAAAACCATGAAGACCTCTACGCCGGCATCGAGTTCGAGATGGGCGCTCCTGAGACCAAGGACCTCATCGATTTCATAGCGAAACTGTCAGGGCGTCAGATCCGGGAAGATTCCGGTATTTCGATAAAACCGATATCGGTGTTCGGTACCGAGCGCATCGTTAGGTATGCCTGCGATTACGCTCGTCGCAACGGGCGGAAGAAAGTTACAGCCGTGCACAAGTCGAACATCATGAAGTTTTCTGATGGCTTGTTTCTTTCTACGGCGAGGCGGGTTGCTGAGGAGGAGTTTCCCGACATCGAGTTTGAAGATCGAATCGTCGACAACGCCTCGATGCAGCTTGTTGCACGCCCGGAGGAATATGACGTTTTGGTGCTTCCTAACCTATACGGCGACATCTTGAGTGACCTTGGGGCCGGGCTTGTTGGTGGTTTGGGCGTTGCTCCCGGGGGCAACATCGGTGACGACGCCGCTGTTTTTGAGCCCACGCATGGATCGGCTCCCAAGTACTCGGGGCAGAACAAGGTGAATCCTATGGCGATGATGCTGTCAGGCGTGTTGATGCTGCGTTATCTAGACGAGATCGCCGCCGCCGATCGTATGGAAGCCGCGATCGCCAGTGTCATATCGCAAGGCAAAAACGTTACGTATGACATGAAGCCAACGCGTGACGATCCAACGGCGGTGGGCACTTCAGAAGTGGCAGACGCGATCATCGAAACGATGAACTAAGCGCGGAGTAACTCAAGGTTTGCGTCGGATACTAAGGAGACTTAAATGGCAAAGGTAACTGTAGTTGGCGCAGGGTTCGTAGGCAGAACCACTGCGATGCGAATCGCTCAGCGCGGACTCGCGGACGTGTGCTTGATCGACATCATTGAGGGATGGCCCCAGGGACTCGCTCTTGACACTCGCCACTCGGCCCCCATCGAGCGTTTCGAGGTCGATTTCACCGGAACCAACGACTACAAAGAGAGTGCCGATTCAAATGTAGTCGTAGTCACAGCGGGACTTCCGCGAACTCCTGGCATGAGCCGGATGGACCTATTAGAAAAGAACTCGGCGATCATCTCGGATGTCTCAAGGCAAGTCGCCGAGCACTCTCCCGACGCTGTGGTCATCGTGGTCAGCAATCCTTTAGACGAAATGACTTATCTCACTGCTGTCAAAACCGGTTTCGATAAACAGCGAGTCATGGGGATGGCTGGAATCTTGGATTCAGCCCGATTGATCGCAAACATCGCCGAGGAACTTGCTGTCTCGCCTCTCGTGGTCGAGGCTATGACACTTGGCTCCCATGGCGAACAGATGGTTCCCTTACCCCGCCAGGCAACGGTCGATGGCCGGCCATTGACGGGGCTGGTCGATGAGGCAACCCTCGAACGCCTCTTCGAACGAACACGAAACGGTGGGGCAGAAGTGGTTGGGTTACTCCAAAAAGGAAGCGCGTTCTATGCTCCTTCCGCTGCCGTTGCGAAGATGGTGAACGCCGTGTTGAGCGACACGAAAGAGATGCTGCCGGTCTGTGCGTGGACAACCGGTGAGTATGGGATAGCGGATGTTTACGTCGGAGTTCCGGCGCGACTTGGTCGTGCAGGTGTCGAAGAAATCATAGAACTTGATCTTGATGCTTCCGAGTTGGAGCAATTGCGGGCGGCCGCCGAGGCCATCCGCGCTAAGTGTGCCGACCTAGTCGTCTAACCACGGTCTGTGTAAATTCGTTCGTCGATGCCTTGCCCCCAAGGTCGCGCGTTGTCGAAGTGCCTTCCTCGAGAATCTGCGCAATCACGTTCTCAAGTCGCGTCGCGGCGTCGTGTTCACCTAGATGGTGAAGCAGCATCACTCCTGACAACATCATGGCCGTGGGATTGGCTATGCCTTTTCCGGCGATGTCGGGGGCCGAACCATGTGTTGCCTCAAACACCGCGCAATCTTTACCCAGGTTTACGCCGGCGGCCAACCCCAAGCCGCCAACAAGGCCAGCGCAAATGTCGCTGATGATGTCGCCGTAAAGGTTCGGGAGCAGAAGTACATCCATCTCACGAGGTTCCCACACCAACCACATCGCCATTTCATCAAGCTGCATCTCTTCAAATTCGATGGCGGGAAAACTCTCGGCCATCTCT
>JBDSRR010000127.1:0-3891 GCA_039929185.1 Actinomycetota bacterium
CTGAATTGGTTGACCTGGACAAAGGTCATGTTCGACCTTGTGGCCGTACCATCCGGGTTCATCCTTGCTGCCTCGCTGCGGTTCAAACTCGACATTTTCGGCCAGGTTTCCCAAGCTGCCAACTACAAAGGCATCTTGGCAATATCGATCCCTTTGTGGATCGTCCTTTTCGCAGTGTCAGGTATGTACGAGCGGGGAACCAAGTCCGCCGCAGAGGAACTCAAACGCACATTCAATGGCGTCAACATGGGAGTCGTTTCGTTGATCATGGTTTCATTCCTGGCCGAAGAGCGTGATTTCTCCCGCGTCTTCACGTTCCTTGCCTGGGCTTCCTGTTTGTTCACGGTCTTATCCGGTCGTCTCATCTTCAATAAGGGAGTCAATCTCATGCGTCGCCATGGCAGGCTCTGTGTGCCGCTGCTTGTCGTTGGGTTGAATGAGGAAGCCCGAGCAATCGCTCGAACTCTTACGCGCAATTCCAAGATCGGCTTCAAGCCAGTAGGGTTCGTCGCCGCCAACGGTGAACTGAACGGAACCTCGATCACTCGGATAGAGGGCTTACCCGTTTATGGTTCAGCCCCCAACATCGCAGGAGCAGTTGATATGGCTCGTGCCGGTGCCGTTCTTGTGGCTAGCTCAGCAGTGCCAGAAGACAAACTTGCTCGCCTCTACCGCGACCTGCAAGACCACGATGTTGAGGTTCGCGTTTCTGCCGGCCTTATGAATATCGCTGCGTCACGCGTGGCAGTGGAGCCTTTGGATGGTCTTCCCGTCTTGGCCCTGCGTAAGATTCAACTGGCTCGTCCCCAGGTGTTTACCAAGCGCCTCTTCGATATATTGGTTTCAGGATCATTACTGATCGCTTTCACGCCATTGCTCTTGATCGCGGCGGCGGCCGTGAAGTTCACAAGTGCCGGTCCCATTTTCTATAGGCAGATCCGTGTCGGTCAGTACGGTAGAGAGTTCCGCATGATCAAATTCCGAACCATGGTCGAAAATGCTCACGAAATGGTGACACATCTCAAAGAGCGTAACGAGGCTGATGGTCTGCTATTCAAGATCGCAGACGATCCCAGGGTGACCAAAGTGGGCAAGTTCCTTCGCAGGTTCCACATAGACGAGTTGCCCCAGCTGATCAATGTGCTGGTCGGCCGGATGAGCCTGGTTGGTCCTCGCCCGCCGTTGTCGGAAGAAGTCGCCCGCTACGATGACTGGCTTCGTGGCCGAATCAAGGTCAAGCCTGGGATGACTGGTTTGTGGCAGGTCAATGGGCGTCACCAGCTTTCGTTCGCCGATTACGTTCGATACGATCTGTTCTATGTCGAAAACTGGTCAGTAGCATCGGATCTGCACATCCTGTGGCGCACGTTGCCAGCCATTCTGAAACGAGCCGCCTAAAGCTCCAAACAGGCGCCTTAGCCTGGGGCCTAGCGGCCTGGATGATCACCAGAGCCACAGCCAGCTTTGCTGCGGCTTATGCGCTTCGATTCCTTGAGGTCGGAAGAACGGTCGGAGTGCCGGGATATTCGCCGCCACAGTTCACCGGCTTAGGTCAAACCCTTTTTGGTGTCTGGCTTCGTGCCGACGCTTTGTGGTACCTGCGGATAGCAACCGTCGGATACGGACATGAGTTAGGCGCCTTCGCTTTTTTTCCGATGTTCCCGCTCATCGTGCGGCTATTTCGACCGCTGTTCGGTGGTAACGAATTATTAGCAGGGCTTTTTGTCGCCAGCGTTAGCTGTTTGGTGGGTTACTGCCTTTTATATGCGCTCGTTCGTCGGATGCATGGCCCTGGGGCTGCCCGCGCCGCTGTGCTCGGCCTAGCGGTTTTCCCGACAGCGTTCTTCTTGGTAGCGCCCTATGGCGAACCCGTGTTGCTATTGGCGGGCTCGGCGGCCCTTCTTGCGATCGTGAGCGGTCATTCCAGGTGGGCGGCGGTGGCTGGGGGAGTGGCTGCTCTCTCGCGGCCATTCGGTGTGCTTATCGCTTTACCGATGTTCTTGTTGTCCGCACGTTCGGGCAAGGCGAAAGCCCGATGGGCATCCGGGGGACCGATCCTTGCCGCGTTGGGGTGGGCTGTCTATGTCGGGTGGAAAACGGGACACTTCGCAAACATATTGAGCGTTCAAGCTCTTTGGCAGAGGCAACTGGCTAACCCACTTGTCACTCTTGCCCGCGGCGCCTCGACATGGTGGCAAGTTCGCGGGACAGACCTGTCTGTCTATTTCTTCTTCGACCTGGCCACGGCCGTATTTGCGGTGGTGTTGATCGCGATAGCAGTCAAACAGCGACGCTGGGCTCTTGCTTCATATGGGGCGGCAGCCGTGCTCGTCGCCTTTTCGTCGGTTTTTCCCCCAAGACCGCTTCTGAGTTTTCCGCGCTTCGTACTGGCCATCTTCCCGCTCTTCGCAGCCTACGAGGTTGTGCCTAAAAAGGGCCGAATCCCGCTCGCTCTGGTGTCAGTTGCGCTCATGTTCGCCGCTACCGCTGCTTATGTGGCGGCCAGGCCGGTCTTCTAATCTCGACACAATCTCTACAACTTCGACGCTCTCGGTGAACATCGTTCTCCTAAACTGTTGCCAGGCGACGATTCGAACGTTTGCTCAGTTCTCAGGTCGCTCTACTATTAGTATTAAGCAGATGCTCAATATGACGAGAAGACACTCAAAACAGATCTCAGTCGGAGGCGTCCCCATAGGGGGTGATGCCCCCATCGCTATCCAATCGATGACCACCACCAAGACCGACGACGTGCAGGCGACCCTTATCCAAGCCCATGCGATAGCACCCCAGGGGGCTGACCTGGTCAGGGTGGCGGTGCCCCATGAGGGCGACGCGCTGGCTCTGCCCGAGATCGTCAAAGAGGCCGGCATCCCCGTCATTGCCGATATCCATTTCTCATTCCGTCTGGCGCTCATGGCTTTAGAGGGGGGAGTACAAGGCTTGCGGCTCAACCCTGGAAATATCCGTGACCCCGAACAGATAAGGATCGTTTGCCGTGAGGCAGCTGATCGCAAGGTGGCTATCCGCATCGGCGTGAATGCAGGTTCATTGGACAAGCGCCTGATCGCTAAATTCGGGGGCCCAACGCCAGAAGCACTGGTGGCAAGTGCACTTGAAGAGGTAAGGCTGCTCGAAGACGAGGGATTCACCGAGATCAAGATCTCAGTCAAACATCAAAATGTCCCCCAGATGATCGAGGCGTATCGGTTGCTGGCCGATGCCGTTGATTATCCGCTGCATCTTGGTGTCACCGAGGCTGGCCCACCCCCGGTTGGAACTTTGAAGTCGGCCATCGGTATCGGAACGCTGCTTGCCGAAGGTATCGGCGACACCATCCGCGTTTCGCTAACTGCCGACCCTGTCGAAGAGGTCAAAGCCGCAAAACAGATCTTGCAGGCGCTCGGCTTGCGGCGTACTACCTTCGATCTCGTTGCGTGTCCGTCGTGCGGTCGGGCCGAACTCGACGTCATCGAACTTACACGCAAAGTGCAAGATCGCCTTGAACAGATGAACCTTCCGCCTATCCAGATCGCAGTTATGGGGTGCGAGGTGAATGGGCCCGGCGAGGCTCGCGAAGCGGACGTTGGCATCGCTGCGGGGCCCGATCGGGGACTGCTGTTTTCGCGCGGCAAGCAGATCGGTTGGGTGCCGGCCGACAAGATGGTTGACGCCCTGATGGAAGAAGCCATAAAGGTGGCGACCTCTAAACGATGAGCAAAAAGATATTGATAGCGGCCCCTCGGGGATGGTGCGCTGGCGTTGACAGGGCAGTTGAGATCGTTGAACGCGCGCTTGTCAGATACGGGGCCCCCGTATACGTGCGAAAGCAGATCGTTCATAACCTGCACGTTGTGCGCGAACTGGAATCGAAGGGTGCCATCTTCGTTG
>JBDSRR010000128.1:0-4571 GCA_039929185.1 Actinomycetota bacterium
GTTCCATAGGGCAATCATTTGAGGGCCGGGAAATATGGCTTGCCACCATGACCAACACCGCCACTGGTGAGGCCGCTAGTAAGCCAGCTCTTTGGGTCGAAGCCAACATCCACGCCACAGAAGTAACCGGTTGCACCGCGGCTCTGTACTTGATCAACAAGCTCATTGGCGGTTTCGGTACCGACGAGTCCGTGACGCGAGTTATGGACACTCGCACTTTTTATGTAGTTCCTAGGCTGAACCCAGACGGGGCGGAACTTGCACTTGCCGATCGCCCAAAGTTTGTCCGATCCAGCGTTAGGCATTATCCGTTTGCCGATGAGCAGGATGGTTTCTATGGCGAGGATGTTGACGGCGACGGCCGTATCTTGTCGATGCGAGTGCGTGATGACAATGGGGCGTGGAAGGCGTATCCGGATGACCCTCGATTGTTGGTCGCGCGAGATCCCGATGAAGTTGGAGGGGTCTACTACCGACTATTTCCAGAGGGCAGTGTCCGTAATTACGATGGAGTTTCTATCAAGGCGGCACCTCCACTAGAGGGCCTCGACCTAAATCGCAACTATCCGGCTCTATGGGATACCGAAAGTGTCCAGAAGGGAGCTGGCCCCTATCCAACGTCTGAGCCCGAGGTAAGGGCAATGGTGCAGGCGGTGGTCGATAGGCCCAACATCACTGGGTTCATTACTTATCACACCTACAGTTCAGTGCACCTAAGACCTTATTCCACTCACAACGACGATCATTTTCCTACCGCAGATCTTCGGACGTACCAACTCATCGGTGAGAAGGCTACTGAGATAACGGGATATGCGGCTATATCGATCTTCCACGATTTCAAGTACGACCCCAAGACCAACATCGTTGGGGGCAGTGACGATTGGATGTATGACCACCTTGGCGTCTATGCCTGGACAACCGAATTCTGGAGTCCCATGAAGCAGGCTGGGATAACTGATTACAAATACATCGAGTGGTTTCGTGAACATCCAGTCGAAGACGACTTGAAGTTGCTCAAGTGGAACGACGAAGTCCTTGGGGGCAAGGGCTATATCGACTGGTATCGCTATGAACATCCACAGCTAGGCGAGGTCGAGCTGGGCGGTTGGCATTCGATGTATTGCTGGCGAAACCCACCTCCGGAGTTTCTCGAACAAGAGATCAGTTCGCATGCCGACTTCGCGATCTTTCATCTGCTCATTTCCCCGAAGTTGGAGCTTTCCAGTGTCGAACTCAAACACTTGTCAGGGTCGATGTTCAGCTTGCGTGTTGTCGTGATCAACTCTGGATGGCTGCCCACCAACGTGACCGAAAAGGCGATGGAGCGAAAAGCAGTTAGGCCCGTCGAAGTAGAACTAACTTTGCCCGATGGAGCAACGCTTGTTCAGGGTGAGCAGAAGACGGAACTAGGCCAACTTGGTGGCCGCGATCAAAAGCGCAACATCTTGTTCGCTGGCGGCGACTTTACCGACGATAGAGCAAAAGGCGAGTGGGTCATCGATGCCCCCAAAGCCGGAACTTTGTTGATCGAGGCACGCCACCAGCGGGCTGGAACTGCCGTGAGCAAAGTGGAACTCAGTGTTCGTTGACGAGGCGCGCGTCAGCGTTAAGTCCGGCAAGGGCGGCGATGGTGCGGTCACGCTTCACCGCGAGAAGTACCGCCCGAATGGAGGGCCCGATGGCGGCGATGGCGGCAGGGGAGGCTCAGTCATCCTTGTGGCCGACCTGAACATCGGGTCGTTAGTAGCCCTTCGGGACCATCCGCATCAGAAGGCTTCCAATGGGACTAACGGTGCCAAGAATAATCGCACGGGTGCTAATGCTCAGGATCTTTTGCTGGTCGTTCCTGTTGGGACCGTGGTCAAAGATGAACAGGGCACCGTGATTGCAGACCTAGCTCGATCAGGCGACTCAGTTGTCGCCGCCAAAGGGGGCCGTGGCGGGCGAGGCAATGCGGCGTTTAAGACGCACACGCGTCGACTCCCATCCTTTGGGGAGTTGGGCGAGCCTGGTGAATCTTTGGTTATCAGCTTGGAACTCCGACTGATAGCCGACGTGGCTGTGATTGGCTTCCCTAACGCGGGAAAGTCGACCATAGTGGGTGCGGTGTCAGCCGCTCGTCCGAAGGTGGCTGATTATGCTTTCACAACATTAGAACCAACACTTGGAATCGTTGAGACTGAAGGCCATCGGTTCACCATCTGTGACATCCCCGGTCTCATCGAAGGCGCTCACACCGGCAAAGGACTTGGTCTTGAGTTCTTGCGGCATGCTGCGCGAGCTCCGGTGTTCCTGCACCTTATCGACTTGACCGCAACGGAGCGCGATCCGGTGGGGGACCACGAAGTGATCAGAAATGAACTCAGGAAATTTCGCGAAGATCTTGCCGAGCGACCGATCGTTGTTGCCCTGAACAAGATCGACACCGTTGCTCCGGACGTTGTCGACAAAGCGAAAAGTTGCTTCGAAGAAGCATTTCCGATATCAGCTCGCGATGGCGATGGGTTACCCGCGCTTCTTGCAGAACTACGTAGATTGGTCGACGCTGCTAATGAGGCGGCTGCCAACGTCCAGGGCTTCGAACTATTTAGGCCAGCCGAGATTCCTCTTACCGTAAAGCGCGAGGACAGCGCCTGGCGGGTTGAAGGGGCTTCGGTGCGAAGGTGGGTTTCCATGACCGACATGAGCAATCCTGAGGCAGTCGCCTATCTTCAAGACCGTCTCGAACGATCAGGTGTTGAGAAGGCGTTGGCCGAGGCGGGGGCGAGTCATGGTGATGAGGTTCGGATAGGTCCAGTTGAGTTTGAGTGGTGGCCTGCCGGTTCTGCCCCCGCCGACCCCATACGAGAGGGAAAACGAAGATGAACCTAGATAGTCCCAAGTGGGCGGTCGATCAATTGGCGATGGTCGGATACCTCGCAGATGACCAGATAGGAACTGTGGTGTTTCTCGCGGCTGAACTCGAAAAACCTCTTTTGGTTGAAGGGCCAGCCGGCGTCGGTAAGACCGAGTTGGCGAAGGCACTTGCGGAGGTCACTAGCAGACGCCTTATCCGTCTTCAGTGCTACGAAGGGCTCGATGAGTCGCGGGCGCTTTACGAGTGGAACTATCGGCGGCAGCTGCTTCGCATCCAAGCAGAACCCGACAGAGATTGGACCGCCGCTGAACAAGACATCTTTTCTGAAGACTACCTATTGGCCCGCCCACTCCTAGAGGCGATCCGTTCCACCGAGCCAGTGCTGCTGCTCATCGATGAGGTCGATCGTCTCGATCTGGAAGCTGAGGCTCTTCTGCTGGAAGTGCTCAGCGATTGGCAGGTTTCGATCCCTGAAACTGGAACCATCAAAGCCACCCAGATCCCTTTGGTTGTCCTTACTTCGAACGGAACCAGAGAACTCAGCGAGGCGCTAAAGAGGCGCTGCCTCTTCCTGCCACTTGGGTATCCCACTATCGAGCGCGAGAAACACATCTTGCTTGCAAAGGTTCAGGGCCTCGAAGAGGCCTTGGCTGAAAAGGTCGCAGCGGTTGTTAGAACGATCCGATCCTTGGATCTAAAAAAGTCACCATCCATAGCCGAATCGCTTGATTGGGCGAGAACGTTATTGGCTCTTGGTCATACCAATCTTGAAGACCAAGATCTCACTGAGACACTGGGGGTGCTGTTGAAGCATTCAACCGACATAGATAAGGCGACCAAAGCTCTTTCGGGCTGATGATCGATCGCCTGACGGAGTTTGTCGATCGACTGCGACTGCTCGGGGTTGCGGTATCGACCTCTGAGGTTATCGACGCCTCACGCGTCTTAGGTTTGATCGACTGGGATGACCGCGAAACTTTTCGCTCGGCTCTATCGGCCGCGTTGATCAAGAACTCAGCGCATCGCTTCCTCTTCGACGTTTTGTTTGATGTCTATTTCTCGCATTCGCCGCACGATTTGCAGTTACCGGACGAGGCTACGGGCGATCTGCCGGAAGCTATTGTCGAGAGTCTGCTTCTAAATGACGACCGGGCACTCGACGATCTCGCATTTGAGAGTATCCAACGCTTCGCGGGCATAGAGCCGGGGCGACCTGTCGGGGGCCGCTATTACCAGTGGAAGGTAGAGCAGGCTTTAGGCATGAGCGAGATCACAGATCGTTTGGCATCACGACTTGCTTCAGATGCGCAGGCGGGGTCGATACTCGATGGCAGGCTTAGCCAAGATGAGGCTCGCGACCGTGTGGCGGGGTTCCGGGCGCGTATAGAGCGGATCATACGGTCTCGTTTGGTTGCGGAACGAGGTCCAGAAGCCATGGCTAGGGCTCTTGCGCGGCCACTTCCAGAAGATGTTGAGTTCTTGCAGGCGACCGCGGATGAACTCGTTGAGATGAAACGCTCGGTGGCGTCCCTAGCAAGACGGTTGGCTGCTCGTTTGTCATACAAACATCATCGCACACGTAGGGGGCGACTTGATTTTCGTCGGACGATACGTGCCTCCCTTCAAACCGGAGGAACTCCGGCCTATCCCAAGTTCAAGCAGCGGACAGTCCGCCCGGACATCGTCGTTCTTTGTGACGTTTCTGGGTCTGTTG
>JBDSRR010000129.1:0-21291 GCA_039929185.1 Actinomycetota bacterium
ACAGTCGATCGATTCAACGTTCCGGGAATCCTGGGGATAGCGTTGGGGTGATGGCCAGCTTGAGCATTCCCTTCCGCCTTGGCTTGATTATGGTCACTCAAAGAAGTTCGATTCCCACCTCTTGTAACCCCATTTTCCAGCGCCTAGAATCACCAACCGAAAGGGGGTAGAAAATGAGCAGGATCAAGAAGTTGATGGTCAGTACAGGTATCGCGGTAGTCCTTAGTATTAGCCTGGCGCTTCCCGCCATGGCCAGTACTCCGCCGGGTCAGAAAGGCTACGAAGGCCAACCAGGGAATCAAGGCGGGTATCACAATTCGAACAACAACTCTAACTAGAACACGTATCAGCTCGCGGTCGGCCCATTGCGGGCCGACCCAGGGCTAAACGTCAGCCCGCAAAAACTCGAGCCCTCGCCTCATCTCATCGGAAACAACTGCCGGAAGACAGCGCTCGCACGCCTCATCCGCTTCGACCCACTCATAGGCGTCGTGCTCATCAGACAGCCGGACGTCGCATCCAAGCGGTGCCTCGACGAGAAACTGCGGCCAGTTCAAAGATCCGAGACCCGAGGCGATAGGAGCCAAGCCCAGACCGGTTTCTTCTTCGAGTTCCCGTACCGCGCAAGTCAGGATCTCTTCATGGGGAAAGCGCGCGCCACCGGGAGGGGTCCAAGCCCAATCCCCGTTTTGCGGATTACCTGATCGGTGCAAAAGAAGGAACTCGATACGGTCCTCGACTCGCCTATACACGAGGACCGCCGCGCCACGAGGAGGATCCACACTGATGGGAAGTCCATCCCAAGTGAAGCCGATCCGATCTAAACAGATTCTCTTGAGGTCGATCCGCCATGCATCCGGAAACTGTAAGTTCGACCAAAACTCGATCGGGTCTATCGGCCCCTCTCGGCTTGGAGTTGTGGCGTTGGTGGATGCGATGTAGAGGGTCATGATCAATCCGTGGTCGATAACGATCAAATGCTCACCATCGTGAGCGTTCAGTAACTCATCGATGGCTTCCGAAAAACGCCCTAAAGCTTTCGATCGGGGTTCCCAGTCCTTTAGCTGCATGCCGCGAAGGTAATCCAAAGCGTTAGTTCGATAAGCGGCGTCGTCTCCAGCAGTGGGGCGGGATACTTCAGCCAGTCTCGCATCGATGCCGACATCGGTTCCAACCACCTTCGCTATCTGCGAAGCAGTTTGCTGTGCCTTAACCTCATCGCTCGACCAGATCTTGCTTCCGCAGTCGACTTGCAGGAACAGACCTAGTCTGTGCGCCTCTTGAAAGCCTTCTTCACTGAGAGTCCATTCGTTGGAAGGCACGTCCAAGTCCACTATCGGCCATGCGTGACGAATCAGCACAAGGTGATCAGCTACCATCAGACAAACCTTTTACCTTGCCCACAGAGCCGCTTTTCAAATCAAACAGAGCGTTCCAATCTGTTGCGTGGAGAAGATGACCAAGGATGTCGCTTCGAGTACCTGGCCAACTGTGAGGCCCTAGACACTTGTAATTGATGTGCTCTGCCGCCATGAAAGCCAATCGAACGTGATCAAACGCAGGTTCGCGACCATACCCGCGGAACAATGGCTTCCACCAGTTCGTATCGGATGAGAAACGGCCCGCCATCTCGACTCCAAATTTGAAGAGGTCCGCCAAAGGAGTACCTGCGGAGGCAACCTCCATGTCGACAACTCCGGTTACTTCCCATCGTCCATCTTCGCAAAGCACAAAGAATTGACCCGCGTGGCAGTCGCCGGTAATGAAACTAGGAGGTTCGAATTCAATTGCCATCGCCTCCCATAGAGGGGCTGCGAAGGAAAGTATCTCGTCGATCAACCGGGTGGAGGTTGTCTTGCGGTCATCCGCCCAGGTCTCATCTGCTTTTCGTCGAAACTCCTTGACCGTCCAGATCCAATGCTGCCAGCCATCAGGATCTGGCGGCGCATCCGGAGGTCCGGTGATGAGATAGCCACCATGTTCGAACTCGATCGAGTGCATACGACGAAGGTACGAACCCGTGGCCTCAAGGATCTCGTCAAAGTCTGATGGCTCTGCGTCCGCGAGCTGATCCGTGAGGGGCCGTCCATCGAGTGCGCTAAGAAGTAGACATGGCCACCCGATCGGGTTCGACGATGTTAGGTCCGACACGACTATCTCGGGCGTCGAGAGACCTGCTTCTCCAAGTATCTGGTAGGCAGATGTCTCTTGACTTACCGCCAAGGACGCGGCTCGCATGGGGTTCCAGTCGTACCAGTCGCGCGTGTGAGCCTTCAGGAAGAAGTCACCGTCTTCAGTTCGGATACTCCATAGATGATTGTGCTGACTAAGTTGTTCTGAGGTAAACGAAGCGGGCAGCCCCGCATGAATCAGAAGGGCACCGAGTTGATGCTCTGAGATTTGCAGGTCTTTAGGCATGGCTCGCGTGACTATACGCGCTGGGAACTACTTCATCTCCCAATGGTTCGACGTCAACGTATAACTCAAGGGTTGCAAACTTCGGTCTGCGTCTTCACGTTAGTTCGGTTTCTTGCCTCGAACCGTTTCTGCGGCGAACAGGATCACTGAAGCTAGGGCTATTGCCATCGCCCACATTCCAATGATATTTAGTGCGATCGCGATGCCTCCCCAGTGCTCAAGGGAAGCGACGTAGATGATGACCCCAGCTACCAGAAGTGCTGAGACCACGAAAGTCACAACTAAGCGGGCGCGACGGCTAGACGCTCCGGTTTTGTTCGGTGGAAATACGAGCCGCATCAGGCCGAACAGCCCTCCGGCGGTGATCGCAGCGAGCAAGACCGTTTCAGCGCCAGACCCGCCGAGCTTTCCCGCGACCAAGAATGCCGTTACAAGGCTCAGACAGAAGGCGGTTATCTTTTCTGCATTTCCATATCCGTCGAGATTGCTCATTGCTTAAGTTCCCTTCTTGGGCGGTGGTTCGCGCTCAAATAGTAATCACGATCTTTCCTTGTGCGTGTCATTGTCCGAAGGACACGCCTACTTGAGTTGATCGCTAGCAGGGTGTGTTTCGTACATCCGGAATGCGACTATGAGTCCGGATGCAGCGGTTAAGACTGCCACTGTCCAGATCGCGGTTGCGATGCCGAAGAAGTCTGCAGCGACGCCAGCCAGCAGTCCACCGAATGCGAAGCCTAAGTCTCGCCAGAGACGGTAAATGCCTACAGATGAGGCCCGCCAACTAGGGTCGGCCACATCTGCGATGCAGGCAAGGAGGGTCGGATACACCATCGCGGTTCCCGCACCTAGCAGTATCGCTCCAGCCGCCCATGGTGCGAAGCTTCGTGTGGACCCAATGATGCCAAGGGCGGCAGCCTGCAGTGCCATCCCCCAAGCGATGAGTTTCTTGCGGCCGATCTTGTCGGACAGCCAACCCGTGACAAGCTGCCCCACTCCCCATACCGCCGGGTAAAGCGCTGCCAGGGTAGCGATGGACGCGATCGTAAGGCCCCCTCTTGAGAACCAGATCGGAAATAGTCCCCACGCCATCCCGTCGTTCAGATTGTTGACCATGCCCGCTTGGCAGCATGAGGAAAGAGCGCGGTCGCGATAAGTAGTGAGCTTGAATACCTCACGAAACGATAGGAGTCGCTGACCGATGAGATTCTGATCGGTTTCTGCAAGCGCGTGGTCGCGTGTTTCGCGCACGAATAATGACGACAACCCGAATCCCAATGCAGCGAAAGCGATCCCCAAGAAGAATGGTTCGGGACGAAGACCCCATCGTGCAGCTATATAGCCCGTCGCTGCTGCGGTGATCGCGACGGTCCCATAACCGGCCGCTTCGTTGAACCCCATCGCTAGGCCCCGACGCTGTTGTCCGGCGAGGTCGATCTTCATGGTCACTGTCATCGACCATGCGAGTCCTTGATTGACACCAAGAAACACATTTGCAACCACGATCCAGCGCCAAGAAGGTGCCCATATGAGTATCAGCGGAACGGGGATCCCTATCAACCAACCGGCGACGAGCAGCGGTTTGCGCCCGAATCGATCCGCGTATGTGCCAGCGAAGAGATTGGTGGCTGCCTTAACCAATCCGAATGCCACAAGGAATGTGAGAACTACGGTGAAACCGCCGACGTGAAAGACACGCTCTGCGATAAGAGGAAGGATCGTTCTTTCCTGCCCGACCATGCCGCCAACCAGCGCGTTCACTGCGACCAATAGCGAGAACTGCGCAAGATTGTGACGCATTCCCAGACGCAGTGGCCTGGTGTCTCTCAGTCCGATGTCTCTCAGTCCGATGTCTCTCAGTGCGCTAACGACAGGCCCGCATGCCGCCATGCATCGATACCCCCGACCAGGTTTGCGACGCGAAAGCCTTTTCGGACAAGAAGGCTGGCAGCAGTAGCCGAACGCTCACCATGTCCGCAATAGGCGATGACATCTCGCGCGTCAGGAGTTTTTCCCGAGATGATGTCGCCAAGTTCCAGATGCACTGAGTTCGGTAGATGTGAAAGTGCAAACTCGGAGTCTTGGCGGACATCGAGTAACACAGCGCCATCTTTCGAGCGGTCAGATGCTTGCTTTGCATCGATGGCGTCGACGGTACCGATCGGAAGGCCGGCGTTGCGCCATTCGTCGAATGTAGTCCAACCTTCGAAGCGGTCGTAGCCGATCCGCCGCGCGAGAGTGATCGCTTCGTCTGATCGTTCAGGCTCAAGGACGAGCACGAAGGGTGAGCCGAATGGCACGACCCACCCAAGCCACGACGCGAAGGCGGGACGCACTTCGATGGATACCGAATCCTTCGGATGGGCCAGTGCCCAATCGGCGATCGGGCGTCCATCGATAAGCCAAGCACCTTTCTCTATCGACTTCTGCGCAGACTTAGCGTCGATATGCTTCGCGGGAGAAAGCGTCCGGAGGAGTTTTGGTCCGGAGCGGTTGACTTCGCGAAGGTGCCCAAAATATTTCGGGTACGAGCCGAAAGAAGAGAGCAGATGTTTGATGAATGCATCTTCGTCGTCAAACCCTAAGGCTGGGTTGGCAGCGCGTTCAGTGCCGATCGTGCTGACGGTTGATCGCGCTGGACCGATCGAGCAAAACGATCCAGCACCATGGGTTGGATAAAGAGCTGTGTCGTCGGGTAACTCTGCCAGTTTTCGAAGGCTGCGGAATTGAGAGCGAGCTAACGCCTCGGCGTTGTCGCGACCGCTCAGGTCGGTGCGGGCGGCACCGCCGACGATCAGCGATCCGCCGCTGAAAACTGCATCTGTATCCCTGGAAACGAATCGATAAGAGATATGTTCAGGCGTGTGTCCGGGTGTGTCGATCACGGTGATAGTAGCGTCGCCGACCGCGATCACGGCCCCAGGGGCGAGGGGAGTGTGGGCACCTGTTAAATGGGCGTCTTGGGAAGCGTAGATGGTTGCACCGGTTGCATCTGCGATTTCCCTGGCACCGGTTAGAAAGTCGGCGTGCAGATGCGTTTCCAAAACCCCCTCGATCTGAACACCGAGGCGTTCCGCTATTGCGAGATGGTCTTCGATGTCTCGTCTTGGGTCTATGACCAGCGCCGTTCGAGCATCGACAGCTACAAGGTAGGACGTATTCCCAAGCGCTTCGTCACGGATCTCGTGAACGTTGTGTGTCACGGGCTGGGTGGTTTGCGCGCCCGGATCGGGTAGCCCCATGTGCCAAACTCGCGAGCGTTCTCCTCGGCGCCTGCACCGCCGAAGGTGTCGACAAGCGGACCGAACTCGACGTCAACGAATCCTGCACCCTCGATGATCGTTGCCCATCCTGCGCACGGCAGGGCGCCAGCAATTCAGCCAGTCCACAGGTCGATGTCGTGAAGCGCACTCTCTGGGATTGGCCGGTCTACGCATATGTCGGCGATCTGGATGCGACCGCCTGGCTTCAGCGCCCGGAATATCTGTTTGTAAGCGGTGACTTTGTCGGGTACGAGATTAAGGACTCCATTCGATATCACCACATCCGCCCATCCCTCTGCCACTGGAAGGCGCTCGGCGAAACCCTCCAGGAAATCGATGTTGTCTAACAGCGCCTCTTTTGCGCTGGCTCTGGAGCGGTCCAGCATCTCGGGCGTCATATCCACGCCGACGACCCGACCGTTGGGGCCGACGGCGTGCGCTGCGATCATCGAATCCAATCCTGCTCCCGAACCGATGTCGACGACGTGTTCACCGGGAAGAGGCAGTCCCCAATGGAAAGGGTTAGCGACGCCAGCGAATGAGGCGATCGTCTGTTTCGGTATGCCTTCGAGCCACTCTTTCTTGTAGCCAACCTTAGTGGTGGCATCTAGGCCGGTATGGAAGTGGAATGTTGCATCGGGATGCTCTACTACTTCCTTGTACTTCGACTGGATCTCCATTCGCAGGTGCTCAACATCGACTTTTATCTCACTCATGACATGGCTCCTTTCGCTGTTATCGGAAGTCCTTCTTCGCGCCACTCCGGGTATCCATCTTCTAGGCGCAAGACCCTGTAGCCTTTCTGCCGCAACAGCCGCACGGCTTCGTCAGCGAAAACGCAGTAGGGCCCGCGACAATAGGCAACGATCTGTTTGCTCTTCGGAAGTTCTTTAAGTCTGCGAGTGAGTTCTTGGATAGGGATCGAGCGCGCCCCCGTGATGTGTCCGTCTTCGAACTCGGCCGGGGGCCGAACATCGAGAACTACTATCTTTCCGCGTTTCAACTGCAGCTCAAGCTCTTGGCGTGTCATCGGCATGAGTCCATCGCCTGCGCCAAGGTAGTCGTGCTTTAGTCGCTCGATATCTCCAACATGTTCGGCCGCTGCGGTTCGTACCGCGCGCCAAAGAGAAAGCACACTTGGACCGGAGAGACGGTAGATGACGCGCGTGCCGTTCTTTGTTGTTCGCACTAGGCCGCTGGAAGCTAGGGATCGCAGATGATGCGAAGTGTTTGCGACGCTTTGCTCGATCTCGCCGGCTATGTCTTCAACTGACCGGGGGCCCTGAGCCAGCACATCGATGATTTCGGCTCGACGTCCGCTCGCTAACGCATGACCGACCGTACCGAATGCGTCGAAGAGAGCTTCCTTTGCTACACGGTCTCCCATGAAGAAAATCTACCCGTTCCAACAGCTATTGTCAAAAGGTCAAATGAGGATTTGAGAAAGGGAGTCCGTGGAGCATTACTGCCGACCGAGTTAACGGTCCGGGTTTTTCTTGAAGCGGGCCGCCTCTTCGGCCCCCGTTGTTGCGTTGCCTTCGCTGTACGAATGGGCACCGACTCCAGCCAATCGCCCTTTATCTACGATGAGATATTCGTCGCGGATCGGACGATCCTCGAACCAGCACTCCAAGATCTCCCGCGTTCCGGCCGCGTAGCGCGTCTGCGCCGACAGGCTCGTGCCCGATACGTGCGGGGTCATCCCGTGATTGGGCATGGTCCGCCAAGGATGGTCCCCAGGTGCAGGCTGCGGGAACCACACGTCGCCCGCATACCCCGCAAGCTGTCCGCTCTGGAGTGCCCGGGCGACAGCGTCGCGGTCGCAGATCTTGCCCCGCGCCGTATTGACGATATAAGCCCCACGCTTCATTTGGGCAATGAGTTGTTCGTCAAACATGTGCTCGGTTTCTGGGTGAAGTGGGCAGTTGATAGTCACCACGTCGCAAACCTTCACCATCGACTCAACCGATGCGTGATAAGTCAGACCAAGTTCGCGCTCAGTCTCTTCTGGGAGGCGGTGCCGATCGGTGTAATGCAGTTTGACGTCGAAGGGTTTTAGTCTCTTCAGCACTGCCAGACCGATACGACCCGCCGCCACCGTTCCGACTTCCATCGCTTCGAGGTCGTAGGAACGCGAAACACAGTCTGCGATGTTCCAGCCACCTTTGATAACCCATTGATAGGAAGGGATGTAATTGCGAACGAGGGACAAGATCATCATCACGACATGTTCCGACACACTGATGCTGTTGCAGTAGGTAACCTCTGCGACGGTTACCCCATGTTTCATCGCAGCAGCCAGGTCGGTGTGATCCGAACCTATGCCCGCGGTGATGATGAGTTTGAGTTTTGGTGCATCTGCTATGCGCGAGGCCGTCATGTAAGCGGGCCAGAACGGCTGAGAGATGACGATCTCGGCGTCGTGGAGTTCCTTATCTAAACGTGAGCCGTCGCCGTCTTTGTCAGAAGTGACGACGAATTCGTGGCCGAGGTCTTCCAAGAACCTTCGCAGTCCCAACTCTCCGGATACGCTGCCCAGCAGTTCTCCTGGTTCAAAGTCGATGGCCCTAGGCGTCGGCAGCGTTTGACCGCCCGGGTAGGTGTTGAGTTGGGGAATGTCATCGCGGGCATAGGACTGTGGATATCCGTCAACAGGATCTTCGTAAAGCACGCAGATGATCTTTGCCATCCTTAACTCCTTTAGATCGGTCGCCAGGCGATTCTGTCAGATTCTTGAATGGCCAGGCATAAATGGCTAACTTGGGCCATATGCGAATTGACCCTTATGTCCGATAGTAGAGGGATAAGTGGGGCGCATCCGGTGCCTTGAGTCGCGCGGACAGAAAAAAGGGAAGCCCTTCGGTGAGCGTGTTGACATTCGAACATATACGTCGGAGCCAATGGTGGCCAAACAGGACACGCCGGATCGAGGCCCATTACGAAGAGGCCTCTAGTCGGATCCGCGAGCACTTAAATTCGGAATTGGTCTTTAAGGCCACTGCCGAGGCTGCTTGGAAGGAGTTGGGACCAGGTCAAGCAAGCGTATGGTTGACGACGGGGATCGAGGCCCCACGACTCGCTTATTTGCATGGTTCGGACTCGGTCCCGGGACGTGAAGTTCCTCCACGATCGGTAACGGATGCCGTAAAGAGACAAAAGTTCGTCGTCGATGCCGATAGTAGAAGTGTTGCTATCCCGATCCTTGCTCCTCGCAGTGGTCCTATAGGAGTGCTGTGTTTCCAGGGGCGAATATGCGACTTGGACGAGCTAGCATTCTTAAACAAGATCGCACGTGAGTGCGGGTACGCCATTGAAAGCGCGAACCTATATGAGAAAGCGATCGCTGAAAAAGAGAAATCTGAGGCGATACTTGCCCATGTCGGTGACGGCGTTGTGGTCACCGACCCAAAAGGCAAACTGCTACAGGTAAACGAGGCAGCTACTCGTATCTTGGTCCGGACTCCGCAGGAAGCGTTAGGCCAACCTTGCTCGCTAGTCCTGGGCTTGCGAAACGGGGAGCGAAAGCTCGACTGCTCACAGGGTTGCGCTTTGCTAGAGGAGATTAACGAGGCCCAGTCGATGCTTGGAATCGAGGTTTGGCGTGAGAGAATTACGACCGGACGACAGCCCCTTTTAGCCAACGTGTCTGCTGTTAAGGACGCAGATGGCAATGTGAGTGAGGTGGTTCATTCGCTGCGGGACATCACCAAGCTGAAGGAGGCGGACGAGGCCAAGACCCTCTTTCTAGCGATCGCTTCCCACGAGCTCAAGACTCCGCTAACCGTGATCCAAGGGTTCTCCCAGCTCCTTTCTAGCTCGCGAGAGTTGCCTGAGGTCGATCGTCAAAAGGGTCTCGAGGCCATGGAACGGCGGGCGATCCAGCTGAATAAGATCGTCGATCGTCTTCTTCTTTCCAGTCGGATCGAGTCGGGGCGCGTCGAGATCCTTTCGAAAGATATCGACCTCACGCCGATCTTCGAGGAGCGAGTTGATGCGCTTGGGTCAACCTCCGGTCGAGATGTGGTGCTAGATGTAGATCCTGACATGCCCCTAGCGCGGGCCGACCTCGATGCAGTGACGACGGTTGTGGATCATCTCCTCGATAACGCACTGAAGTACTCGCCTGACGGGGGGGCGATTACGTTGCGAGGCAGTTACGACGAATCGTGGGTGTACATGAGCATTAGCGACCCTGGTATCGGGATGGACCGAGAGCAAGCGGCTCGCTGCTTTGACAAGTTCTGGCAGGCAGAGTCAACCGATGTCCGACGGTTTGGGGGAACTGGGATAGGTCTGTTCATCGTGCGATCTCTTGTCGAGGCTATGGAGGGAAGGGTCGTTGTGCAGAGCACCCCAGGGGCGGGAAGCACGTTCTTCGCATCGTTTCCCCGCGTCGGACAAATGCCCGTTGAGGAAGAACCAGTTGTTGAGTCGAAGAGGGCTGTAGCTGCTGATCCATCGGTCATCAGGGAATTCATGCACCAAATCGGAATACCAAAAGGGAGGACAAAATGAGCGCAGCTGGGGCAATTATCAATATCGCAGTGGGCATCGTCTATGTGGTGATCGGAACCCTGGTGCTGATCGACCTCAAGCGCGGGTGGCGAACCATGGGTTATTCGCACTTCGGGGTAGGTTTCATCGCCCTCGCCTTCACGTGCGGGCCACACCATTTAGCCCATGGACTACATATCGCCGAGGGTCGCCCTGGCGCTGCTTTGGACCTGATTTCGGTTCTGGTCGGGCTTCCAGCGGCCGCCAGCTTTTCTCTGCTTCGCATCGAAGCCTTCCGCGGGGGCCGAGGCGACAGATTCATATCCGGCACTCCGGGTTGGCTTCTTGCTCTACCTACTCTGGCAGGAATCTATTTGACTGCCATCGGTTTTGCAGCCTTTCAAGGGGCGAAGGGGAAGTTGCAATTTTCACCGTTGATCATTCCAAACATCCTGCTTGTCGGCATCTACGCAACGATCGGTTACTTCCTGCTCCGAACCCAAATCACGAATCGGCGTTCGACGGGAGGATGGTCGCTATCGGGACTGTCGCTCGCGGGGCTGTTTCCCACGTGCGCGGTGATGCACGCGACGTACGCCTTCTACTCGATCACGGGCCGATATCAATTCGACGTCCATGGTTTTGCTATTGACTGGGTCTCAGTTCCGGCTGGTTTGTATTTCCTCTGGGCGGTGCGTGCTCTCTATCGAGAGTCCCTCACAGATTGGAATCGGGTCCCAGCGGAACACCTCGCGACCGTCACCTGACATCTCACCTTCCGTACTAGAATGACATTCTAGTCCGAGCTAGTACGAGAAGGAGGAGCGTTTTGAATATCGCTGTCTTTGCAGATATGCATGGCAACTGCGTTGGACTCGACGCAGTGCTCACCGACATAAAGGGACGCGAGGTGGATTCGATGATCTGCCTTGGCGACGCTGTTCAGGGCGGTTCGCAGCCCAAACAGGTCGTCGAGAGACTGAAGGAAACGTCGTGCCCCGTCATCCTTGGCAATTCCGACTCGTTCATCCTGACTGGAGTTGCTGGCGAGGGTGCGGTCGAGACAGTGTCGCCAGCTCTACTCGAGGTCCGGGATTGGACGAAGGAGCAGCTTGGGGAGGAAGGATTGGCGTTCCTAGAGTCATTGCCTCTGACACACGAGACGTTGTTGGAAGACGGTTCATCGCTGCAGTCATTTCACGGGTCACCGCGGTCGTTCAACGAGGTGCTCCTACCCGAAATGAAGGACGATGAACTAGGGTCCGCCTTCGAGACGACATCTTCGACCCTGTTGGCAGGCGGACACACCCATCTGCAATGGTTCAGAAGATTCGGTGAGCGCACGTTCTTCAATCCTGGGAGTGCAGGAGTTGCCTACAACCGATATTGCGATCCGGAGACCTTCTACTTCTATCCGATCGCGCAGTACGCGATCGTTTACTCCACTCAAGAGCAGACGCATGTTGAGTTTTGCCAAGTTCCATTCGACGTCGACGCGCTTGAGGTAGCAGCTAAGAAAAGTGGGCGTCCGTATTCCGAAGCTGAGGCGGCACGATACCGCCCACCGAGTTAGCGTAAGAATGAGGCGGCAACAGATACTCGATGCAGCGCTCCAATGCTTTCTCCGTTCCGGATATGAAGCAACCACTATCGAAGATGTCAGAAATCTTTCCGGCGCGAGTGTGGGGAGCATCTACCACCACTTCGCAGATAAGCATGCCATCGCCATCGAGATACATCGCGCATACCTTCATCAGTACTGGCGACTAGTTGCCGCGGCGCTAAGTTCGAGCCGAAGCCCGCGGCTCTGTTTCTCGAAACTGATCGCGGACTACCTGAAATGGATGAAGAAGTCTCCAGACCTGTTTCGCTTCGCGCGCTTCATGTCTCATAGCCGTGGTCTGAGAGCTGAGGTGATCGATGCGAAGGATCCCTTCATAGAAGAACAAAGTCGATTCGTTGTCGGCTGGTTCGAGCGGCATGCTTCTGCGGGTCGTATCAAGAAGATGCAGATCGATATGTATGACGTGCTATTGATGGGCCCGCTATATGAGTACGCAGCCCACTGGCTGCAAGGTATCTCGTTGACGCCTATCGATGAGGCGGCCGAGATCATGGCATCTGGCGTTTGGATGGCGTTTCGCAAGGGGACTTAAAACTTTGGTTCCCTGGCTCGAATTTTCCTGGTTTGGTCGGAAATCTGCCCGATCAAGCAGGAGATTGACCATTGGTGGCGAACCTATTGACTATGCAGACGCTCAGGGCAAAAAGCCCTATTTGGGCCGTGTTCGCCATCGCGAGCCTGTTTTGCTTTCTGGACATGACTGCAGCGACCGCCGACCCGGGCGGGGTCATCGTTACTCAGGGCTCCCGATATCTACCCGGAGATGCCGAGTTCAGCCCATCGACTGCCATCGTGCGAATGGACGCCGACCTCACATATCTGAACCTCGATGTAGGTGCGGCCCACAGCATCACGTCCGACGAATACGTCGACGTGTCGACTCCACTTTTCGATAGTGGTCCGAAGAACTTCAGGCAATCCGGTCCGGTTGTCTGGCAAGCCCCCCAGCAAGCCCGGTCTTACGGCTTCCATTGTTCAACCCACTCCGGCATGCGCGGGACCCTGACGGTCGTGGCCACATGATGCGACGCTTGCTTTTCCTGATGTTGTCGGTGATCGTGCTCATGCCTACGACCGCTCAAGCCAGCCTGACTAACGATGTCTACGCTTTTACAAGGAGTTCCTATGCCGGGCCAGGCACGAGCGACTTAATAGTTCCAGTCGTAGTCGTGCCGACTGGCACCGATCTTTACCTGTTCAATCTCAATGCGTGGGGTCATTCCATGTATTCCGTTGCAAATGGTCGCGACGATCGCATCTTTTGGAGTGAAGAAGTTCCGTTCGGCCATTCAACGTTGGTCAACGGCGTGTCAAAACTGCAAGAAGGCTCTTATCCGTTCTTCTGCGGCGTCCATCCGGACATGAGAGGGACATTGCTCATCATCGACAAGGAGGAAATATGAGAAACAAAGTATTGGCCGTTGCACTCGCAGCGGGGATGAGCATCACGTCTTTAGCATTGGCAAGCGATCCAGCGGGGTTCGATACAACGTCGTGCGTGTATCCAGCGAATAGCCCCCTACCCGGCAGCGGAGCTGTTCGCGCCGTGCCATCGCAATACACAACTATCCAAGCCGCCGTGAACGCGGCCGTAGAAGGTGACACGATCGAAATCTCGCCCGGAACCTACAACGAAAGCACTAATGTGACGACGCCGGGTTTGCGAATCAGGGGTACCGACCGCAACGCGGTCATCCTGAACGGCGGCAACGTACGCGAGGTTGGATTCGAGATCACTGCCGATCGCGTAGTCGTCGAAAACCTTACAGCTCACAACTACAAACTCCACGCCGTTCATTGGACGGGAGTAACTGGGTACTGGGGTCGGTACCTTACCGCCTACAACAATGGGCTCTACGGGCTATTCGCTTTCGGCTCGCGCTGTGGACAGATGGATCATTCCTACACGAGTGGCAATGCCGACTCTGGCTTCTATATCGGCCAGTGCTTTCCTTGTGACGCGGTCATCCACAATGTCGAGGCGATCGGCAACGCGATCGGCTATTCAGGCACGAATGCAGGCGGAAACCTTACGCTGCGCGATTCGGTCTGGAACGACAACGCCCTTGGGATAGTCCCGAATTCGTTGGACAGCGAAGCGCGACCACCACAGCGAGGCTTGACGATCAAGAACAATGAAATCCGACATAACAACGCTTTGGATGCGCCCGGACAGGGGATAGCGGCACTGTTTTACGGTGGAGGCATCGTTATCGCCGGGGGACAGGGCAATGTCGTGGCCGGCAACACCGTGACCGACAACGCACTTGGAGGAGTTGTCCTCGCCCCGTTACCAGACCAGAGTGTCTACATACCTTCAGGCAACACCGTGTGGGGAAATACTGTCACTCACGACGAAGGCCTCTATCCAGATGCGTTCGACCTTGGCCAGGCTGCCAGTTCCGGCCCCAACAACTGTTGGGCCGACAACACATTCGGTAATAGTTCACCGCCAGCGATCCAGGACATCTGGTCGTGCGCATTCACGTTGACACCCCCAGGGGGCTCCCCGACCGTCGAGGTGGCTTTGGTCTCTGGTTTCGCTGGTCTCAACGGCCGCAGCCCTTCGCCCTGGCAGGATTGGCCTTACGTCGGACCCCATCAGACGCAGACTACCGACCTGACCGGCGCAGTCGATTCTTGGCTGCCGGCACTTGGTCTCTCGTAAGCCAGTCTCAACCAGTACGGTCGCCGTTGGGGCGGCCGTACTTGCTTTGGGGGTAGCCAGCCTCGAGCTGGTGCTGCATCGATCGCGCGGGGTCCTAACAGGCGCGTTCTTACCGCACCTGCTTCTTGACGCCTCTTTGATGTTTCCTCTTGCGATCCTCGCGATCGTCCTTAGTAGAAGACTGTCGCCAACAAATGCAGGGATACGCCATCTGGCCGTCGCGACCGTTCTTACGCTGACGATGGTTCCTTCCGTCGGGCTGCATAGCGCGATTCACAAACTGATCGAAGGGCCAACTCAAGAACATCTGCATACGCAGTTTAGTGAAACGATCGCGCACGGACTGCAAGATAGTTTGCCCGCGTTCCCGTTGATAGTGATGCTAGGTTTCGCTCTCGATCTGTTCATTAGGAAACGTGCGACAGGAAATCTGAAGCGTAGGAGTTGGATACCCCGAGCCGCTCTCGCGCTTGTGCTGCTAGTTCCGCCGAATGCGCAAGCCTTAGGGCCATCGATCACTCCTTTCGCCGTGCCGATGCCCATCCCGCCGACGCTCACAGATACGAACATAACCTTGACGGCAGCCGAGTCCAACATCGCAGTACTGCCGGGTAATACAACGAAGATGTGGACCTTCAACGGCACGTTCCCAGGGCCGACGATCCGCCGCCCGAGTGGTCAACCCACCAATGTCACCGTGGTCAACGCTTTGCCCGCATCCGCAGGCGAGATCACCTTGCATCACCACGGCAGCCATTCGACTTCGATCGACGACGGCCAGCCGCACGAACAACTCATTGCGACAGGGGGATCACGCCCATACAACTACGACTTGATGGAAGATAGCTTGCCTGAAAGAGGCGCCTTGCAGTGGTACCACGATCATCGGATGGACAAAACCGGTCGCAACGTTTGGATGGGGCTTGCAGGCATGGTGATCCTCGATGATCCGGCAGAAGCTGCGATCAATGCTGCACTTCCGAACGGTCAGTTCGACGTTCCCATGATGATGGTCGATCGCAAGTTCGATGTGAACAACCAGATCCCGTACAACTTCTTGGGGGATGGGGTCATGGGAGATGCGATCCTAGTCAACGGAGCACCACAACCGTATTTCGAAGTCGCCGACCGCAAGTATCGCCTTCGCTTGTTGAATGCTTCAAATGCCCGCTCGTTTACGCTCGCATTCAGCGATTCGCGGCCTTTCGTTCAGGTGGGGGCCGAGAGCGGACTATTTCCCGCCCCCGTGACACGCACTAACATCCAACTCGGTCCGGCGGAGCGCGCCGACGTTGTCGTCGATTTTGCTGGCGCTGGTGGCAGCTCTATCGTGTTGCGGAATCTCGATGGCTTCGGCCCCACGTCCCAGGTCATGCAGTTCCGCGTGAACGGTCACGTGGCAGATCCAAGTTTCGTGCCCTCGGTCCTGCGAACCCAGCCCCCCATCGAAGACGGCCCCGTGGCCACGAACCGAGCCTGGATACTGGGGCGAGATTTGGACTCAGGGATGTGGACTTTCAACGGTCAGGGTTTCGATCACAACAGGATCGACGCCAAGCCCACCCTGGGAACGACCGAGCGATGGACGTTTGTAAACTCCACCTCGGTCGATCACATCGTTCACATTCATGACGTGGACTGGAGGATCGTGCTGCGCAGCGGTGGTATCCCGCTCAAACCTGGATTATTGGCTGATGAGTCTGGGATGAAGGAGAGCTTTCGCCTGAGAGGCAATGAGACCGTCACGGTTATTTCGAGATTCACAGACCACCTCGGCAAGTACGTGCTGCACTGCCACATGCTCGAACATGAGGACTTCGCCATGATGGCCCAATTCGAGGTCGTTTCCCCCGCCAGCTAGCCGCTAATCTCAAAATTTGTCTCTTCGCAGGCAGGACTTTGGCAATCGACGTCGAACACTAGATTTGATTGAACTATCCCGAGAGAAAGTAGGCAGGAATGCGACTCAAGTTAGTTTTGGCGGGGCTATTAGCGATTCTTCTTCTCCCGATGGCCGCTAATGCGCAAACTCGAAGTGAGACTCAGCCGTATGTGTTGGGTCTAGACTTTCTCCTCGCCTCCTGTGAAGAGCCTGTCGGTAACGTTGGAGGAGCCTGCTTTGCCTTGGCGGGGGACGAGGTCAAAGCCTCTATCGTGATTTCGGAGGATCTTGGGCATAAGGTCGGGGGTGTCTGGGACTTTAGGGACGCTGGCGGCAATAGCCTCGGGGCCAACCTTTTCTGTGATTCGGTTTCAAACCTCACGGTTCCTGCCAACTCAACTCGGTTGCTTGTATTCGTGAACGGTCCCGCCCTGGGGCCCATCGACTGCCTGTCGAAAGGAAGCCCCGGTGCCGGTACTACTGGGACGATCACCGCTACTTACGAACTTGGAACGCAACCGCCTCCGACCGGGATCGACGTAGAGCAGGACTGCCTTGAGGCCGTTCCGCACAAGGCGGGCATAAAGGGAGTCACCGATGATGGGGGCCAGGTTTCGCTTGATGTTGCGGTGCTGCTTGACGGAGTTTCACAGCAGAAAGCCTCCGACACATTCGCGATCGCAGCCGAGCGCAGCTACGCGGCCCTTGGTATCACACTAAATGTAGTGAGCTACACGCCCGTGAACTTCACGACCAATGTCGCATCGGGCATCAATGCCCTTGCGAAAGCGCATTTCGGCGGCAGTCGCCCGGCTAATGCCGACGTTGTCTATACGCTGACCAGCAAGAACATCACCGACGCCGTGGCCGGCGATGGAGTTCTTGGGCTCGCTGATTGCATCGGCGGAGTTGAGTTCGATAATCGAGCATTCGCAGTCGGCGAGGTTCTGAACTCGTTTGGTATTGGCCCGGTCAATTTCTACGTGCATGGCACCGCTAAGGTCGCTGCTCACGAGATCGGACACCTGATGGGGGCGCACCACCACTACGCGAACTGCGTTGAAGGTATCCCCACCGAACTCGAGGATGGCGAGCCCTCGGCTTGCACCTTGATGAGTAACTTCGCTGATTTCGATTCGCTAAACTTCAGTGCGTTGAATAGTGCCGTGGTACGCGCTCACGCCGTGGAGTACGCCGCACCTTGACAGTGGCAAGATTTATTCCAAGACACATCGTCCGGATAGCGTTTGCATCGGGAGTGACGGCATTAGGCCTTATGGCCATTAAGTCAGTCGCGCTCGCCCAGGTTCCAAACAACCCCCCGGTCGCCAACAACGACGTTGCGGCAACGGCCCAAGGCACTCCGGTCAACATCGATGTTCTCGCGAACGACTCCACGGAAGCGGGCGAGACTCTGGCGATTGCATCAGTAACGCAGCCCGAATGGGGCTCCGTTACGGTCTCCGGTGACGGTCTCCGCGTTGTCTACACGACGCCCGAATATACGGTCGGTGATTCTTTTACTTACACCATCTCTGATGGCAATGGGGGCTCGGATTCTGCAACCGTGAAAGTCGCGGTCAATCAAGACAACGATCCGTCAAAGGGCTCGATCCGAGGACGCGTTACCGATCAGGCAGGAAGTCCCATCTTCGGCGTTAGCGTCCATGCAGATGCCGATAACTACACCGACTGGGCTCAGGCTTTTTCGGACCTAGATGGAACATTCCGTATCCCATCGCTCGAAGCCGGGGCCTACGGAGTCTATTTCCGCCCCGACATCAATGACAACTACGTTTGGGAGTACTACAACGACACGCGCGATTATTCAGCGAGAACGCTGGTAACGGTCGTCAGCGGCCAGGAAACGGTTGCGATTGATGCATCCCTTTCAACCGGAGGCATCGTTCGAGGCCGCGTGACCAACAGTGCAGGGGCGCCCATTCCTGGCGTAAGTGTCAGTCTGTCTTCCGGCTGGAGCGGTCAAGATGTCACTACGGGAGCGGACGGCACCTACGAAGTACTAGGTTTGGAAACCAAAAGCTACCTCGTAGAATTCTCGCCTTTTTCCAGGAGCGGCGATGATCCTCCCGTTGGCAATTACCTAAGGGAGTATTACGACAACAGTCATACTTTTGAAGGGGCGTCGCAGGTTGCGGTGGTGCAAGGAGCGGCAGTAGTAGGCATCGATGCTCAGCTTGAGACCGGCGGCGTGATCACCGGCCGAGTTACCGACGAATCGGCCAACCCCATACAGGGCGTCAACGTTTCTACCGACTGGTCATCGAGAGCCATCACCGATGCGAACGGGCAGTACTCTCTAATTGCGCTTGAGACCGGCAATCATCGTCTGTCTTTTTCGTCTTATAACCTCAATTACATCGGTGAGTTCTATAACGATAAGTCGGACTACTTCGAGGCGGACCTAGTATCGGTCGTTGCAGGTCAGACCACCTCAGGCATCGATGCCAGTTTGGCCGCAGGTGCAGTTATCACAGGCCGGGTAACCGACGACGCGGCAAGTCCCATCGCCGGGATAAACGTATGGGCCGTTGGCGTTTCGGGGTCTGGTTACGGATACTCCGCCGCCACCGCCGCAGATGGGACTTATCGTATGCAGGCCCTTCCCGCAGGCGATTACAAAGTACGGTTCGAGTCCTACGATCTCAATTACGTTACTGAGTACTACAACAACAAACCTGATTCCGCGAGTGCAGACGTGGTTCATCTCGCTGTCGCCGGTACCGTATCGGGCGTGGACGCGGCGATGCAGACCGGGGGCACCATCCGAGGCTCGGTCACCAATGCCAGGGGAGAGCCCGTCCGATGGGCGTCAGTCAGCACGAGGGACGGCTCGGGATCGTATTGGTCGAATACCGATGCAACGGGCTCGTTTGTTATCGATGCGCTGCCAACTGGTAGTTACCGTGTTTACTTCCAAGCGCCATATCAGTTCAACTACGTTTCCGAGTACTACAACAATCGTCGTCTGGAGGGTGACGCCGACTTGGTCGCAGTTACGGCTGGGGCGGGCGTTTCAGGCATCAACGCACAACTCGAAGATGGCGGCTCGATCACAGGTCGAGTAACCGACGAGGCGGGCCTGCCCGTCGCTAATGCTTGGGTGAACGCCAACGGCGGTGGGCCGCCGGGGGTGTATCGCTCAGCGACAACCAACACGCAGGGTAACTACACCATCGTGGGATTGCCGACTGGTGATTACCGTGTTCAGTTCGAGGGTTCTTATGGATCGGGCCTCGTTACGGAGTACTACAACAACAAGAGCAGTTATATGGAAGCGAACCTTGTCTCCGTTACCGAAGGTCAGTCGACGTCCGGGATTGACGCCCAACTCGCAACCGGAGGGTCGATCACCGGCACCGTAACAGGGCCCACTGGCCAACCACTTAGCAACGCTTCCGTGCATGCTACTAACCTGGATGCCAGCGGCTTGTCGGAATATACCTGGACAGACTCTTCAGGAAATTACACTTTGCGCGGATTGCCGGGAGGTAGTTATCGCGTCGGCTTCGACGGGCCGTATCGGTCGAACTACGCGCCGGAATGGTTCGACAACAAGACCGACTACAACTTGGCCAACCCCGTTGCGGTGACGCAGGGTTCGGTGACCGCCGGGATAAACGCCCAACTGTCCGATGGAGGAACCATCACAGGACGGGTAACAAATACCGAAGGTCAGCCCATCGTTGGCGTCTGGGTCTCAGCTTCTTCTGATGCAGGGTCGTACAGTGGGTCCACGACCGATTCTCTGGGTAGGTACACGATCGAGCGACTCAATACCGCGATCTACCGGGTTTACTTCTCGCCACCCTACGAGTCCAACTATCGATACGAGTACTACAACGACCAGTCCGAGTACTCGAAGGCCAACCTCGTGGCAGCGACGGCGGGAGGTTCTGTGTCCGGGATCGATGCCATTCTTGAACATTCCGGAACCCCCGACGCTTATGCCGACGAGTTTTCGGCGACCGAGGACACCACGCTTAGCCAGGGTGCCCCAGGCGTTCTTGTAAATGATTACGATCCCGATAACTCCGTCATGCAGGCCCTGCTTGAGACACCTGCATCGCACGGAACGGTCCTGCTCAACACGGATGGTTCTTTCGAGTACACACCCGAGGCGAACTTCAATGGCTCGGACTCGTTCACTTACCGAGCCACCGACGGCCAAAACCGCTCGCGCCCCGCCGTTGTGACCATTCAAGTTCAGCCGGTTAATGATCCTCCGGTTGCGATCGACGATCAAGCCGTCACCCAAGAAGACACCTCTGTCGACGTGCCGGTGGCGGCCAACGATTCGGATCCCGACGGTGATCCATTAGTGTTTTCGGTGAGCACCCCTGCAGCGAATGGAACTGCGGTTTGCACAACGTCCGGGGTATGCACCTACACTCCTGGTCCGGATTTCACTGGCCAAGACTCATTCGGCTATTCGGTAACCGATGGACTTTCGTCCTCCAGCGCCACCGTTACGATTTTGGTGACATCCATCAATGACCTGCCTGCCGCGCAAGATGACATTGCCTATACCGCCCTTAACACGGCTGTCATCGTCAACGTTGTTGCTAACGACACAGATCCTGATGGCGATCAGTTGTCCGTGACTCTGGCCAGTAACCCTTCAAACGGGACAGTCGTCTGTTCTGCTGCCGGCATCTGTACATACACACCGAACTTCGCATTCTTTGGACTCGATTCGTTCACGTACGAAGTCGCCGATGGCAACGGAGGCACCGATACGGCCACGGTAACCATCACCGTAGGCCTATTGCCCCTCCCGCTCCCCCTCTAAGGAGGCGCTCCCCCTCTAAGGAGGCGCGTCTCACAGAATATTCCAGGTGTTTCGTATGAACCCGCCCGTTACGAGGTCAGACCTCGTAACGGGTTGCGACGGCGTCCCAGTTGATCACATTCCAGAAGGCCT
>JBDSRR010000130.1:0-15238 GCA_039929185.1 Actinomycetota bacterium
CCACGGCGAGCATGAAGGTCAACAGGGACACCAGCGTACGAGAGATTCGTGGAGAGGTGCTTTTCATGTCAAGCCTCATTTCTATCCAGTCGGGTCTATCCGGTCGGGTCTATCCGGTCGGGCAGGGCCATCTCGGGAGAAGAAACCGAAGCCTGACTCAGCTATCAGAAACGAGAACGAACCGAACTATAGTGAAGGAACACGAAAAAGTACAGAAAATTTTCTTGAACGTGCCTTGCTCACCAGTGCGATCAGTGTCGCCGACCCCGGGCGATCGGTGTCGCCAACCCCGGCAGGGTCACGAGCAGCGCAGCGCCTTCAGGTCAAGTAGCCCGGTTAGAAGTAACCCAGGGCGCTCTTGGCGAAATCTGACATCTTGTCGGGGGTCCATGGGGGCTGCATAACGACGGTTGTGTCGACCTCAAGGCCTTCCTGCATCGAAGACACGGCATCTCGGATGTCAGCGTCGATCATGGCCCCCGCTGGGCATCCCATCGACGTAAGGGTGTAAGTGACCGCAACTTTGACTCCGTCAGAAACCTCGACGTCGTAGATGAGCCCTAGATCAACGATGTTGATACCGATCTCGGGATCATTGACAGATTTGAGACTCTCTCGTACTTCTTCGGCTGTTGGCATACCCACAGAATAGGGGAACCGGGCCCATAGCGCTGACTTTGGTGGAAGTCAACGTTTCTGGACCCGGCTTGGGGGGGACCTTGAGCAACCCTTCGCGAGTGGTCACTCGGTCGTTATCAATAAGAACGCTCAACCACGCCTGGCGTTTCCAAAGATCGGCCAAATGCGTCCTAAACGCGTCCCACCTGCGTCATTGGGCTGATGCCTAACCGGAAGAGGCGGTTCAACCTTACTGCGCAGGAGTCGGTATCCTTCGGCGCAATGGGAGCACAACGACTGACAAGGGCTGGACGAGCCCGCAAACAACAACTTATGGCAGAGGCCGCCAAGCTGTTCGCGCACAGTGGCTATTACGCCACGCGAGTTATCGACATCGTGAAATCGGCCGGTGTGGCCAAGGGACTTTTCTATTGGTACTTCGAGAACAAGGAATCACTATTTCGTGAAGTCGTGAAGGCTGCCCGCGATGATCTGCGGCGCGCGCAAGCACGGGCGCTTGAAGGCGAGCCAGATCCAGTGCAGCGGATAATCAAGGGCATCGAGGCTAGCTTGAGTTTCGTGGCTGACAACGAACACCTCTACCTGCTCCTTCGATTCGCTGGGACTGAAGATCGATTCTCATCTTTGATCGAGGAGGCCCAGCAGATCCATGCGAAGGACACCGCCCGGCACATCCAAGACGCGATGGACCTTGGCAGGCTGCCCGCCGCAGATGCACTCCTTCTAGGTCATGGAGTGGTGGCAAGTGTGTTTCATTTCGCCCGGCTTCGGGCTTCGGGGGGAGTTGAGATGAGCGTTGAAGAACTGAGTGAATTCGTAAGGGACTATTGCCTTAGAGCGATAGGAGTTTCAGTCCCCGATGAAAAGCGGGCGTCGCGAAAGCGGGCGTCCGCCTGATGGACTTCGAACTTTCACCGGAGATAAATGAACTACGCAAGTCCCTCGCCTCATTCCTCGAGCGCGAAGTTAGGCCCCTGGAAGACACCTTGGACCAGGAGGATGACCACACTCCCTTCGAACTATTCCAACAAGTACGATCCCGCTCCGCTGAACTGGGTTTTTATGCTGCAGATTTCCCGGAGGAGTTCGGCGGAGCTGGCCTTCCTCAAGTCGGGATGGTTGCGCTTCGTGAAGAGGCGGCCAAATCAGGGATGCGCCTTGCGCTGGCAGCCTGCTACGGCCCAGAGGGGCCGTCTGGGGTTCTGCTGTCCGGTACCGACGAACAGAAAAAGAAATACCTCATGCCGCTCATCTCGGCTGAAAGATCCATGGCGTTCGCATTGACTGAACCCGAAGCGGGTTCGGATGCGCAGAACATCCGCACAACCGCCACGCAGCGAAATGGGAATTGGGTCTTGAATGGTCGAAAGCACTTCATCACCAACGGAGATCATGCCGACTTCGTTCTAGTTTTTGCCGCTAACGACCGGCAGTTAAAGGCAAATGGGGGCATCACTGCATTCATCGTTGAAAAGGGCACGCCCGGTTTTTCGCTCGGTCGCTCGCAGCGCGGCATGGTCGATGCCGAAGGGCAGTGGGAACTCATCTTCGAAGAGTGTGAGGTATCTGACGAACAGGTCTTGGGGGGCCCCGACAAAGTTGGTTTTGGCTTTTACTCGGCGATGCAGTTCCTTGCCATGGGAAGGCTTTCGATAGCTGCGATGTGCAATGGGCTTGCTGAGTTTGCTTTAGGGAAGGGACTTGAATACGCCAAGACCAGAACTGCATTCGACCGTCCGATCGGCAAGAACCAATACGTTCAAGGTCACATTATCGACTCGCTCATCGAACACAAAGCTTCGCGTTTGATGACTTACGAATGTGCCTGGAAGTACGACGGAGGCGACTCCGTTATGCAGGAATCCTCCATCACCAAACTGTACGCAAGCGAGATGGTGAATCGAGTTCTCTACAGGATGATCCAGGTCTACGGAGGGATGGGATGGATGCGCGAGGTTCCACTCGAACGTATCGCTCGGTTCGTCCGCATCTTCACCCTTGTGGAGGGAACCTCTGAGATCCAAAAGTACATAATCGCCAAGACACTGGGGCTATAAGAGATGGCTTCGAACAACTTCCTGAATGCCTGCAAGCGCGAACAAGTCGAAACGACACCCGTTTGGCTGATGCGCCAAGCAGGACGCTCGCTCCCTTCCTACCGTGCGCTTCGTGAACGTCACTCCTTCATGCAGGTCGCGACCACACCCGAGTTGGCTGCAGAGGTGACCCTTATGCCCTTGGACGTTCTTGACGTCGACGCGGCAATCATCTTTGCAGACATCATGACCCCGCTGACTTCAGCTGGAGTCTTGTTCGAGATTAAAGAAGGCGTTGGACCCGTCATCGAATCACCCATCCGTGAGTCGAAGGACCTCGACCACCTCCGAGTGCCCGCAGTCGACGAGGTGGCCGCGGCAACCATCGAAGCAATCAGGATCGTACGCAAGCAACTGGGCGGCATCACCCCACTTATCGGATTCGCTGGTGCACCTTTCACCCTTGCCAGTTACTTGATCGAAGGAAAACCAAACCGGGATTTCACTAGAACCAAATCCTTGATGTATTCGCAGCCCCAAGTTTGGGCTGAGTTGATGCAGCGCCTGACCGAAATGACCATCAACTATCTAACCGCTCAAGTCGAGGCGGGGGCCCAAGCGATCCAGTTGTTCGACAGTTGGGTCGGCGCACTCGGCCCCCAGGACTACGCGACCAGCGTGCAACCGTATGTCGATTCGATCTTTGAAGGAACTCGAAGCTTGGGCGTGCCCCGCATCCACTTTGGTACCGGAAACCCTGCATTGCTCGAACTCATGTCCTCAACGGGGGCCGAAGTTATGGGCATCGATTTTCGGATAGACCTAAGCGAGGCATGGCGAAGGGTTGGTTCCGCTAAAGCGGTACAGGGCAATCTTGATCCGGCGGTGCTCCTAGGGTCACCTGAACTGGTAAAAGAGCGAACCCAACGGGTACTGCAGCAAGCCGCGGGCCGACCTGGACACATCTTCAACCTGGGACATGGCGTCCTCCCGCAAACTCCACTAGACAACATCAAATTGCTGGTAGACACGGTTCATTCCGCATGAAGACTGCCGTGCTAGTGATGGCATACGGGAGCCCAACTACCCTTGATGATGTTAAGGCTTACTACACCGACATCCGACGAGGCCGCCCCCCCAGTGCTGAGGCTCTTGCAGACTTAACGGGCCGTTATCGCTCCATCGGCGGAACATCTCAACTGACGGACATAACGCACGCGCAAGCGGGAGCTCTTGAGCATCTATTGGAAGAGGTCGCCCCCGATTCGTACAACGTATACGTTGGCATGAAGCATTGGCACCCTTACATCGCAGAAGGTGTTGCCAACATCGTCGCCGATGGCTTAGAAGATGTCGTTGGTCTGGTGCTTGCCCCTCACTTTTCGAGCAAGAGCATCGGTGAATACCAAACGAAGGTAGAAACAGCGGGCCATGAGGTGAACCTCCACATGGTCTCATCCTGGTATGACGAACCCGGATTCATTGCTCTCGTGGCATCTAACATCGCAGCTTCAATCGAAGGATGGCACGATCACCGCGTGTTTTTCACAGCTCACAGTCTGCCGCAAAGGATCCTTGAAGAAGGCGATCCCTACGCAGATCAATTGAAGGAATCGGCTGAGCTGATCGCAAAAGAGGCTGATATCGATGACTGGGAAGTAGCCTGGCAAAGCGCAAGCCATACGGGTGAACCCTGGATCGGCCCCGACATCTTGGAACGCCTTGATGCATTTCGAAGTGAAGGAGGCGAGCGAGCGCTCATCGCGCCGATAGGGTTCGTATCGGATCATCTCGAGATCCTTTACGACGTCGATATCGAATGTGTGGAACGGGCGGCGCAACTTGGACTCGATCTGCGCAGGATCAACTCGCCCAACGACGACCCCCGATTCATCCAGGCACTTGCGAACGTCGTGTTACGCTCGTCACCGTCCCGATGATTATCGCTCTATCGGCTGGGCGCGATTGCCCAGTAGAACTAAGGTCCCGCCTCGCTCTGGGTGAACGATCCCAAAGGGGCTTGTTGATGGCACCCCGACCGGGCGTCGGTGAGTTAGCGATCCTGTCCACCTGCCATCGCACTGAGATCTACGCCACCGCCGATGGCGACGAAGCCGATGCAGTACATGCCGTTGCTGGCATCCTTCCCGGACTTCTACCCACGGACCAGCACGACCTAAGACTCATGCAGGGATCGGAGGCGATCGAGCATCTGTTCCGTGTCGCATGTGGATTGGACTCGCTAGTAGTCGGAGAAACACAAGTCTTGGGGCAGGTTCGCCGGGCATTCGTCATGGCCCAAAAGGCCGGATCGGCCGGCCCCGTCTTGTCCAATATATTCGGCCGCGCTATCCGACTGGGACGAACCGTGCGCAGTGAAACTGCTCTTGGCCGTGTAGCGGGATCTATCGGGGGCATATCAGCCGAATATCTCACCTCGCGTTTGGGCAGCCTGAAGACAAAAGAGGCACTCATCGTTGGGGCGGGCGAAGCCGCTACCGATGCCGCTCGCGCACTATGGAAACTGGGGGCCAGGGTCACGGTCGTAAGCAGAACGATCACCTCCGCCCAAGCCCTCGCATCGACCATCGACGGGGTCGCTCGACCTTTCAAGGAACTGACCGCTGCCATGCAAGATGCAGATTTTGCAGTAGTTGCGATCAGCGGAGGTGCTGTTATCTCGCAAGAAATGGTCCCTACACGTTCGAACGGATCCCCATTTGTGATCGTCGACCTCTCTATCCCAACGGTGGTCGTAGTCAACGGTCGTACAGACATCGATGTAAAAACTCTCGATGAGTTGCCCGGCCCCCGAGGTCCTGAAGTCACCGACGCAATCATCGATGCTGAGGCATTGGTGAAAAAGGAAGTAGCCGACTTAAAGCGTTGGGCGGACACCCGGCCCGACGTTAGCGACCTTCGTAGCTGGACCGAGTCCCTTGTTCACGATGAGGTAGCACGCTCCCTCGCCCCAATGAACTTAACCGGCGAACAGCAGGCCAGTGTCGAGATGTTAGCTTTACGGATCGCCAACAAGATCATTCACGGACCTACGACAACGATGCGAAACGCAGACCAGACTACGCGCGATAACATCCGCAAACTCTTCGGCCTCGACGGATAACGATTGGCCTCAGTGCTTCGCATCGGCACCAGGGGAAGCCGCCTGGCGATGGCCCAGACCGAATCGATACGTTTACTTCTGAAGCAACAAGTCGAAATCGTAACGATAACTACCACCGGCGACTCCTCCGCCGAACCGGTACTGACGGGTCTTGGCGATGGCATCTTCGTAAAGGAGATCCAAACGGCACTACGCGATGGTCGCATCGACTTGGCCGTGCATTCGCTCAAAGACATGCCGACTGACCAACTACCCGACCTAACCATCGCGGCGATTCCCACGCGCGCGGACCCGCGCGACGCACTAGTTGGGGCCACGCTTTCGAGTCTTGACGTGGGCGCAACTGTCGGTACTTCAAGCCAACGACGTGCTGCTCAGTTGAAACATCTGCGCCACGATCTCAAAGTGGCACCGATCAAGGGAAATGTACCCACCCGCATCGAAAAGGTGCGGCGCGGGGAATACGACGCTGTCCTAGTGGCGGCTGCTGGTCTTGCACGACTGGGCCTGATGGCGGATGAAATATTGGACCTGGATGCCATGCTGCCGGCACCAGGCCAGGGCGCTCTCGCTTTAGAGACACGAGCCGGCGAGCAGCGGCAAGTCGCCCATCTGGATAACCCGGCAACCAGATCGGACGTAGAGATGGAACGCGACCTCCTGCGACTGCTCGGCGGAGGCTGCCTTCTTCCCCTCGGTGCATTTGCTCTCAAAGGCACACTCATCGGGGCGGTCACATCGATCGACGGCACGACTCAGATACGCGCAGAAGCAACTGGTGGCGATGCCGCTGCCGAGGTCGCCGAACAACTTCGCCGACAAGGAGCCCACGAACTCCTCGCCCAGTTCGCAAGATGAGGCGCGTCCTAAGTCTTCGTCCGAAACACCAGGCGAGTCAGCTCGAAGACAAGTTGCGAGAACGCGGTTACGAAGTCGTCAGCGTCGCTGCCATCGAAATAGTGCCACCCACCGATTGGGCTCCCATGGACGCGATCTTGTCGCAGGTGCACCAGTTCGATTGGGTCGTATTCACCAGCCGCAACGGTGTTGATGCGATAGTTCCCAGGATCGCTGATGTCTCTCAACTGCGTAATGTTGCTGCCATCGGCCCTGCAACGCGGCAGGCACTTGCCGAAGCCGGAGTCGAAACTACGTTCATGCCCTCGGTTTACACGACCAAACAAATGGCCGTCGAATTCCCTCCTGATTCTGGCAGGGTGCTTATGATCAGGGCGCAGGGAGCATCCGAAGTTCTGGACTTAGCACTGCTGTCACACGGACATGAAGTCGTTCGACTCGATGCCTACACATCACGCCCTATCAATCAACGAGCCATAAGAAAGGCGATGAACGAAGGCATCGACGCGGTTGCGCTGACAAGTGCCTCGATAGTCGCCTCGTTCGCCTCAGCGGCCGAAAGCACCGGCCACCGGGCGGAGATCTTCTGCATAGGACCGGAAACCTTCAGAGCCTGTAAACAGGCCGGTATCGAAGTCACGGCGACCGCTGAACTGCATACTGCGCAAGGCTTAGCCGAGGCGATGGAAAAGCACGATAAGACGCGAGAAACTACACCCAGTGAATAACTTCCGCCGCCTCCGCCGCTTAAGAGGCACGCCCCATGCTCGCAACCTAGTGGAACCACCGCGCCTTGACGTTTCAAGGCTGGTCTTGCCCATCTTCGTCTCTGACACGGCAAAAGAGCCAATGGCCCTTGAATCCCTGCCGGGACACTTCCATTGGCCCGCCAGCCTTGTGGGCCAGATCGCCAAAGAAGCAGATGCACTTGGGATACCAGCCCTTCTGGTGTTCGGCGTGACGTCAAACAAAGACGAAAAGGCCACCAGAGCCTTCGCTGAAGACGGCCCGGCGCAAAGGGCCATCGCTGAGGCAAGGTCGTCTACCGACTTGTTGATATTCGCAGACACCTGTTTGTGCGGATACACGAGTCATGGTCATTGCGGCATAGTCGAAAACGAACGCGTTGTGAATGACGCCTCGGTGGAAGTGCTTGTAAGAACAGCGATCTCTCAAGCGCAAGCTGGTGCGGACTTCATATCACCATCGGACATGATGGACGGCCGCATCGGTGCGATCAGGCGGGGACTCGATGAAAGCGGTTTCGAACACGTTGGAATCATGAGCTACTCAGCAAAATTCGCATCGTCGATGTATGGACCATTTCGCGACGTTGCTGACTGCGCGCCATCGTTCAGCGACAGACGCAGCTACCAGATCGACCCACGTTCACGGCGTCAAGGACTCGCAAGCATCGAACGCGACTTGCAGGAGGGCGCTGACATAGTGATGGTGAAGCCTGCGCTTGCGTATCTTGACGTCATCGTAGAAGCCCGCCAGCGATTCGATGCTCCTATCAGTGCATATAGCGTCAGCGGAGAGTACGCAATGATAAAAGCGGCGGCCGAAAAAGGCTGGATCGACGAAAAAGAAGCCGCTTTAGAACTAACGAACTCCATACTCCGCGCTGGGGCAGACTTCTTGATCACGTATCACGCCACAGACATCGCACGTTGGCTGCAACAGCAATGACAGCGCCGAAGTCACATCGCTTATTTGAGTCCGCTTCAACGCTGATGCCAGGCGGCGTTTCCTCGCCGGTGCGTGCATTTGGGGCGGTGGGCGGCACGCCAGTGTTCATAGCATCGGGAAATGGCGCATATGTAACCGATGTCGATGGCAAGACCTACGTCGACATGATGGGCTCTTGGGGGCCGTTGATCCTCGGGCACGCGAACAACGAAGTAGTTTCCGCCATCGGTAGCGCCGCCAAGCTCGGCACCTCCTTCGGCGCTCCCACCGCCGTCGAGGTTGATCTTGCACGCTGCATCGTCGATGCAGTGCCTTCAGTAGAGATGGTTCGGTTCGTGTCGTCTGGCACTGAGGCAACGATGAGTGCCTTGCGTTTAGCCCGCGCCGCCACCGGCCGATCCAAGATACTCAAGTTTGCGGGCTGTTATCACGGTCACGTCGACCCGCTGCTTGTGGCAGCAGGGTCTGGGGTCCTTACGCTCGGCTTACCCGATTCTCCGGGGGTTACAGATGGAGCTCGATCCGATACTTTAGTGGGTGCGTTCAACAACATCTCGTCCGCACAGAAAGCCTTCGATGATTTTGGCGACCAACTCGCAGCAGTCATAGTCGAACCGATAGCCGCCAACATGGGGGTCGTACCACCCACCTCCGGGTTCTTAGAAGAACTTCGAGCACTCTGCAACGCGAATGGGTCGCTCCTTATATTCGATGAAGTCGTCACCGGGTTTCGGGTTGGATGGCAGGGGGCCCAGGGGATGTATCGAGTCACTCCAGACCTCACGATCCTTGGCAAAATCATAGGCGGTGGCCTGCCCGTTGGGGCATACGGGGGCCGCAAGGATCTGATGCAGATGATCGCTCCGAAAGGATCGGTGTATCAAGCGGGCACCTTGTCTGGCAATCCGCTCAGCATGGCGGCAGGCCTCGCCACACTTCGTCAGTTGAGCCTCGACCCTCCCTACGGCCCACTCGATGCTCAGGGCGCGATCCTAGAAGCCGGGCTTAGCCAAGCGGCCAAGCAAACATCCACGCCCCTTACCGTGCAGCGAGTGGGCTCGATGTTCACCGCGTACTTCACGGACCAAAACGTAGGCAACTTCGATGATACGAAGAGTTGCAACACACAGGCATTCGCAGCCTTCTTCCATGCGATGCTCCACGAAGGTGTTTACTGGCCACCTTCGCAATTCGAATCGGCATTCATAAGCACGGCCCACGGTGAGCAGGACATCGAGTTAGTCATCAGCGCCGCAAGGCGCGCGTTCGAAAGGATCTAAGGATGAGTGAAGACCGTAAGGTGATGCGTTATGTCTTTTATCAGATCGACCCGCAGTGGCGGCATCTACCCCACGAGGAGCGAGTGCTCCACAAAAAGGAATTCGCCGAAGCGCTCGCTGATAGTCCTGTCGAAGTCCACTCTTACTCGACGGTTGGATTGCGCGCTGATTCTGAGATAGCGCTTTGGCAGCTGTCAGATTCGGCTGAATCGATACAACAACTGCAGGCGCGACTCAATGGAACGCGACTGGGAGCCTGGCTCCGAACGACTTACTCATACCTGGCCACTACTAAGAAGTCTCAATATCTAAAGGGTCACACTCATGAAGGCCAAGAGTTTGACCTGCCTGCTGGCCCAGTCGGCAAGAGCTACCTCTTCGTGTACCCCTTGGACAAACAGCGCCGCTGGTACAGCCTTGCTTACGAAGAACGGCGACGCATCATGGGGGGCCACTTCAAAGTGGGCCATCGCTACCCTGATATTTCGATCCACACCGGCTACTCGTTCGGCATCGACGACCAAGAATTCGTGGTCGCGTTCGAGGGTGAATCGATCGGTGAGTTCCTGGATCTTGTCCAGGAGCTGCGCGAGTCTGAATCTTCCGCTTACACTTCCCGCGACGTACCGATCTTCACCTGCATCAAGATGCCTATCGAAGATGTACTCGACCAACTAGGAGGAGTGAAATGATAAAGATGCAAGTGCTCTACCGGCCCCCCGCCGACCCGGAAGCCTTTGAAACCCGTTACATACAAGGCCATCTTCCACTTATCCAGAAGTACGCCAACGTCAAAGACATAACTTTCTCGAAGGTAACCCGAAGTTTGGTGGGTGAATATCCCTACGCTTACATCTTCAGCGGCACATGGGCCGACAAGGAAAGCTGGAAGGCGGACCTTGGTTCAGACTTCGCGAAGGAAGCAACCGAAGACGCCAAGAGTTTCGCTCCCGAATTCGACGTGGTGGTACTAGAAGAACTCGTCTAACCTGCGAACGCTTCTTCTGTGGCCAGGCCCAACCAGCGATCGTTCAGTTCGGCATATATTCCATGGCGCTCGATAAGTTCTGCGTGGGTGCCCATCTCGGCAATGACACCCTCATCCATCACTGCTATGGCATCGCAGTCTCGGATAGTCGAAAGACGATGGGCGATGATCAAGGCTGTACGCCCTTCGAGAAGTTGATTCAGGGCACGCAATATCTTCGCCTCCGTCTGAAGGTCAAGGCGTGACGTTGGTTCGTCGAGCAACAACACCTTGGGGTCAACAAGGGCAACCCGGGCCAGCGCTATCAATTGCTTCTCGCCGGCAGACAGCCCCCTGCCCCGACCCAGCACCGGCGTGTCGTACCCCTGTGAGGATGTACTGAATATCTCGTGAGCGCCAACGAGAGTCGCCGCGGCTACTACCTCGTCGTCGGTAGCGTCGGGGCGGCCATAAACGATGTTGTCGCGGATGGTTCCCGTGAACAGGAACGCCTCTTGAGGCACAATGCCAACAAAATTTCGCAGAAACACCGGGTCGAGGGCTCGCAGATCGATGCCGTCGATCGTTACGCGACCAGACGAAGGATCGTAAAAGCGCGAGGCCAACTTAAGAAGCGTTGACTTTCCGCCGCCGGTGCGTCCTACAAGTGCGATCTTCTGCCCCGGCAGGACTTGAAGGTTGAGGCCATGCAATACCTCGGCGTTATCAAAATAGCCGAACCTAACCTGGTCAAAGATCAATTCGCCGTCAAGGCGTTCAGGGACCTTCGGTGAGAGGGAAGGAGGGGTTGAATCTGGACGAGAAAGAAGGTCGTCGAGCTTGTGCCCTGCGGCCTTAGCCTGCTGATACGTGTCGAATAGTTGCGAAAGTTGCTGGATAGGTCCAAAGAACTGATTTAGAAACAGCACAAACGCCACGACTATGGGGGCCGTGAGACTGCCTCCGGTTATGAAGAATCCTGCTGTGCCAATCACCGCCGCTTGCGCCAACACGCCGATGGCATCGATGCCTGGAAAGAACAGACTCGAATACTTGATACCTTCCCGGCGCGCCTCTAAAAGTTCGTGACTTAGACGTCGAAACTCTGAAGCCTCCTCTTGCTCCCGCACGAAAGCTTGCGAGATACGCACCCCGGCGATGCCTTCCTGCAGGCTGGCGAGAACCGCAGCGATGCGGTCGCGAACGCGAAGGTAAACGCGATCGGACTGGACTCTGAACCATTTCGTGAAACCCAACAACAGGGGCAGTACCCCAAAGGTAACCAGGGCGGCCAGCCGCACCTCGGTGAAGAACAGGATGATCGTGACTCCAAGCAGCCTGAAGATGCTGGCAAGGATATTGAAGAGTGCCTCCTGGATGAACGTCCCAAACGAATCGATATCGCTAGTCATCCTGCTCATGACACGTCCGGACATTTCAGTGTCGTAGTAGTCGATCGACATGCGTTGAAGGTGCGAAAAGACCTTCAACCTGAGCCAATACAAAGCGCGCTCACCGATGCGCAATGTCCACATGATCGACACGGAAAGGACGATTCCCTGAATAAGTATCGCCAGCAGATACAAGCCCGCGGCCACCGTTGGATACAGGGTGCCATCGATGCCCCACTGCGAAAACTTGGGGCCAGAGATTCCGAGAAGACTCTGAGCAAGTAGTAGCAAAAGCCCAATCGTGATGCCACCCATGAATGGCTTCATAAGGTCGGTGGCGCGAAACCCTTTAGACACGGCCGTCGCGGCGGCCTCGTCTATTGACGGCTCGTCGTTCGCAGGGGGAAGGGCTTCAACCTTGGCAAGCAGATCAGCGGTAACCGGCATCGAACTGATCCACATACTTCTGCCGCCTCCTCGACCGGCAAGAGAATCGATCTCTGCCGCCGATGGTTTACGGGCCGCAGTCTGGCCCTCGGGACCATCAGACGCAGTGATCGCAGCACCGAGCACCAGACTCGACGCCACCGGCATCGACTGTGCCGTCGTCGCTTCACCCATCAATTCTCTATAAAGTTCAGAACGCTCCATCAGTTGAACATGAGTGCCGGAATCAACCACACGGCCTGACTCAAAGACCAAAACGCGATCGGCAAGACTAACGGTTGAAGGACGGCTGGCAACCAAGATGGTGGTCCTACCCACCAGCAGTTCAGCTAAGGCGTCGAGGATCTCGCGTTCGGTCTTCACATCTACGCTTGAAGTGGCATCATCGAGCACCAACACTTTTGGATCGCCCAGAAGCGCCCGTGCGAGTGCTATCCGCTGACGCTGCCCCCCGGAAACCGATAGGCCTGACTCCCCTACCTGAGTTTGGTATCCAGCAGGAAAGGCCAATATGAATTCGTGCGCCCCAGCGGCTTTCGCCGCACGAACCACCTCGTCTTCGGAAGCCGACGCGTCGCCGTATGCGATGTTGTCGCGTATCGTGCCTGAAAAGAGAAAGCTATCCTCGAACACCAGACCAACTTGCCGTCGAAGCGACGACAGAGTTACCTCACGGATGTCTTGGCCATCGATGCTGATGGTGCCTTTGGTCGGATCGTAGAACCTTGGCAGCAGTGTCGTAACGGTCGACTTACCCGAACGGTTACCACCAACCAGGGCGACTCTCTCGCCAGGCCGAATCTCGAAATCAAGACCGTGAAGTACGGGTTCCGAAGCCACGTAGCCGAAGTAAACATCCTCAAAACGAACCTCGCCGGAAGGAACTTCAAGATCCCTAGCCCCAGGCGCGTCGAAGATGGTTGGGTCTGAATCCAAAACTTCCAATATGCGCTCGGCGCTCGCGCGCGCTCGCTGACCAAGTGCAATGAAGATCCCGAGCATCTGAATGGGGGCAATCATCATCAGCACGTATCCATTGAAGGCGAGAAATTGCCCAACGGTTATGCCACCTGATCGCACTAGATTGCCACCGACCAACAGGACCATCACGAAACCAAGTTGGGGGATCAAGTTCATGGTTGGCGTGTACCTGGCAGAAAAGCGGGTGACGCGCAATTGAGCAGCGAAGTAACCGCGCGCCCGGTCGCGATACCGGCTAAGTTCCCGAGCCTCCTGTCCGAACGCACGCACGACACGAACCCCCGTCACGGCCTCATCAACAACATCGGCCATCTCTGCAGATCGTTGCTGACTAACCCAGGCGGCAGGAAACAATCGTGTTCTCATGCGCATGGCAACGACGATCACTAATGGCAAGGGCAGCGTCGCTACGAGCGCAAGGAGTGGAGACCACCACAACATCACTCCAAGGGAAAGCGCCGTCATAAGAAGGCTCGAGATCAACACTGGCATCCATGCAAGAAACATCTGAAGAACTCGCACGTCCGCATTTGCGCGACTCGTCAGTTGGCCAGTTTGTATGGCATCGTGAGTGGCAAGGTCGAGTTTCTGCAGGTGATCGAATAGCAGAGTCCGAAGATCAAACTCAAGACCCAGACTCACACGTCCAGCCATGTACCGCATGACATATCCAGAAATAAATCGCACTACCGCAAGTACCACAATGATTGCGAGCCACAGCCAAAGTCGATCGTTGGCCACGACGCCGCGGTCAAGGGCATATCGAATCATCAAAGGAGTCGCAACCATTGCGATCATCGACACCACTCCGGCCCCCATCACCGAGCGAACGCGACCCTTATGGGATCGTAGGAGTGGGGAGGTCCGCTTCAACCAGCCTTGTCCGGGGACGCCGATATCGACATTCTGCATGACGTCCAGGATACACGCAGGCTTGGCCCCCACCTTTTCTTAGATTTCTTTACTATTTTTCTAGGTTTTCTTGCTATTTCCTAAACGATTCATATATTGTCCCCTTCATTTCTTAATGAAGGAGCCCAGGATGGAAACAGGAATTGACCGGCGCACGATCCTTGAAGAGGTGGCCGCCGGTAAGTTGACCCCGCAAGAAGCCTCCGACGCCCTGGGTAGGTTGGAGGGCGAACCAGCAAACACCGTTACCACGATGTCCTCAGAACCCAAACACCACACTGACGTCCGATCGGTGCGCGTAGTGGGGCGTTTTCGAGCCCTTAAGATCAACGGCGACTTGAGCCTTACCGGCGTTTCCATCGAAGGTCCACACTCGGCCCATACCAAAGACGGAGTGATGACTATCGAGGACGAAGATACCGAAGAACAGGGCTTCGTTCTGTTTGGTGGTCAAAGCGGACGCAAGTCGTTTCGATGGAAGAACGATCAACCGCCGGCGCTTCGAATCACCATGAATCCCATGCTTGCACTCGAGGTAGACATAACCGCTGGAACGGTAAAGGTGCACGACATCCACTCCCCTATCAAGGCCAACATCACAGCCGGAAGTGGACGCTTCGAGGGCGTGCGCGGACCCATCCAGGCGGGAGTTGAGGCAGGCAGTTTATTCATTTCAGGGCGTTTCTTAGAAGGCGACAGTGAAGTACGTTGCTCTGCTGGCAAAGTTCGAGTAGGCCTTTCTGTAGATTCAAGCGTCAGTGTCAAAGCCAGGGCAACGCTGGGCAAGATCCAGATCCCTTCGCAAGACGGACAAGATCAACATTGGTCCGGCATGGGGATGAGCGAACGAGGATTCAAACTTGGAGACGGACTTGCTAGTCTCGATATCGAAACAACTACAGGCTCGATCA
>JBDSRR010000131.1:0-2078 GCA_039929185.1 Actinomycetota bacterium
GTCGCTTTGGGTGTTGCGGCGGAGAACACCCGTGTCGATGGAGTTGCGACTCTTGCGTCGATCGCCTATTGGCGAAGGGAGCGTTCGGGTTTACCTCAGGGACTCTTGGGGTTGGCAAGAAGTCTTGGTCTGGTGGGCAGCGAGTTCGCGCTGGCAGACCATGAAGCCGAAGCGTGGTGGGCAGAGTTCGAGACTAATCGCGCCGAATGGACTGTTGCGTTGATGGGAGGCCGCCCTTTATTGCTGGTACATGGATCAGATGATGTGCTCGTGCCCCCCAGTGACGCCAAAATATTGTTCGCTGCCGCCAATGAGCCCAAGGAGCTATTGATCATCGACGGAGCAGGCCATCAACTGCGACTTGACCCAAGGGCGATCAACGCGGTGCTGGAGTGGTTGGAGCGCGCGGTGAAGCGACCACCGGTTAGACTCGCCACAGATGGGCCAAATGGGACAGACGGTTGATGTAGCGATCCTTGGCGGTGGAAATGGCGGCTATGCGGCTGCCCTTCGTGCCGCTCAACTGGGGCTCGATGTCGCATTGGTAGAGCAAGACAAAGTTGGCGGAACCTGTCTTCATCGAGGATGCATCCCAACAAAAGCGCTGCTTCATTCAGCCGAAACCATCGAAAACATCCGCAAAGCAGAAACGGTTGGCGTCTTGGTCGATGAACCAAAGGTCGACTGGGCAAAGGTGTTGTCCTATAAGTCTTCCGTTGTCGATCGTCTATATAAGGGGCTGCAGGGGGTCATCAAAGCACGCAAAGTCAGCGTGGTTTCTGGCCGAGGCCGCTTATCTTCCCCAACAACTATCGATGTCGAAGGCGCTGAAACGATCACGGCCAAGGCCATAGTTCTTGCAAGCGGTTCGTATGCTCGTTCTCTGCCCTTCATCGAGATCGATGGTCAAGCCTTCATCACCTCCGACCACGCGCTTGAGTTGCCTGACGTTCCTGCATCGGCCATCGTCATAGGTGCAGGTGCGGTTGGCTTGGAATTTGCAAGCGTATGGCGTTCCTTCCGGGCAGAGGTCACGGTGATAGAGGCGTTACCGCGGCTCGCACCTGGCGAAGATGAAGAAGTGTCGAAAGAAGTCACACGTCACTTCACGAAACGAGGCATCAAAAGTGTCGTAGGTGTCAAAGTAATCTCCGCCGAACGAAGTGGCGATTCCGCTTCGATCACATTCGAAGACAGCGCAGGTAAGAGTCAAACGCTGAGCGCCCAGGTTTGTTTGGTTGCAGTTGGTCGTGGGCCATCGTCCGAGGGTCTTGGATACGAAGAAGCCGGAGTAAAGATCGACCGCGGATTCGTTGTCGTTGATGCAAACTGCCGAACCGGCGTACCGGGAGTATGGGCGGTAGGTGACTTGATCACTCAGCCTGATCTTGGTCTGCCCTTTCCGCACTTCCAGTTAGCGCACGTCGCGTTTGCCGAAGGTGTCAACATCGCAGAACAGATCGCCGGAATAGCAACAACCCCAATCAATTACACCGGCGTTCCGCGTTGCACATATTCGATCCCCGAGATCGCCTCGGTTGGTTTGACCGAGCAACAAGCTAAAGATGCTGGTCACGAAACAAGAACTGCCAAATTTCCGTGGGCCGCCTCAGGTAAGGCGACGATACTTGGTGAGACAGCAGGCTTCGTGAAGGTCGTTGCCAGCAAGGACGGCCCCGTTCTCGGAGTACACATGGTCGGACCCCACGTCACGGAACTCATCGCCGAAGCCCAAATGATCACGAACTGGGACGCCTACCCCGAAGATGTTGCGACGCTCTTCCATCCGCACCCGACGTTGTCTGAAGCCCTAGGCGAGTCGATGCTGCACCTAGCCGGAAAGCAACTTCACGGCGCCTGACGCAGCGACGCGATGTTCAGTTTTAGTTGTGCATAGAAAGACGCGTGACTCTTGGAGTCTGGGTCAAATGCGGTGGGTAAGTAATCTTGCAGGTACGACGAAGGCAGCATCCATTTGAATTCGGAATGTTCGTGGCTGAGTTGCACTTCGCCTTCTTCTGACGAAGCGATGAAAGTTGCATGGAATGCGTCTCGCCCGCTCTGCAGGATGTAGCTCC
>JBDSRR010000132.1:0-6133 GCA_039929185.1 Actinomycetota bacterium
TACAGCGACTCCGAACTTATTTAGCAGTAGTTGGGTCGAGGTGCCCCATGTAATCAACCCGAGCGGGCGGCCAGATGAGTATGAAAGATCGCCCAATGATGCTGGATCCAGGTATGGGTCCGAAAACTCGTGAATCTGAGGAATTTGAACGGTGGTCCCCCATGACCCAAACTTTGCCCGCGGGAACCTTAACCGCCGGGAAATCTGGGATGGGCAGCTGATCGTGACGATACGGTTCTGCGAGTTTCTTATTGTCCACAAACACAAAGCCGTCTTTTCCTTGAACCGTTTGCCCCTCGGTCGCGATAACGCGCTTGATGAAGTCGGTTTCATTCGATTTGAGGCCCAAACCCTCGCCGAGACTGGTGAAAAGGTTGCCGATCGGTCCCCGGTCGGGCCGAGGAGTCTCGCCAGTGACTAGTGGCGATAGGAAAACGACGACATCTCCATACTTGGGCTCTTGGAACTTGTAGAAGAACTTAGACACCAAAACTCGATCGCCGACCAAAAGGGTGTTCTGCATCGACTCAGATGGGATGTAGAAAGCTTGCAGGAGAAAAGTTTTGATTAGTAGGGCGATCCCGAAGGCAACCACGATGAGGATGGGCAATTCCTTCAGGAAGTCAATCAGGCCATCTTTATGTTCGTCCTCGCCGATCAAATCGACGGGGTTGCCAGGTGGGTCCGGGGGGGTGTCGACGTGGGTATCGGTCTTCACTAGTAGCGCTTCTCTTTGACCTTGGCTGCTCTACCAACACGGTCACGCAGGTAGTAGAGCTTGGCCCGACGAACATCGCCATGGGTCAGCACCTCGATCTTCGACAAGATGGGGGAATGTACAGGGAAAGTACGTTCGACCCCAATGCTGAATGAGATCTTGCGTACGGTGAACGTCTCACGGATACCGGCCCCCTGACGGCGAATGACGATTCCCTGATACTTTTGCTCGCGCTCTTTGTTGCCTTCAACTACCCGCACATGCACGATAACCGTGTCGCCGGGGCGGAAATTGGGCAGATCCTCGCGCAATGCGGGACGCAAGAGTGCATCCGTCTTCGACATGGCTTCTCCTTAAGATTGATTCGGCTTGATTTTGTCGCCCGCTGACTGACCGCCAGGGTTTCTAAGATGATAGCCCACACCAACTTAACTGTCCCAAAACCGAAGCAATCTTCACGCATTATTCACCGTCAGGTTGACCATCGGGTTCGCAGTCGAGCTCACCATCGGGCAACATATCAGGGCGATTTTGCCGGGTTCGGCTAAGGGCTTGCTCATGACGCCATGCGGCTATCTCAGCGTGATTACCGCTTGTCAACACTTGCGGAACATCTCGAGCTCGAAATCGTGGGGGCCGCGTGTACTGCGGGTATTCGAGCAGTCCTGAACCAAATGATTCCTCATTAAGAGAGGACGGATTTCCCATCACTCCCGGGATCAATCGGGTGACAGCATCGACGATCACCAACCCCGCAGACTCTCCTCCAGCCAGTACGTACTCCCCAACGCATACCTCTTCGGCCTCCAAGATCTCGATGGCGCGCTGGTCTATACCTTCGTACCGTCCGCAAACGATGATCATGCGAGATCGTGCTGCCAGATCCGATGCCATCTGTTGAGTGAACTGCTTTCCCGCAGCCGAGCAGAATAAGATCGAGGCGGTATCTTGGCCGAGAACGGCCTCAACCGCCTCGACGATCGGCGGAGCAGTCATCACCATGCCAGCACCGCCTCCGAACGGTGTGTCGTCAAGCCTGCGATGGGGCTCGGGGGCCCAATCGCGCAGGTCGTGAACCTGAATCTTGACCAGCCCGCGGGTAATGGCTTTGCCGAGCAGGCCGACTTCGAAGAAACCCGAGAAGGCACCGGGGAAGATCGAGATGATGTCAATCTGCATCAAAAAGCCCTGCATCAAAAAGCCCCCCAGGCGGATGAAGAACGATCAGTCGTTCATTGCGGTCAACCGAATGCACGATTGGCTTTACTGCTGGCACGAGAACTTCGTTTCCCCCTTCGACCGTTACGCACCAGAGGTCTTGTTCTTGGCGCCGAACAACCGACGACAAGACTCCTAATGTGTTTCCAGAAGTGTCGATGACAGCCATGCCCACCAATTCGTGTTCCCAAAAGGCATCTTCGTCGAGCGGCATGATGTCGGCGTTGTCGATGACAACGTGCCAGCCCCGCATGGTTTCGGCCTGGTTGCGATCAACCACGCCTTCGAACGCCACTATCAGGCGGCCTTTGTGATCACTGCTGCGCACGACTCGCATCATCGTTTCGCTTGGACCAACCATCAATACCGCCCCCGCAGCGAACCGATCGGGAGAATCGGACAGGTTATCGACGATCACTTCACCTCGTATGCCGTGGGGTTTGGCTACCAAACCGACAACGATACGGGCCGACAACGATACGGGGGCGGTCAGTCGACGATTTCGACGACGGCGTTGAGGTCCTCCCTAGATGCGGCTGCTTTGACCACATTGCGGATCGCTCTGGCGGTACGCCCGCTTCGACCAATGACCTTTCCGATGTCGTCGGGATGAACGATCAGGTCGTAGATGACTGTTCGACCAGACATAGCCTCTTCGATACGAACGTCGTCGGGATTGTCAACGATGCTCGCCACGATGAACTCGAGGGTTGCTCGAGAACTCATCCGGCTTTGGGTTTGGCCGCTTTGAACTGATCGAGCGCGCCTGAGATCTGCAATAGTTTGTTCACGGCCGAAGAAGGCTGAGCCCCCTTGCTGAGCCATTCGACCGCTCGATCATTTTCGATGACGATCTCGGAGGGCTCGGTTCGCGGGTTGTATCGACCGATCGACTCGATGAAACGTCCATCCCGCGGGGAACGCGAATCGGTCACGACCACACGATACGAGGGCTGCTTCTTCTTACCGATCCGGCGAAGTCTGATTTTTACCATAGCGAGGGAGTTTAGCACGCCCGCCTCCCGCCCCATCCCCGCCCGGCGGTGGCCATTGGAACAAAATGAACCGTGGAGGTAGTGAAATGTTCCAACGGTGGCGAATCTGCTCGATTAGGGGGACAAGTCGGCGACCCTGAGTGCTAGCTGTGAGCGAGCGGTTCGGGCGAATTTATCGTCCCCTGTCACGAGCGTCGCATCAAGTTCCGCGGCGAGCGCGGCATAGAGGGCATCATAACCGGACAGGGCTGCCGAAAACTCCGTCGCGCGGGTCATCAGCAGGCGGTGATCAACACGGTCCATGGGGGCGTCTCGCAGGTCCGCTATCCCGGATTTCACTTCATGCGGTGCCAACACAGACTGTTTGCCAAAAGTAATGAGCCGATGGAAAACCTCTGCGTCTATCAGATTAGGTGCCGCCGCAGATTCTGCAGCCATGATGCTTTCGACGACGATGCCTACCGGCGTCCGCAACAGCATTTCCAAGAATGCCGAGGCATCAATGACGATCAACGACGCCGGGACGCGGGTCCGCGCTCCGAACGGTCTCCACCGACCAACTCCGCCACGGGTCTCCCGAGATCGACAGGACGTCTGGACCGGAGACCAGCCAACCACTCCGACCGCGATGGCGACACCAAATCGTCTTGGATCAAACGCAACAAATAAGCACGCACACTTACACCATCTAGACGAGCACGACGGCGCAGTTCTTCATGCAGGTCCTCGGGCAGGTTCTTAATCTGCAGGTTTGCCATAGGGATGATTATAGCATCCTTGGCATGCGTTCAGCACCCTTGCTATGCAGAAGCCTGCTATTAGAAGGGTAGGTTCATGCCCCCACGGCCTGGTTTCATCTTTGTCATCTGCTTCATCATCTTGCGGGCAGCATCGAATTGCTTTAGCAGGTCATTGACCTGTCGAACCTGGGTGCCCGACCCTTTGGCGATGCGCATCCGTCGCGTGCCAGAAACCATGCGGGGGTCGACGCGCTCTTGAGGCGTCATAGAACGGATGATTGCTTCGATTCGACCCAACTCTGATTCGTCAATCTCGACCTGGGCCAGTTTTCCCTTACCGAGAGGCAGCATCTTCAGTAGGTCGGCAATGCCTCCCATCTTGCGCACGGTCTGTAATTGGCTCAAGAAATCATCCAAAGTGAACTTCGCCTCAATGATTTTGCGCGCCTGCGCTTCAGCTTCTTCTTGCGTTACTACCGTTTCAGCCTTCTCGATAAGACTAAGAACGTCACCCATCCCCAATATCCTCGAAGCTATCCGGTCAGGATGAAACGGTTCGATGTCGCCGAGTTTTTCGCCAGTACCCACAAACTTGATCGGTTGGCCAGTAACCGTCGTTGCTGATAACGCCGCGCCTCCTCGGGCGTCGCCGTCGATCTTGGTAAGGATGATTCCGGTGAGAGGCAGGGTTTCTGCAAATGCCGAGGCAGAAAGCAAGGCGTCCTGACCAGTCATTGCGTCGAGAACGAATAGCACCTCATCTGGCCGAACTTCAGCATGCACTTGCGCAACCTGATCCATCATCGCTTTGTCGATGTGCAACCTGCCGGCGGTATCGACTATCACTATGTCCGCATCACGCATCCCTTTGGCGATGCCATCCCGCGCTACCGCAACAGGATCGCTGGCTTCAAGGTCTGCATGAACCGACACCCCCGCTTGATCGCCCAGAACCTGCAACTGCTTGATCGCTGCTGGACGTTCGAGGTCTGCCGCAACCAACAAGACTCGTCCGCGCTTTTTAAGGTGTGCGCCCAATTTAGCCGCCATGGTTGTCTTTCCAGATCCCTGCAAACCGGCGAGAAGAATCACGGTTGGAGGCTTTGGTGAATATGCGATAGGCGAGGTCGAACCGCCCAGCACCGCGATCAACTGCTCGTGAACCAATTTCACAACATGCTGGCCAGGGGTCAGCGATTTATAGACCTCGTCACCAACGGCGCGCTCTCGAAGAGCTGCCAAAAAAGACTTAACCGCTGGAAGAGCAACATCGGCTTCGAGCAGAGCCAAGCGGATCTCACGCAGCGCCACATCGACATCGTGTTCCGATAGCCGACCCTTGTTCCTTAACTTGCGGAAAATGTCATCGAGCCGAGAGCCCAAGGCGTCAAACATGAAGCGCATTGTAATCTCGCTCCATGACAGTCGCATACCAAGGCGAGGCGGGGGCCTATTCCGAGGAGGCTGCCCAAAGTCTCTTCCCGGATATCGATCTGCAACCGACATCGACGATAAGAAAGGTCTTCGAATCGGTGGAAGCCGGCAGCGTGGATGCAGGGCTCGTCCCTATTGAGAATTCTCAGGCTGGAAGTATCAATGAGACATACGACCTTTTTCTGAAACACGGTTTGCATCTGGTCGCGGAGACGATCATCTCTGTGAATCATTGTTTGCTCGCGCTGCCGGGGACCGCGCTGGACGACCTTGACGAAGTCGTCTCGCACCCGCAGGCCATCGCCCAGTGCGAAGAATTTCTCAACTCGCTCGCGGTCACCGTACGATCCGATTACGACACAGCCGGCGTGGCCAAAAGGATCGCCGAAGACAAGTTGAAACGGATGGCTGCGATCGCATCCCGCCGAGCCGCTGATCTTTATGGCCTTAATGTTCTTGCGGAAAATATTCAGACCTACCCCGACAATTACACGCGATTTGGAGTCATTTCTAAGCAAGCCCAACCGCTCGGCGATCCAGACAAGACCTCGATCGTCTTCGGGGCAGGACATGCGGCCGGTTCGCTTTATCGGTGCATCGGGGCGTTTGCACTACGCCATATAAGCCTTAGCAAACTGGAATCGAGGCCACGACCTGGACGCCCCTGGGAATACATCTTCTACGCAGACGTGGAGGCACCCGCAACGGGGGCCGACATGATCGAAGCACTCCTTGAACTAACCGCCCACGCAACCTTCACGCGAGTTTTGGGAACCTACACATCAGCTCTCATTGCAAAGACATGAAGAGTTGCGCAGAGGTCGTATGAGCGGACTTAGCCATATCGAGATTTATGTCTTGAATCTCCAGCAGTCAGCCGAGTTCTGGGGCTGGCTCCTTCCGAAGTTGGGTTTTAACCCATTCCAAGAGTGGGAATCGGGCCAGAGGTGGGGACTTGACTCAACGTACATCGTGTTCGTCCAAGCCGAACCGGTCTATCGCGATCAGGCTCTTCACAGGAAAAGGCC
>JBDSRR010000133.1:0-4794 GCA_039929185.1 Actinomycetota bacterium
GATTCATTGGGAAGCGTCTACGTCGCTGATCGCGATAACCACCGAGTCAGGCAGCTGAAATTGTTTGTGGCTTTCAGTGCACCTCCCGTTACGTTCTCGGCAGGTTATGTCGCTAACACTTTCGCCGGTAACGGTTCCGCGAGCTTTTCCGGTGACGGGGGCCCGGCAACACTCGCAGGATTGAGGTCGCCAAACTCTGTCGCTGTTGACCCAACCGGCCTAATTGCTATCTCCGATTCGGACAACTATCGGGTTCGGGGTGTTTCTCTGTCGGGAATCATCACTACCTTGGCGGGAAACGGGACGGCGACGTTCTTGGGCGACGGCGGTCCCGCCAATGCAGCCACACTCTCAAAACCGATAGCTGCCGCCCTCGACAGCCTTGGTAACCTCTACATCGCTGACTACGAACAACACCGGATCCGCAAGGTTGATTCATCCGGAAAAATCTCAACCATTGCTGGCACCGGGACGGCGAGCTTCTCGGGCGATGCCGGCCAAGCCGTCAACGCAGGGCTTAACCACCCGTCGGGAATCGTCCCAGACGGGTCGGGGAACTTATACATCGCCGACACGGATAACCAACGCATCAGAAAGATAGACCCGTCGGGCTTTATTTCGACGATAGTGGGAGACAGCATTGCGGGTTTCTACGGTGACAACGGACCGGCTGCACAAGCTAGGCTCAACTATCCCCAGGGAATCGCGTTGGACGCGACGGGAAACCTTTACATAGCTGACTATGGGAACCATCGGATCCGCAAAGTGGATTCATCGGGAACAATCACGACCGTTGCTGGCAATGGGTTGACAGCATTCTCTGGCGACGGCGGACTTGCAACTGCTGCCGGCCTCAAAAACCCTTTTTCTGTTGCGGTCGATCCCTCTGGCGGCTACTACATCGCCGACACTTATCACCACCGGATTCGAAAAGTAAGTGCCGCTGGCATTATTTCGACCGTGGCTGGCAACGGCATTTTAGGTTTCAACGGGGACGGCAGCCCTGCAACTTCCAAGAGTTTGAATACTCCGGGAGGGGTCTTCGTGGACGCATCTGGCAATCTGTACATCTCTGATACGGGAAATCATCGTGTTCGTAAGGTCATTGCGTCGGGAACCATTTCTACGGTGGCCGGGAATGGCACACCCGGTTTTTCTGGAGACGGCGGCCTTGCCACCCAAGCTCAACTCAATTTCCCCTTCCAAGTTGCCATCGATGGTGCGGGGAGGATGTTCATTCCGGACTATTCCAATAATCGGATCCGGATAGTCAGCCCATAAACCCGCCTTCTTTTCGAAAGCGCCTACCGTTTTGGTGGTTGGGATTCGAAAAGAACAGCGTGAATCTTGTCAGCTTGTCAGGGGGGCAGGCTAGGCTGGGTTGATGCGTCCCTTGGCAGATCTCTTCTATCCGCAGACCTGTGTCGTTTGCCGTCGTGCAACCCGAGGTGGGTTGTGCCATGCGTGCAATGAATCTTTACCTAGACGTGGCCCCCATCATTGCGCCCTTTGCGGGGGGCCTACGGAAAGTGACCTGAAGCGATGCCGGGACTGTCGCGGGAGGCTGCTTCGATTTGATCAGGCTCGCCAGGCGGTTGCCTACGCTGGTGTCGTACGCACTATGGTTCACCGGTACAAGTATCAGGGAGAGTTTGCCCTCGCTGATGTCCTTGCCCACTTGGTAGCCGAGGCAGTTGACCAAACTTGGACGGGCTCCTTATCGGTAACGTGGGTTCCCGCTTCCAGGGCGCGAGCAAGACAGCGTGGTTTTGACCCGGCAATGATGCTTGCCGAGGCGGTTGCATCAAGCCTTGAAGTGCCGTGTGCTCAATTGCTCGAAAAGCGCCGTGAAACTCCACCGCAGATGGGTCTTGAGACTCGGCTCCGCAGAACTAATCTAGAAGGTGCATTCGTGGCTCGAACGATCGCTCCCACTCGATGCCTCGTCGTCGACGACGTTTACACGACAGGTGCTACGGCCAGCGAGGCTGCACGAGCGTTGAAGGCCGCGGGGGCCCAGCAGGTATTTGTGGCGACAGTTGCCCGGACTCTTCTATAATCATCCATGGCCTTCCGTCTCGGGTCCGTGGTTGCGGAGCGAAAGCTCTTAGTCCATGCCAGCCGTAGGCGAAAGGATCCACGTAAGACGACCATTGGTCGTCGAGCATGGTGCGGCTTAGGGGTTAGTCCTGCCTTGGTCTCGGGATGGTCCCGGGAACTGGGAGAAGGTTCGAAGCATCGCAATAAGGTTTCGTCAGCACGGCTAGCCGGACGAATCCGTGGTGCGAGGTCTCAGCAGGCGAATGTGGGGTCAAAGACCAGGTCGGCCGAACGGAGGGCCATTTAGAAATGGAATTGACAGTTCATAGCAAGGACCTAAAGGTGACGCCCGCGCTAAAGGGCTTCGCTTCCGAAAAACTTGGGCATCTATCGCGGTTCTTGCCCAACATCTCGTCAGTTGACGTTGAGTTGCACGAAGAGGGACATCACCGGACTCAGCGTGGCCACACCGCCCACGTGACGGTGGTTGCCGGCAAACGTACCTTCCGCTCGAAGGTGATCGCGAACGACCCCCGAGCCTGCATCGACCTCGCTGCGACCAGGCTCGAGCGAAATATCAAAGAATTCAAGCGTAAAAGGCAGGGAAAACCTGCCCATTCAAGGCCAAAGGCACATTTACCCGATATAACCTTGGAAGACGAAACTGGAGAAGACCTTGACTGATGCCATTAGGGTGATGATCGTCGATGACCATGCACTTTTCAGGCGTGGCCTGCAGATGGTTCTCGAGGCTGAAGACGGCATCGAAGTTGTTGGCGAAGCGGGCGATGGTGCTGAGGCTCTTGCCAAAGCCGAAGCTGCTATGCCAGATGTCGTTCTTATGGACGTGCGCATGCCAAAGCGATCCGGCATCGAAGCAACGGTGGGCATGAAGGAGATCCTTCCCAACGCAAGGATCCTGATGCTCACGATCTCTGATGAAGAGGCCGACCTTTACGAGGCCATCAAGGCAGGCGCTTCTGGTTACTTGCTGAAGGAGATTTCCATCGAAGAGGTTGCCAACGCTGTGCGCGCGGTTCACGCGGGGCAGTCGCTTATCTCTCCCTCGATGGCGTCCAAGCTTCTCACCGAGTTTGCCAGCATGGTGAAGACAACGGATGACCGGTCCAGCGTGCCCGTACCAAGACTCACGAGCCGAGAACTCGAAGTCTTGAAGCTCGTGGCGAAAGGGTCCAATAACCGCGACATCGGCAAAGAATTGTTCATTTCAGAAAACACGGTAAAGAACCATGTTCGTAACATCCTAGAAAAACTTCATCTGCACTCGCGCATGGAAGCCGTCGTCTATGCCGTGCGCGAAAAGATGCTCGACATCACCTAACCCAAAAGTCCTGCCCGATCTGACCTTTTTGTAAATCTGCCGGAAAAAGCGGCTGGATTACTTACAGGTCAGTTTCGAACAGTTCGGCCATAATGGCGCAATGAGTGTTGTTGACAAGATCCTTAATGCTGGTGAAGGCCGAAGGTTCAAGAAGATAACTGAACTGGCCGGTCAGGTGAATGGCTTCGAGAAGGCCATCCAGGCGTTGTCGCCGGCAGATCTGTCCGCCAAGACAGACGAGTTTCGCAAACGTCTTGATAACGGCGAATCATTGGACGAGCTGCTTCCCGAAGCGTTTGCGTGCGTGCGCGAAGCGGCTGTGCGAACTATCGGCCAGCGCCATTTCGATGTCCAGGTGATCGGGGCAACGGTGCTCCATAAGGGCGCGATCGCTGAGATGAAGACAGGTGAGGGCAAGACCCTGGTTGCAACCATGCCCGCATATCTAAACGCGCTTGAGGGCAAGGGCGTGCATGTGGTAACTCAAAACCCTTACCTGGCCAAGCGTGATGCTGAATGGATGGGGCAGATCTATCGCTATCTTGGGTTGCGGGTAGGCCTTGTTCTTCCCGAACAGCGTGGTGAAAACAAGCGCGCTGCCTATGAGGCTGACATCACCCACGGAACCAATAACGAGTTCGGATTCGACTATCTAAGAGACAATCTGACCGTCAATCTTGGGTCGACAGCCCAACGAGGGCACCATTTCGCCATAGTTGACGAGGTCGACTCCATCCTCATCGACGAGGCCCGAACGCCACTGATCATTTCGGGTGCCGCTGAAGAATCAGCAAAGTGGTACCGCACATTTTCTCGACTTGTTCCCAAGTTCCGGCCAGATGTTCACTATGAAGTCGACGAAGCTAAACGCACGGTCGCTATAACTGAAGAGGGCATCACCAAGGCCGAGGAATTGCTTGGCGTGGACAACTTGTACGACCAAGTGCAGAACCACCTTGTTCACTATCTCGACTCGGCTCTTAAGGCCAAGGAACTGTATAAACGCGACCGCGATTACATAGTCCAAGACGGTGAGGTTCTTATAGTCGACCCATTCACCGGCCGCACTCTCGCCAGCCGCAGGTGGTCCGACGGCTTGCATCAGTCGGTTGAGGCGAAGGAAAACGTTCGCATCCAAGAAGAAAACGTCACTGAGGCAACCATCACCATTCAGAATTACTTCCGCATGTACGAGAAGTTGGGCGGCATGACCGGTACTGCGAAAACGCAGGCCGCCGAGTTCGACAATGTCTACAAACTTGAGGTCTCCGAGGTTCCCACAAACCAAGACATGGTTCGCGTCGATCAACGAGACAGCATCTACAAGTCCGAGGATGCCAAATGAAAAGCTGTGACCGAAGACATCGTTGAGCGTAGTTCCAAGGGCCAGCCTTGTTTGGTGGGAACGGTTG
>JBDSRR010000134.1:0-3510 GCA_039929185.1 Actinomycetota bacterium
AGCCGACCATCTGAGCTTCACCCTGCACCACATTGACAGTCACTGATGGCTGGTTATCTTCGGCTGTAGAGAATGTCTCGGCCTTGCGGGTAGGGATGGTGGTATTGCGCTCGATGAGTTTGGTGAAAATGCCACCTTTGGTTTCGATGCCCATGGACAACGGAGTGACATCGAGCAGAAGGACGTCTTTGACTTCGCCCTTCAACACGCCAGCTTGCAATGCCGCGCCGATGGCTACAACTTCATCGGGGTTGACACCTTTGTGCGGTTCTTTACCGCCTGTGAGCTTCTTCACCAGATCGACAACCATGGGCATGCGAGTTGACCCACCCACCAAGATCACGTGGTGGATATCGCTCATCGGCTTGCCCCAGTCCTTAACGGCTTGGCTGAAAGGACCGGTAACTCGTTTCACTAGATCCTCAGTCATCTGTTCGAACTGCGCACGCGTTAGATTGACATCTAGATGGATAGGGCCAGCATCGGTAGCAGTTAGGAAGGGAAGGTTGATAGTCGTTTGAGTGGTTTGCGACAGATCGATCTTGGCCTTCTCAGCCGCTTCCTTCAGACGCTGAGTGGCCACACGGTCTTTGGTTAGATCGACGCCATGGTTGCTCTTCACTTCTTTGAGTAAAAAGTCGATGATGCGTTGATCCCAATCGTCACCACCGAGGTGGCTATCGCCACTAGTCGACTTAACGTCGAAAACGCCCTCAGCGATCTCTAGGATGGACACATCGAACGTTCCCCCACCTAGGTCGAACACCAAGATCGTCTGCTCGCCTTCCTTGTCGAGGCCGTAGGCCAAAGACGCGGCAGTTGGCTCCGCCACAAGTCGCAGAACTTCAAGGCCGGCGATCTCTCCTGCTTCTTTCGTTGCCTGGCGCTGAGCGTCGTTGAAATAAGCGGGGACAGTTATGACCGCTTGAGTCACTTTGTCTCCGAGATACGCCTCGGCATCGCGCTTTAGCTTGATGAGGATCTGTGCGGAGATCTCTTGTGATGTCCACTTCTTGCCATCGATATCAATAGTCCAATCCGTTCCCATGTCGCGCTTGATCGAGCGGATGGTTCGCTCGGGGTTGGTGATGGCTTGGCGCTTGGCTACTTCCCCCATCAAGATCTCGCCAGCCTTTGAGAAAGCAACAACCGACGGAGTTGTACGATGGCCCTCGGCATTGGGGATGACTGTGGGGTCGCCACCCTCAAGAGCTGCAACTACTGAATTAGTGGTACCTAGGTCGATTCCTACTACTTTCGGCATCTGAATGCCCCTTTCCCTTTAGTTTCGATAGAGTATAAAAGTTGAGTGTTGACCTGTCAACTTCGGCTTCGCCGCCTCAGGGGGGATTGGGGGGTAAGCCGACCCGCATGCGAGGCATGGCCTATGATTCCGGGCGTGCTCGTTCAAAGAATCGTGATGACGCTGGTCATCGCCGCATCGCTGGGCCTGTTCTCGCTTCGGATACTCCAACTTTACGAATACCTTCGCCTGGGCAAGCCCGAAAACCGATTCGACAATATCGGCAAACGGTTCCTTCGATTCCTTAGGGTGGCGTTGGGTCAGCAAAAGATCATGCAGTGGTCGGTCGTGGGGATGATGCACGTCATGATCTATTGGGGCTTCCTGGTGTTGTTCACCACCATCGTCGAAGCCTTTGGCGCGGTTTATAAGACCGGCTTTGCTCTACCTTTCGTTGGAAGATGGGGGCCTTTCGGAGCGATGCAAGACGTGTTCGTTTTGGCGGTTCTGGCCGGTATAACCATGGCTTTTTACATCCGAAAAGTTCAAAAGCCGGGGCGCTTCAGTGGCTCCCACAAAAAAGAGGCAGATCACATCCTGTTCGCGATCACAGGAATAATGCTGACGATCCTTGGACTACGGGCAACCGAGATCGCACTTGGACACTTCCCTTATCCACGTGAATGGACCTTCGCTTCGTCAGCAGCCGCTTTCGTCTTTGACGGTTTATCGCTTAGTGCGAGACAAGCCTGGAACACGGTCTTTTTGTGGTGGCACTCGCTGATTATCTTAGGCTTTTTGGTTTATCTCGGTTACTCGAAGCACCTGCACATCATCACTTCGATGTTGAACGTCTTTTTCTCGTCAACCGCGAGCAGACCTCGCGGGGCGCTGAAGAAATTAGAAATCGACATCGAAACGATGAGCGAGGATGACGTCCTTGGCACGGCCAAGATCACCGACCTAACCTGGAAGGGCCTGCTTGACACCATGACCTGCACCGAATGCGGGCGATGCCAATCTGGGTGCCCCGCGTGGAATACCGGCAAACCGCTTTCACCGAAATTATTGATCATGGATCTACGCGACCACCTGTTCGAGCAGGGACCGGGACTACTGCGAGCAAAGCGCGACGCCGAAGGGCCCCCGCTGCCGAAGTGGCTGCCCCCGAAACTTCGCAAGTTCATCGTCGAAGGTCCTCCGTCGCGCATGAGGACACGGTTGCTTTCTATCCGAGACGGAGTCTTAGGAACACCGGTCGCGCAAGACACGCCCTTAAATCCTGACGTCATCGAAGACGACGTCATCTGGTCGTGCACGACTTGCGGGTGGTGTGTGGAAGCCTGTCCCGTCGACATCGAACACATCGACCTCATCATGGATATGCGACGCAACCTGGTCATGATGGAATCTCGATTTCCGAAAGAGATGCAAACCGCCCTTACCAACCTAGAGAACTCGGGCAACCCTTGGGGCCAATCCCAGAGCGCCCGCGTCGCATGGACCGAAGGCTTGGATATACCTATGTTGGGTTCCGAAGGGGCCGCGCGATATGAAGTTGTCTACTGGGTGGGCTGCGCAGGAGCATTCGAAGATCGCAACAAGAAAGTGGTCCGCTCATTCGCCAAGCTCATGAAAGCAGCCAACGTTTCCTTCGCCATCTTGGGTCAGTCGGAACAATGCACCGGCGACCCGGCGAGGCGCCTTGGGCAGGAGTACTTATTCCAGACGATGGCCAAGGCCAACATCGAAACCCTGGATGGTTTCGGCGTCAAGGACATCGTCACTTCGTGTCCACATTGCTTCAATACCTTGGCTCGCGAATATCCGCAGTTCGGCGGAAACTACCAAGTGCGCCACCACAGCGAATACTTGGCCCACCTTGTCGAATCTGGTCGCCTGAAGGTCGCCCGCGATTTCACTCGGTCGGTTGCCTATCACGACCCTTGCTACACCGCTCGCCACAACAACATCATCGAAGCCCCGCGCAAGATCTTGTCGGAAGTTGGTGCCCCAACTATGGAGATGCATCGACACGGCAAATCCACATTCTGCTGCGGCGCTGGCGGGGGAAGGATGTGGCTTGAGGAGCGCATCGGAAAGAAAGTGAACATCGATCGAACCGATGAGGCTATCGCGATAGGGGCCGATGTCATCGGCGTTGGGTGTCCGTTCTGTCACATCATGTTGGATGACGGAGTGCAAGAACGCGGGGCCGGAGAAACTACCCGAGTGCTGGACCTTGCGCAGATCCTTGAAGAAGTTGT
>JBDSRR010000135.1:0-16487 GCA_039929185.1 Actinomycetota bacterium
GAGGGCCAAGCCGCCCCGAGTACAATCCGGCCATGAAGATACGGGTCGTTTTCGTCACCGACGTGATGCAGGACGTGCGAATGGTCGAGGGGTTCGCCGGCATCTTCGACTTGACCGTCCTGGCCCCCAGGTATCTTGAAGAGCGATTCATCACTTGGCCAACAAACAAGCCATTCGAACGTGTGTTCCTGCCGGTCGGCAGAGCCCGATTCGTATTTCAAGCGGCGAAGTGGCTTAGGCGCAATCGGGGCCGATTCAAAGTGATCATCGCCCAGGACAACCTGACGGGGGCGCTCGCCTCGAATATCGGGGGGCGACTCACTCGAACACCAGTCATCCTCCGCATGGGACGCACCACCGAGGAGTACTACCGAAGCAAGCGGCACGCAGGTCTTAAGGGCCTCCGATATTGGATCGGGCTCATCACAGTAAAAGCGTTGGTGGGGTTCAATGAGCGGGCGGCGGCCTCGGTGGGCGCTACCTCGCTTTACATCGCTGACGACTGCCGCAAACGCGCTCGCGACGTTCATGTCATCCCTGCGTATGGAGTGGACCTAGAGCTCTTTTCTGCAAAGGTGTCTAGGGCTGAAGCAAGGACGATCCTAGACCTGCCTTTGGATGTTTCATTGATCATCTGGCGTTCCAGACTGGCCCCCGAAAAGGATCCAGAAACCTATTTCCGGGCCCTCGCCTTGCTCGGCGAACGGGGGTACCAGGTCAACGGGCTCTACGTTGGTGCCGAATACCTTGAGATCCTTCGGATCGCTCAACCATTCGGCATCACCATGATCGCCCGAGATGCCGTACATCCAAAGGACCTGGCCCACTTCTATCGGGCGGCGGACGTTGCTGTACAAACCTCGCGCGTCGAAGGATTCGGACTGTCGCCACTTGAGGCGTTGGCGTGCGAAACGCCGGTGGTTGCATCGCGCATCGGCGGACTGGTTGAAACGATCATCGATGGCAAAACGGGCATCACGGTTGCGCCCAACGATCCAGAAGCAACCGCCGACGCCATCGCATGGATGTTGGATCACCCAGACGATGCAGCCGCGCTTGCGCGAAATGGAAGGCAACTGATCGCGGAGCGCTACACGGACGAAGTAGCCTTCGGGGGTTGGTTGGCGCTGGCTCAAAGGTTGGCGGCAAGGTGAATAACCCAACGCCTATAGAAGCTCCGCCACTGGAGGATCCCCTTCGTAAACGCACGTTCGAATGGGGAATCGAACGACGCAAAGGCTCGTTCTTCACCCAGATACTGCGATCGTTGGCGTGGACCTGGTTCATCACGCTTCTCGTTTGGCAGAACCCCCGAGCCAAACATCGCCGAGTGCAAGCTTCCCTAACGTTTTGGCTATGCCAGATACTGCGCAGACTGAAGCGCAGTTACGTCATCGACCTGGGCGCCGACGGCATGATGATCTGTCCCCCGTGGAGTGCACTTGCATGTGTGACTGCGGCGACGGGCGCTCACGAACCAGGCGAACAGAATTTCATAGAAGCATTCATAAGACCTGAGGACGCCGTCATCGACGCTGGAGCCAATATCGGCTTTTATGCCATCCCGCTGGCAAAGCGCGGCGCGTCTGTATGGTGTTTCGAACCTTCAGATCAAACGCGTAAGGCACTCGAAGCGAATGTGGCACTGAATGGGTTGGGTGACAAAGTGTTTGTTTGTGCAGACGCTCTTAGCGACTTCGATGGCGAGGCACATTTCACGCAGGGACTTGATGTGCAGAACCATCTTGTCGTCAATGGATCGGGTTCAGGATCGGGTTCAGGATCGGGTTCAGGATCGGTTTCAGGGCTTCAAAAGACGCGCGTCAGAACACTTGGTACAGCCTGGCAGCATGACAAGCACTTGTTCGGCGGGCGCGAGTTGGCGCTATTGAAGGTAGATGTCGAAGGGCAAGACCTGCAGGTTCTGCAGGGGGCTCTTTCGGTCATCAAAGACCAAAGGCCAGTGCTCATGGTTGAAACCCGACTTGGGGGCGGCGAAACCAGGGCGCTGATCGAAGCATTGGGTTACGGCTCGTATTGGTTCGACGCAGGTCGTAACACTTTGATCAAGTTTCCGGACGACTGGAAAGGCAACTACAAGTTCCACACCAACGTCATCATGGTTCCAGACGAAAAACTCGGGTCGGTGCGCGAAAGAACCGCTACCACATCAGGACAAAAAGCTACTCCCCCCAAAGTACGCTTCAGAAAGAATTCAGTTCCATGAGCGCAACAAGTTTGGATGGGCCCGGTACCACTCAAGAGTTTCGGTAAGCCCCTCTTCCAAGGAATACTTCGGGGACCAACCCAACAACCTGTTGGCTTTAGCAAAAGAAACATACTGTCGGGTGATTTCATTCTTCGCAGTTCCCCGCACCTCTGGCTCAACATCACTTCCCGCCACTTTCAAAACCATTCTCACCGCATCGATGACGCTGATGGGAATGCCAGCACCAAGATTGAAGGCTTCACCTTTGACGTCATCGCGATGGACCTGTTCAGCCAACGTAACGTATCCCCGCACCGCATCGTCGATGTACAGATAATCGCGCTCGGGGGTTCCGTCGCTTCTAATGACCGGAGCGCGTCCAGAAAGCACAGCATCGATGACCTCAGGAACCAAGCGGTGGCCACCCAGCTCTCCCCCACCGTAAGTATTGGCGTTGCGAGTGATAGCGATAGGCAACCCGAATGTATGAAAGTACGAGGAGGTCACTATGTCGGCTGCAGCCTTAGATGCGTCATAGGGAAAACGCCCGTTCAGTGTTGACGTTTCTTCGGTGTATGGCAGCAAAGCCTGGTCGCCATAGGCTTTGTCGCTCGACGCAACAACGATGCGCTCGACACGGCCAACGATCCTGCAGGCTTCGAGAACTGTGTAAGTCCCCCTGATGTTCGATTCGAACGTTCCAAAAGGATCGACCAGGGCTGAGCCGACTGAAGCCTGGGCCGCCAGGTGAAAGACGACTTTGATGTCGTAATCAGCCAGAGCGCGCCGCACGATCGACAGGTCGATTATGTCGCCGGGAACTCGAACGGCCGAGCCCCAAAGTTCGGGATGGACTTCAAACACACGAGGATCGATATCGCGCTCTATCACCACAACCCGAGCCCCGCGTCCTACGAGTTCTGATGCAAGCCACCCACCGATGAAACCGGTAGCACCAGTAACCAACACACCTGTGCTCTGCCACTCAAACGTCATCTTGCCAAACCTTCCATGGTGCGCCCTTCGACCAAAGGTCGTTGAGCAGTAACGTGTCCTTGTAAGTGTCCATGCATATCCAGAATTCCTCCTGCCGATACGCGGTCATCTGACCAGCGGCAACCAAACCTTCGAACGGCTCATTCTCAAGAACCGAGTCTTCCTCAAGATAGTCCATAACCTCGGGTTCGAACACAAAGAAACCGCCATTCACCCAATCGTCCATCATCGGCTTCTCCGTAAACCCAACGACTTCATCGTCATCGATCTTCACTAACCCAAACGGGATCTGAGTGCGGGCAACTGTGATGGTCGCGTGCCGCTCGGTCCTGCGGTGATGTTCGAGCAGATCGTTCAGGTCGATGCGGGCAAGCCCGTCTTGATAGGTGACCATGAAAGTCGAAGTCACCAGCTCAGACAATCGCTTCACGCGCCCGCCAGTTTGAGTGTCCAACCCCGTGTCGAAAAAGGTGATGTTCCATGGTTGTGGACCTGAAAAGGCCTCTTTGATTTGGTCTGCTCCGTACCCAAGACAAAATATGAAGTCGGAGAAACCTTGGGATGCATACAACTTCATGACATGCCACAACAACGGCTTGCCACCTATTTCAACCAGCCCCTTGGGTACGCTATCCATCCCCAGGCGCGTGCCCCGGCCGCCGCACAAGATCGCTACAGGAACCTGTTCTGCCACCACTCCTCCTTTTACGGATCCGGTTTACAGGTCCGCTGCCGCGGCCCTTTCGATAACGTCAACAACTTTCTGCGAAGCCGAATCACAGGTCAACTTTCGCGCTACATCCTGCGCACGCATGGCCATGGCGTGGCCGCGATCGGTCGAGTTGCGAACCGAGTCTATCGCTCGGCGAAGCGAGGCCGGGTCATTGGGAGGAATCACTATGGCGGCGTCGGCGGGGCCGAGATGCTCGGCGGCACCAGCCACTGACGAGATAACCACCGGGCACCCAGCGGCCGCTGCCTCAAGAGCCACTAGCGAAAAAGTTTCATAAAGGCTCGGTATGGCAACGAGGTCGCTGGCCCCCAGGACCGTTGCCACCGGCACCGCTGGGTCGGCGAACACAACCCTTGCGCCGATCTTCTCAAGCTTCGCCATTGTGGCGGATTCATCGCCATGTCCATGAACAAGGATCGATTCATCCCTAACCCCGGCAACAGCCGCGGCGAGCGCATCGAGGCCCTTTCTTCCAGTTGCATATTCACCGATGATCGCGATCACGAAGCTGGCGTCAAGCCCAAGCTGTTCGCGCACTTGTCTGCGAGTTTGGGCGACTTGTTCATATTCCGCAAAGTCAACAGCACCATGGGTCAATTCCACCTTGGCACGCGACCCCACCATTGGAAGAACTTCCTCTATAGAACGTTTAGATAGAACGATCACCTTACGAGCCGCCCGCAAGCCCTTACTTTCCCGGCCCATCACCCATCGGTTGTGCAAGCGTTGATGAAGGCGAGGCTTAGATGCCACTCGCGACCTTTGCCACTCCGCTTGAGTAAATGCACATAGGTAGACAGTGGTGGTACGCGATGCGATAACACATGCTCCGAAAGTGAGGATGAGATCGGGCTCTTCTTTCTCAACTGCTCTGCGACCTCGATACGCGAAGAGGATGCTCTTAAGAAGTTGGGGGCCTTGACCTGATGAGACCTTTTGCCATTCGACACGGCCCTGAAGTTCTTCGGCGAGGTTCGAACAATAGGCCTGCACGCGATGGCCACGCGATACCAAAGCACGGCAGACCTCAAGCGCGACCCTTCCTTGGCCATCGCGTCGAACGATGTTCTCTGCCACAACGCCAACCTTTAGCGCCATTCAGTTTTTGAATGCCGCTACGATGACCCCGTCGAACAAGATCGCTCGGGCGGCTCGCGCGATCTTGCGCCGGCGGGCATGGGGCGAGACGGTGCCGATCACCGTTTCAAGTGCCATCAGATACCCCAGATAGGCACGACTATTTCGGGGTTCCGGCCGCCCACCGAACAAGCGCCTGACCTTGCGAGGGACCCGCAGTGGTGCGGCAAAACTGCCGAAGCCCGCCTGTCGTGCAGCGTTCACCAATTCAGCAAACGTGTATTCCTTCAGGTGCATCCCCTTTGGAGTGTCGCACTTGAAGACTCTCGACACGTCCATGGGTCCATAGAAGCGGTGCGGAGTAGAAAAGACATACCGACCCCCATGTTTCAAGATCGCAAACGCTCCTCGAAAATGCTCGCTTAGGTCGTCGGGATGAAGATGCTCTATGACCTGATCAGAGATGACAGCGTCGTAAGCCGCAGCAGGTTCGAACTCATCAAGGTGAACTCCATCGGTGATCCCCCAACTTAGATTGGAATGTTGCTCGGTCAACGCCTCTCCCCTAGTCTTCGTCACTTCTGAACCTCGGCACACATATCCAGATCCTGCGAGGTAAGTGATCAGCGCGCCTTTACCAGAGCCGACCTCATACACGTACTTCGGAGGCGGACCAATGAACCTTGCCCATTCCGAATGACCACGGCCAGAAGCAACATCGGACGGTGTCTTATCGTTCAGCCAGGCGAGTTCAGAGTAAAGAGTCGTATAACACTCCTCGAAGATCTGCCAGCGGTTGGAAGGTTGCGATCCCAACAGTCGCCCAGTTAATTCCTTCTCAAGTTCCCAATGCCGAAGGATCATTTCCTCGGTGACAAGAGTTTCTTGCGGGATGGAGTAATTGGACCTGTAGCGGGAAATCAATTCCTCCCCGCGCACCTCGATCAAGCGGGGGCTCCAGGACCTTCAAGCCGCCAACTTTGTCGAGCCTCTTCGGCTTGCTTCGCAACGAGGCGGCTCTGGGCCAGAGCGGCCTCTTCCTCCTCGTCTTGAAGCACGGCAACTGGGTCGGAAGAGCGCGACAAGCCTCCCATCGAAAACCAAAGGATGCTTGAAACCGCATAAAGTCCCCCGGACCAGATGTTGCCAAAGGTCGCGACGAAGATACCCAGCGAAGCGATCGTAAACCAATTCCGACTAATGAGGAATCGCTTTGTTGCCCCAGCAAACAACATGATCAAGAAAAACAGATACGCGATGCCAGCGGGGATACCCATGGCGACGAATAGCGTCGAGATGTCGAACTCCGTGCCTGCACTTTCCGTTGCACCAGCTTTAGTGACAACCAACGACGCTGCTGCTGTCCCCAGGCCGAAGGGGTTCTGCCATGCCCTGTCGAAGCCGCCGGTGATCATGTCCATATGCAGCCCCGCAGTCGATTCGCCTGGGTTGAGCAATCCACTCAACTGATGAGTTATCGCGGCGCTGGCAGCGGTAGTTCCGTCTCTATCTGGCGCCGGCAGCATCCTAAGCAAAAACACCGTCGCGCCAATACCGAACGCGACCATGATCTTAAGTCCGACGTTCTTCGTCCAAACTATGGTCGTCACGGTTAACATCAAAACCGTCAGCAAGAAGATGCTGCGTGCCCCTTGCATGAACAGAGCAAAAACTAAGAACCCAAGCAAACCAACCCGATACCATCGATGAGGTTCTCGAGCCAAGATCGTGCCCCACAAAAACGTGATGGCAACCGATAAGAATGCTCCGTACTCCTGCGGTGAAACCAACGGTCCGAACGAACGGATCTTGAAGCCCTCGTAGAATACCGACGCCCCGATGTTGCTGACGCCAAGCCAGGTGTATTCGAAGGAGAACAGACCGAAATAGGTTTGTCTAAGACCATGTAAGGCCACGGGTATGGCAACAAGTATCAAGATGTTGGCGATATTTCGGTGAACGCGCTCGCTAAAGGTTTTACCCACCGTAAACCACATCAGCGGGGGGATCCAAAACAGTGAGCCAAGGGCACCGTTTAGCAAGGAGCCGTTACGGGGGTTAAAGATCTGGGCAACCACCCAAATGGCGAACAGAACAACCAACACACTCAGTCCGTCTCGTCGTTTAGGGCTTCGTTCACGACTGTTGAGCCAGATCATGAATGCGCAAGCGGGGCCTACCAGCAACAAAGGATCTTGCTCGGACCAACCCGCAAAGGGGATCAGGAGTCGGCGTATCAAACCCAAAAACACCAAGAACACGATGCTGAGTCGAAGTGCCGTCAATCGACCGTTCATCGAGATGATGAAGAAAATGATCCCGCCGAAGACCCCAACTAACAGACGAGCGATGGTGGGCTGTTTGACGGCAACGAACCCAACTGTGATACCCATTCCGATGGCGAGAATGAGTGCAAGTTCGCTTAGTGAACTACCCGGCGCAAATAATCTGGGAAGGCGTATGCGACGTCTACCTCCCCCTCGTCTAGTAGCTAAGGCGTGGCTCATCGCGATGCTTTCTCATCGGTGTTCCCATCAGATGATAAGGGTTGTTTAACCAATAGTGCTTGGAATACTTTCTGAAACTCTGCCGCCATTCGGGTCGCAGCAAAACGGCTGTGCGCCACTAGCCGAGCCCGATCTCCAACTTGTTCGATGAATCCTTGGCGACCTACCGACGTTGCGATGACGTCGGCCAGGGCAGCGTCATCGCCTGGGGGAACAAGCATGCCGGTTTCCCCATGGACCAAAGCTTCTTCGGGTCCTCGTGTTGTCGTAGCCACTACCAATCTTCCCAATGCCATACCTTCCAAGACCACGGTTGGAAAAGGGTCTGGTGCCAACGAGCAGTGTGCTACAACATCGACTCCAGACATCACCTCTAAAGCGTCGGCGCGGTAACCCGTGAACACGAGTTTGCCTTCAAGTCCCAGCCCATTTGCTTGGCTGCGCAATTCTTCGAAAAAATCAGTATCACGTCCATAAAGAGTGTCACCAACCACCAAGAAGCGAAGATCCGGACTTGTGGCAAGCAGGCGCCCCGCCGCGCGAATGAAGACATCGGTGCCCTTCCATCGTTCCAGTCGACCAAAGTGCCCGATAACCACCGAATCGGAGCCCCAACCCTGCTGGCTTTTTATGGTTCTCACGGCGTCACTGTGGTCTGGCATAGCCGCCAGGTCGAGGCCGTTGGTGATACAGACTGCGCCGAGTTTCAACTTTGCATTGAAGTCCTCGGCCAACCATTCAGAACACGTTACGAATGTAGTCTGCGGAGTGCGAGACAGCAGCCATTGAACTGCTCGCCCTGAAAGTCCGCGAGCTCCGGGCGCGTCGTGAAGCCAAGATACCGACGCAACGTTGACCGCCTTGGCCGCCCTGCCTGCGAAGATCGACATCCTTTCTCCGTTCGCAAGGATCAGCCTGGCACCAGATGTCTTTGCCGCGTCGGCTATCTCGTCGATACTTCTCTTCCATGACCTGAAGTCGCGCACTCGCGACGCCGGCGTGGAACGCAATATAGGGATGTTCAACCCCTTCACTTCATCGACGAAAGGCCCCTCTACGTTGAAAACAACAGTTGGCGCAAAGAGCGACCGATCCAGATACTTCAACAAGTTGTAAAGCATGCGTTCCGCTCCCGCTCGCTCGGAACTGCCTTGAACGAACAGCAGAGGAATCGTCATGGCTGAATCGTCATGGCTGCTCGGGCGACACGATGTCGTCGATGACTCGCTCGTAGATCGCGGTCGCTTGCTCCCACGAGAAGTTAGCCGCCAGATAATCGCGAGCTGCGATGCCTAGGTCGGCCGAACGCGCCGGGTCAAGCAGCAATCTTATTATGTGCTCCGCCATGAGGGCATCGTCATCAACTTCGATGAGACCTTGGTCGGGTGTTGCCGCAATGCCCTCGCTGCCTAATGACGTTGCTACAACTGGCAGCCCCAACCCCATCATTTCCAAGGTCTTGTTCTTGATCCCCGAACCAGAATAGAGCGGGCAAATACCCACAAGGGCCCCTTCGCAAGCGATCGCAACATCGTCAACGCTGCCCGTTACCACCACCCCCGGCTGCGAGATCTCGCGCACGGCAGCCATGGGATCTCGCCCGATGATGTGGAACTCTGCATCGGGCACCTGTTGCCTGACCCTTGGCCAAACGTCCCGGCAGAACCGCACAGCAGCGTCAGCGTTCGGTTCGTAACTCATAGTTCCCACGAATACGGCCTTGTGGCCACGTGGGGGGCCCACAGCGGCCAGGAGCGGATCGGCACCGTTTGGCACAACTTCGATGCGTGTCATTGGCACCCTTGCGCCAAGCCGCTGTCGAGCATGTTCAGTGGTAACGATCGAAACATCAGCCCGCGCACAAAGGTCTTTATCGAAACGTCGCCAGGCAGGCAGTTCGATGGTCCACTTTAGTTTGCGTAAAGCCCCCAATGCACCAGAGTCCCGCAGTCCCTCCAGTGTGTCACTGAACACGTTGTGACGGTGAACCAAGGTGGGACACGCAACGGCAGGCATGAACAAGATGGCGGCATCGTCTTCCGCTACGGCAATATCGAATCGCCGCGAAAGTTCCGGCACAGCCTGCCGCTGCTTCGTCATAAGTTCTGTATATGGAGGGGTTCGTTTCATGGTTGACAATGCTCTGATCCAGGCTCGCGTGGCGATGCTCGGCTTACCCCCGGCACCAGTTAGAACGATGACCTCGTGAAAGTGTTTCCTGCAAACTTCTACACTTTCGGGTTTGTCCGATGGCCGCACCCAGGTCACCAGGGTCACTTCGTGCTTGGCAGCCAACCGTCGAAGCAAGTTCCAGGTTCTAGTGCGAGTACCGTGGTCGGGTGGATACGGCAAGAAGGTAGCGATCGAAAGGATCTTCACTTCACGCTCCGATGGATGCCTGCGATCCTGCCTAGGCAATAAAGCACCCACAGCTGCGCCGATAAAGCACCGTTTCCGGCGAGGACGTTCGACAATAAGATGGGCAGCGCCCTTCCGAGCCTTCTTACTTCCCGCAGAGTCTGATGGACCTTGCCTTTGCGAGCCACGTCGCCGGGATCGAACTTCAACATGGCATCGCCCACGCCCTGAAACCATGTACGTCGTCGGAACCAGCGTTTGTTAAGACGCGACTCCGGCACGCGGTGAGTTACCCAAGCCAAAGGGGAATACATGATCAGCGCACCCTCGCCGTGCAGACGCATGAAGAAATCCTTGTCGCCGTTGCTCAACAAGGAAGAACCTTCTCGATCAAGGCCCTCGACGAAACCGTTGACCTTTTCGAATGCGCTACGCGTTACAGCGCAGTTAGCTCCCAATGGGATCTCGTAATTCGCCATCGGCCGCAACTCGTCACCGAAATCCTGTCCCGATAATTGGATGTAGAGCTTTTGGTGTAACCACTTCGGCTTCGGTGCCTCGAATTTCAAAACGATCTTGCCACCGACAGCATCGCATCGCGTGTGCTCGAAAACCTCCCTCAGATGCGCCGCCCAATCGGTATCCGCATAGATGTCGTCATCGACGAAGGCGAGGATGTCTCCGGTGGCTTGGGCTGCACCATTATTGCGAGCAACATTGAGCCCAGACGGAAGCTGGGTGATGCACCTCGCGCCGTAACGCACCGCGACTTGCGAAGTTTCGTCGCTTGACCCATCGTCGATGACGATTATCTCGTCGATGTTTTGGCCGGACAGAGTTTCCAGGCATCCAACGAGCATCTCGGCTCGGTCACGTGTTGGGATTATCACTGAAAGCCGCATCTAAGGATCGACTGGCGCAGGAGACCGTCGAGATATCCCCCGCAGCTGTGAGACAGTGACGAGGTTGCTTCGGTCAGCGAGGAACACGTAAAGGGCAGCGGCAACGGCACCTCCTGTCACCAGGGCCAGCACTCCTTCGAGCAACGTAGCGACAGCCCTACCCGCTGCCCCGGCTATGACTGCCATCAATATCAAGCGGATCACCGCCACGGTCGGATAGGGAAGGTTGGCCCTTTTGACCGTTAAGAAGTAGCCGATCCCCGCGCCTATCGTTTGACTCGCGATCGTTGCTATGGATGCCCCGAGGAGGCCGTAGCGTGGGATCAAAGCAAAATCAAGCACTAGATTGATGGTAACGAGCAATAGACCGAACTGCACGAAAAACTTCTCCTTGGATCCAGCGAATAGAGCGGCGGCGACTGGTCCAGCAAGACCTCCGAAAACACTGCCTGCAAGAAGCACTTGGGTGCCGATGATGGCGGGACTGAATTCCGGGGAAAATACGACCGTGACAAGCAGGTCGGCCATGGCGGCCCCCAAGATAGCCAAACCGACCGCAACGTAAGCGATCGTTACGCAAAGAACCGGAAACGTTTCTTCGAACTCTTGGGTGCGCTTGGCACCATGCATCCATGAAAACTCAGGAAGCAATGACTTCGAGATTACCGCCGGCAGCACGACCACAAGGCTCGCAAACTTGAGCCCCACCGAATAAAAGCCAACCTCAGCGGCACTTCGAAAGTGTTCGAGAAAGAAGATCTCGGGTCTTCCCCAAACAACCTCATCGATGAATGCAACGAGGCCCAAAGTCGCGGCGAAACTAAGGATCTTCCGTCGATGCGCTCTATCAAGGCTTCCGGGCGGCCAACTCTTCAACGGTGAGCGGATGGGTAGATACAGAAGCACTGCGAACAACGTTGGTGTCAGTGCAAATAAGATCAAAAGGCCCGTAGCATCAGCACCGAGCGCTGCGCCAGCAACGATGACAGAGATTTGGATCGACCCTATGATCGCTGCCATCCGTGCGATCTGTTTGAACTTGAGGGCACCCTGCAGAAAACCTTCTAACAATTTCACAGCCAACGTGGATGCCGAGCCAACGCCAACTGCCAGAGCCAAACTGACGGACTCTCCCCGTGACCGCGCCAAAATGAACATCACCGCGAAAGCGATCAACCCCAGGATCGTGGCCAGGCGCGACCCAAGACGCCATGTTCCCCTCGCTCGCTTGGGATCTTCCGCTCCGATGGCTTCGGGGATGAATCGGGCAAGCGCGGCGGGAAGTCCGAACGCCGCCAAAATGCCAACCAACCTCATCAGCCAGGTGTAATAGGTAAACCGTCCTAAACCAGACGCGTCGGTTGTGCGCGCGACTACTATCGAAACAGCGAACGCGCTGGCAGATGCGCCAAGGAAACCTAGCGTGTTCCACATACCCGAACGTGCAACCCGCCTTACGAAAGTAAGGTCCGCGGCGGAGCTTTCCGGAACCTTGGGAACGATCGGGGGAACGATCGGCGGAAGGGGTTCCATCAGGTGCGGCTTGCATGCCGGACTTTGGCGGCCTCGCATGCCTCAGAAATAAGTGCCGCTATCACCGGTGGAGTTAGATTCGACTCGACGAACCTTCTTCCATTTGCACCCATCGCAATAGTGCCCTTCGGATCCTCGACCATGTCAATCAGTGCTGCGCTCCACTCGTCGGGATCCTCAGGTGCCGCCAAGTTGCCAGTTATACCAACCTCAACCAATTGAGAAAGGCCATCGACTCGCGACGCTACGACCGCCCTTGAATACGAAGCAGCCTCAGCCGCCACGTATCCGAAACTCTCAGAGCGCGAGGGAACCACGACCACCGCTGCCTTGGGCATCTCAAGGCGCACCGCATCTTCCTGCCAACCATCGATGATTTCGATCGAGTTCGAAACTCCAAGTTTCTCGGCGATACTCCGCATCCAATCGAGATACGAATCATGTCCACCTGAAGCGCCATCGCGTCCAACGAACACGAAACGGACAGATGGAAATCTAGCCAGAACCTTTGGAGCTGCCCTGATGACAACTTCTGGATTCTTCCGCGGCTCAAACCGGCCCGCGAACAAGATGCGGGGTGGGTCGAAAGACGCAGGGCCGGGATCTTCAACCAACTGAACCGGAGCAGGTATCTCGCGGGTCCACCGTGGATCAAGACCGAGCCGGGCTGCAACCGATCGAAGGTGCAGTTGCGGCGCGTGAGCCACATCGACCCGACGGACGGTGTCCTCCTCCATCCATTGAGCCCACCTGGCGTCGCGCTTTGACATACCCATGTGCTGGAACAACTGAAACGCCATCGAGTGAAGACGCATGGTCGATGCAACCGGACGCCGCCGCAAGAAGAAGAACGCTTCAGCTTTCCAGTTTGGGAACTCGACGACGTCGAAGGGATGCCTAAAGTGCAGTCTGCGGAAGGCCCGGAAGACGACGTACGACAGAACCAATTGTTCGACAGTCCTTGGCATTTTTGTAAGGCGGCCAAGACCACGAACTCGGCGCAAGGGGCGGCGGTGAACGATTACCCCGTCACGCATCTCGTCGGTTGCCGGGGTGTTTGGCGTAACTGATAAGACATGGACTTCATGGCCTAGTTCACGGAGGCCCTGCCCCAACATCCACGTGTAGGTGCCGATGCCCCCCCAGCCTGTTTCGGGGGGATACTCCTGCGAGACGAGCAGGATCCTCAACGATCAGGTACTCGTGCGACCGCCCTCAGATTCTCGCCAACCCCGAGCCACTGCTCGATCCGAGCCGCAACATCGAGCGGTGGCTTCAGCAGCAACCTCTTCAACTTCTGATCCCCGATACTGGGCGGCATGACTCCGACCGCATCCCCCGTCCCCGATGATGCGCCACCCAGCAGTTTTCGTTTGATCTTCACCGCCTTGCGCAGAAGCGGCAAAGCCCCCACTAAGTAGGCGTAGTAATCGGGGATCAGGCCATCCCATAGCAACACGACGCTCTTGATCTTCACGACCTCAAGACCAACTCGTTCAAAGAGCCCCCGAAGGGTTGGTTCGGTGAACAGGTGCACATGTTGACCAGGACGCCATCCAACCCAGGCCTCACCGGAGCGACGACGCGGCACAGAATCCCAATGGGGCAGTTCCAAGAATATCAATGCGCCTGGTCGCAGCGCTGACTTGGCATGCTCCAGTGCCCCCCGAACATCCGTGAAGTGCTCTAGGACATGGATGAGACTAAGCACGTCATAGGGTTCACCTTTAGGATCGATGTCCTCGATGCCACCGACTATCCCCTTTAGACCCAAGCCCTTAACGAATTCGATAGCAGTAGGGACCGGTTCCAGAACTGTTGGATCCCAACCTCGCTGTTTCGCAGCGAGGGCGAACGTACCCACCCCGCCGCCAACGTCAAGCAGTTTTCCCGGCGAGATGAATCGCTCAAGCCACTCCAAGCGCTGTACGCAGCTATGCATCTCGTATTCGAGGCTATCCGCGGCTGTGTAGTCGAACGTTACATCCTGATCGTCTCCCCAAGTTTCGCCAAGGTGATACCCATCTGAATAAACGACATCGGGGGGAACAACCTGCGTGATCCTTACCGTGTCACATGCCCGACACTTGACGACATCGATGTCTCGCACAAGTCCGACTTTTACGGCCTTGCCTGATCCACAGGCGCCGCAAACTGGAACTTGGATCCATCCCGTCTTCAAAGCTCCCGATTTCATCGGCGAATCTTCTCACGCTTGGCTTCTGCAAACATGACTTTAGAGTGGCCGCTTGCCGATCGCCCAAAGGGTCTCTCCAACTCCTAGCGCCTCTTCGACCCGGGCCAGCCTTTTTAGAACCGGCAGGATAAGCCTTCGCTTCAGTGGCTGATCGCGGATCGGAGATGGTGTTGCCGCCACAGGTGCCGTCGAATCCGGACGGCCCGGACGGCCCGGATGGAAGGAGGTCCCCTTGCCTCGGAACCTTCGCCTCAACTGAAGAACTTTTTTCAGCGGCGGACCCAAGCCCACGATGTACGCATAGTGGTCGAGGATCAACCCATCGAAGGCAAGGACGGAAGTTCCTATGTCGACCACCTCGAACCCAGCCCTTCGCATCACATCGCTAAGAGACTGCTTCTTGAAGTAGTAGATGTGCTGGCCCGGCCACCATCCCAGCCAGGCTTGACCTGATGCGATGCGGCTCATGGACCCGTAATGGGGAACCTCGACCATCACGTAACCGCCTGGCAGCAACCACCCCCAGATCGACTCAAGAGCGCGGCGACACTCGGGTAAATGTTCAAGCACATGCATCATCGTGATGGCGTCGTACGGCGGTGTTGAAGGGTCGAGGTCGTCGAGGGTGCCAAGGATCGTTGGGACGGATCTAGCCTTCGAATACTCAACCGCTTCACTGATCGGTTCTAGATTCGTAGCATCGAAGCCAAGCTCGATCGCCTGAGAAGCCAAGGTGCCTATCCCGCCGCCGACATCGAGAAGGCGTCCCCCGCGCACGTGCTCACGCAGATGATCAAGGCGCTTCGAATTGTTGAGCCGTTCGTGCTCCAACGACAAAGGCGCCGTGTAGTCGAATGGATGCAGGTCACCTTCACCTTTGTGATATCCCTCGACATACACCGTTTCCGGGGCAAGCACCCTGGACGCTCGAAGCGTGCCACATCCCTTGCAGAGCAGTATGTCCATGCCCTGGACACTTTGAACTAAGCGCGCCTTTTCACAGTCGCAGGATCCACAGGAAGTAATCGTGACCCAACTGGGGGCCGGTGTCATCATTTTTGCAGGCTACTGACAACCTTTGACCATGTCGAATCGGAGCTTTTGCCGTCAACTTCGGGGCCGTAGAAGGAGTAGTCACTGTCGCTCTTCACACCAACTAGAACTATGCCCACGATGGTGCCTCCGCTTCGACGTATCTGCTCAGCAGCACGAGCGGCCGCCTCGCGGCCTGTGATACCCACTTGAACCACCATTATCACGCCATCTACCGCTGCGGAAAGAGTAGAAACCTCGGCGGCGCCCAGAACCGGAGGAGCGTCGATGAGCATCGTTTGCGGCTGAACGCCAACTACCCGCGAAACTCGCTTGCGTCCATTCGAAGTTCCATTCTCCTGATTGCGCGGTCTTGTTGCCTGTGAACGTTTGATGCTTAGGTTATCGAAGGTCAGTCGGAGATCTTTATTGTTAAGCAACTGATCGGGCCTTGACTCTGGGTCTCCGCTAGAAAGCAGGTACAAGTTCGGCCTCACTTCGCTTGTTAGGTCAGCGGCGTGGGCCTCGTCTTTGAGAACATCCGAAAAACCAGGTGACGCTTCGGCATCGAAGCAATGATGAAGGCGTGGTCGCCTTAAGTCGGCAGAAACCAGCAAGGCGCTTCTGCCCGCTTCGGCAAAGGCCACACCAAGGTTGGCTATGGTCGTTGTCTTACCCTCACCGGCACCAGGACTCGTGATCAGGAACCGCCTTTTGTCGGCGTGCGTCGAAGATTCGAGGTTGATCCGCAGCGTCCGGAAGGCCTCGGCAGCCGCTGAATACGGCTCCTCGCTGCTCACTACATAGCCAACGTTGCGGCTTTGAGTAAGAGGTATGAGTCCCAGCGTCTCTGCGCCGATGATCTTTTCAGCCTCTTCTTTACTGCGGACCGTATTGGTCATCGAATCTAGAAGGAGTGCAAGACCCATCGCCAACGGCAGGC
>JBDSRR010000136.1:0-3430 GCA_039929185.1 Actinomycetota bacterium
TGAAGTCCGGAGGTGCGAACTGCTGGATCCTTTCGATCCAAACGCTAAACTGCCTCCCGTTAGCCAAAGAGACGATCTTGGGATTGTCCTTCCCCCAAAGGGCGTCGCAGTTCCCAGAGACCTCCGGCTGCGTGCATTTCATCGTACCTACGCCGTTCGTTCGTACGAAAGACAGAGCCTGCGCGACGCCGCCCTCTGACGCGCCCATGGCGCCGCCGGCCAGGCGATCTCGCCCCGCGTTTTGTAAATTGTTAAGACCGATGTTGAACACGATAGCCCCCAGACCCGTCAACACGGCCATCACGAGGAGGGTCACGACCATGGCCGCGCCAGCTTGCCCGGATCGTAGCTTCAATCCATTAATTCTCGCTTTCATATTTGTCTCCTCATGTCTATAGTGGCCGGTTGCGAAGGTCGATCTGTGTCCGGTAGTCCTGACGCCGGCTTCCTTTGAGCAGGGACAACTCGACGACAACTCTGTTGATGCTCGTTAATTCCACATCGAGAATGCCGTTGGAGTTTCCGGCGTCGATTGGGCAGGAGACGAGCGTGGTTGAGTCGACTTCCTCCCAGGTTATGGTTCCGTCCTTGTCGTCGTCACAGTTGAAGACCTGGCTGAAGTAAGAGATCCGGAAGTTCTCGACGTTTGCTGCCAGTACCGGGGCCGACAACCCGTTGCCAGTTTTAAGGACTAGCCTTTTGTTGGCAAACTCGTAGCGGTAGGTGATGATCTCGTCTAATTCGATGGTGTCGTTGCCGCTCAGATCCACCTCGAAGGTGATTGCTGTGTCGGTCACGGAGCTGAATGTGGACCCAACGGGGTTTACCGCTCCGAGGATGCCCTTGGCCTCTCTCACCTCTCGTGAGATCCGGTTAAGCGCAGCCCGAGCCTCTTCGTTGATGTCAGTTGATTGCCGTGTTGTCGTCACTGTGTTGGCGCTGTTGAGCACGATACTGAAGAGGATAGTTGTGAGGATTCCGAACAGGCCCATGGCCACGAGAAGTTCGATCAGGGTGAATCCCCCTTCTCCCCGGCGCCGGACCTTCATGACTTCCAGAACATGGATCATCGGTTGTCTTCGGCCGAACAGGACAGGATCGCGAAGGAAATTCCGATATTCGAATCCAGATCGCCGGCCCTAACCGGCTGCGTGCTGATCGACACGATGCCATTGACATCGCGCTGAACCCTTCTGGGGGTCGTCCCAGGTATCGTCGCATTGCCGGTGGCGCTCCCCCAAGTTGCGATGTATCGGCTCAAAAAGATCGGAGCGTTGAACGAATCAACGCCCACCTGAGTCGAATCAAGGGTAGCGGTGTCGAGGGGGCTAACCGACTGCCCCTGTACGACCGTTTTGACTGTTGTGTAGCCCGAGCCTGACGGGTTGTATGTAAAAACCTTCACGACTGCGGTGAATTTGGCAACGGACGATGAGGCCGAGCCGTTGGCGGTGCAAGTTAACGAAGACTCCTGGAGTTCGACCTGAACCACTCCGTCCGGTGCAAAAGTCGTTGGAAGGAGCTTGACGACTCGCGTAAACGCCGCGGCCCCCGACACGGCTCTGTGCGCGCCTCCAGCGTCCGCTCGAAGATATGACGAGCCCTCGACAAGCACTTTGTCGGCATCGTCGTTGTCCATGCGCACGAGCATGAACGAGGTGTTCAGATCGGGCATCGGGTTAAGCGGAGAGAGGTCGGGCTTGTTAAAGAAACCGAGCCTTGGGTTAAGTCCGACACCCAGGCCGCTAGTGGTCAACTTGCCCAAAGAGGGACTTGCCTCAGGGTTCGCCACGGTTCCGTCACCGATGATTGGCTGTTCTGCGGTTACGGCTGCCTTAACGTTTGCGATCTTGGTGTTCACGAACTGGGCGATCCTGGTGCCGGAGTCGTCGAGAAACTTGTCGGTAGTGCCGTTGTCGGCCAGGGCGAAATTGGGAGGAGCCGACGCGCTGCCCGAGATTCCTTCTATGCGGGCCCCGCCAACGATCTCTGCAGTAGCGCCGTTTACCTGGGTAGCGGCGTTGCCGCCGGTTGAGATCCCGCCGTCTGAGTTCGACGCCCCCACTTCTAATTTCAGTTGACGTCGTTCTGCATCAAGAGTGCCCGTCACCCGTAGGGCCAGGGAGCGGGACTGCAAGACCACTGCCGATCGCGCGACCCTTGACTCTGTGATCTGGCTGAAAGCAGAAAACTTCTTGCTCAGGTTTCCTGCGGTCCATGACGTGATGACAGTTACCCCCAGGAGCCTTGTTCTCGGAAGGTCTTTGGCCACAACCTGGGAGTTGTAATCGGTGGCGGGCGAGACCGGAGTCCTGGTCGAGTCAAGAAATTGGGTAACTATTACCTGGCGATACTTGTCGTTAAAGCCGGGTACGGGGTCGACAACGAATCGGTAGAAACTGCCGGCAGGCTCATCGGTGGTCCGCAGCGCAGATGATGCATCGACGTAACCGCCGGTCGTGGCCGAGGTGGCAGTGGTCCGCGATCGGTAGTAAGTGTCCAGGAGGTCGCGGTAAGTGCAGACCACGATGCCCGAAGTCCTGGGGTCGGTGCGATTAGGGGGTGTGCAATTCGCGGAAGTTGGGACCTCGGCTTGGTCGGTGAGTTCGATATGGAAAGCTAGGTTCCGCATGATCTCGAAGCGCTCCTGTGACAAGTTCTTGGCCCCTGTGTCGAGTTTTGCAACAAGACTGCTTCTGAGACCCGTAATAAAAAGCGGAACTGTGCCGAGCGTTACGATCGCAAGGACCGAGAAGGCGGCGAGAACTTCGATGACCGAAAAGCCCTCTTCGCGATCGATGAGTTTTCTAATCTGCATAAGACACCCTTGCAGTTAGGCCTTCGAGGTCAACTGAATGTCGGGTTCCCCGGTCAACCCTTTCCACCTCGATAGTTCCCGGGGTGGCCGAACCCCTGGCGTAGAAGAAGCAGTTGGGAGCGTTGACGCCAGCGGGGTAGGTTGGGTTGGTGCTTGCGGGGTAAGTGAACCCGTTGGGTGCCGTAACGACGAAACGCAGGTTGTTGCGAAAACGGCCTTCGGTAAGAGAGTAGACCGCGCGTGTTCGGGGGGTCGTAGGCGGAATGTTAGGGTCGCGATAAATCGTCAGTTCTGTAGCCGTGAATACGCACTGATACGTAGCGGCCTCCGTTACGGCTCGAACTTGGGTGTTACGCAATATCGCCACCACTTCCCTCGCTGCCCCTCGATGGTCCGCTGAGCGATTGTACGCCCGGTAGGACGTAAGCGAGAGCGTAGCGATTATGCTTGCCAGCGCCATCGCAATCAATAATTCGATCAGGCTGAATCCGCGCTCATCCTTCGATCTGGTGCCGTGCTCCACGGTTCTCCTTAAGTCGATGTCATGCAAGATGTCGAATTTTACCTGGTATCTATGGAGGTATCGGCATTTTTCCTATGACGGTTGACCCT
>JBDSRR010000137.1:0-3382 GCA_039929185.1 Actinomycetota bacterium
AGATTCGTGGTACGCGGATCTTCTCGCAACCTTCGACACACCTCGAAGCCGTCCATCTCGGGCATCATCACGTCAAGCAATATCAGGTCTGGTGCGTCATCGATCGCTGACTGAAGGGCGTGCTCCCCGTTTGATGCTTTTACCAGATCGAAGCCCTCGAGGCCGAGACTCACCTCAATGAATCGCAAGATATCCGGATCGTCATCAACGATCAAGATCTTGTCAGCCACCAAGAAGCCCTCCTTGAACAACCTTCATCAACTCCTCCCCCGCACGTGCAGGATCGGGTTGGCCAAAGATGGCCTGCCCAGCAACAAAGATATTTGCACCTGCATCGAGGGCCTCCTTAGCGGTTGTGGAGTCGATGCCTCCATCGACTTCTATGTCAACATCAAGTTGGTACTTGGAAACTGCCTTTCGGGCCTCGGATACTTTGCCCAGAACTTCACGCATGAACGGCTGTCCCCCGAAACCGGGGTTCACGGTCATCACGACTACCAGATCAATCTCCGGAAGGTATTTTTCCACCTTTTGCCATGGAGTATCCGGATTGATCGCGATTCCCGCCGAGACACCTTGAGCCGCTATCCGCCGAGCGAGCTCTTTCGGATCTTCAGCGACCTCTAAATGAAAGATGAGTCGATCGGCTCCGGCTCGAACGAAGGGGTCCACAAAATGCTCGGGGTTCGTAACCATTAGATGTACTTCTATAGGTAGTTCGATGCTTCCTCTAAGGGACGCCACCAGCGCTGGGCCCATAGACAAGTTGGGTACGAAATGCCCGTCCATGACGTCGGCATGGATGCGGCCAGAAAAGGGGGCTACTTGTTGAACGTGCTCCGCCAGGCGCGAGAAATCCGCAGCCAGTATCGAAGGGGCTATCTCGAACTTCAAAGGAAACGGTCCCCTTTCTCGGGCCTGTAACCCCGCACGAAGTCCGCAGCACTCATAGGTGATCCGCCTTCGGGTTGCAGTTCCTCTATCTCTACCTGATGGGTGTCCGTCGACACTAATAACGTCGCGGCGTTCGATAGATCGATGGTCCCATGAGGTTGGGTCGAAACTTCGTCTATCTCACGCGCCCGCAAGATCCTAACTCGCTTGGAATTGATCAACGCCCATGCGCCCGGGCGCGGATTGAATGCACGGATGCGGTTCACGACGTCGGACGCGCCGCGAGACCAATCGATCCGAGCGTCCTGCTTGGTCAACTTCGGTGCCAACGTCGCAAGATGATCGTCCTGTGGTCGAGGAACGGCTTCTCCCCGCTGGACTGACTCAAGCACTTCGATGAGCAGCTTAGCGCCGCGCTCTGCCAAACGCGATTCGATTTCGCCCGCTGTGTCGGTCGCCGATATCACCTCCTCGGATTGGGCCAGGATCGGCCCGGTGTCGAGTCCCTTATCGAGTTGCATGATGGTGACCCCAGTCAGCGTTTCCCCTTCGATCAGCGCCCACTGGACAGGCGCGGCGCCCCTGAATTTCGGCAGGAGAGAAAAGTGAACATTTAAGCAGCCGTTCGACGTCGACTCGAGAACCGCGGTCGGTAGCAGCAACCCATATGCAACAACAACGAATACGTCTGCTTCACGATCGAATGACCATCCTTTAAGTGTTGTGGGCTTAAGGACTTCGAGACCTAAACGCTGCGCGGCAGAACTCACCGCCGATGTCGATACATTCATGCCTCTTCCGCGGGGCCGATCTGGCGCTGTAACTACCGAAAGGACTTCGTGGCCCGCTTTGACTAGTGAGTCCAATGACGCAACGGCCGCAGGGGGTGTGCCGAAAAAAACCAGCCTCAATCTGACAACACTGATTCGCGGAGCCGTCGTTTCGCTTCCTTTTGCAATTCCGGCGAGATGTGATCGATGAACAAAACGCCATCCAAGTGATCGATCTCATGCTGAAGGATGCGAGCAGTCATTTGCGATGCCTCGACATTGACGACTTCACCGCTGGCGTCAAGGCCCTGCACGTGAACCCATTCCGCACGGACGACCGGAAATGTCAGCCCCGGCAGAGACAGGCAGGCTTCATCCTCCTCGATCGAACCTGAAGAGGCCATGATCTTGGGATTTGCCAGCGCACCCGCATCATCCTCGTTGTGCCAAACGATGACCCTGCGCAATATTCCCACTTGCACAGCGGCCAGGCCAACCCCGGGGGCCGCATGCATGGTTTCAGTCATGTCACGCATCAGCTTACGGACGCCGTCATCGACAATGCCAACTTCGACAGCACGCTGTCGAAGTACAGGGTCTCCCCAACGTCTTATTGAAAATATAGCCACATGCTCATTTTACCAATCTCGTGGGTCCACCTCTATGAGTATGCGCTGCGAGGCTTCCCGAACGATGTGTCCCAGCTGTTCGACAGACTCATCCATCTTTTCTATCTTGAGGAGAATCTGGGCACCGTCTTCGCTGACTGATGGGCCAAGGACTCGAGTACCCGGAAGAGCCTTGAGCCGCTCGATCAATTCATCGTCAGGTTCACCCTTGGTGAATCGAAGCCTCGCAAGGCGCACGAAAGGGGGGCTTTGGCTTTCACGCCGACTGTCAAGTTCTTGCTTGACGAAATAATCATAGTCACCGCGCACAAGAGCCTGCATAACATGATGATCTTGACGGGAGGTCTCAACGAACAACCGCCCAGTACTTCCTGGTCCGGCCACCAGCGCCGCGAGATTCCATAGCGTTGCAAAGGTGTCCTCGATTGCCCTTCCCTGTTGTTTCTTGAGATAGGAGTCGGCGGACAGAGCGATGGTGGTAGACAGTTGCGGGCGATCGACCTCCGCAAGAGCAGCCTCAGTAGCAACGATCACGTCTGCGTTAAGGATCCGTTTCAAACTACCCGGCCGATCACCAAGTGAAGGTCGATCGGCTCGGGCAACCTGCGCCAGCGGAACCACGCGCTTTAAAAAGTCGACCACCTCTGCAGGTCCTGGCCCCGATTCGGTGGAAGACACTCTTGGGAGAAGAACCAAAGACCTGGCACCCTTGCTGAATGTTTCGATTATCGCGGCGATGGTTCGCCGCGGCATCTTGCTGGTGCCCTGGCGAACAAGCTCAACTACTGGCCAGACCTTTGCCTCTTCGTCATGCTGTGGCTGTTGCATCTGCAGGTCGTCGCGAGACATCGCCCATAGAGAGGGCGTTCGGCTTGTAAGCAAAACGTCCGAACCTGTTGAGTGGGCTCTAGCGATGGCAACGTCCCTGGCGTCGTAATAGGGCGCCCGCTGCTCCTTGTAAGAAGGATCGTGCTCTTGATGAACGATGATGAGGCCACCAGCCACAGGGGGCGCAAATAGGGCCGCCCGTCCACCTAGAACGAGTCTTTTCTGGCCACGAGCAACCTCCCATAAGGCGGCTGACCGAAT
>JBDSRR010000138.1:0-11724 GCA_039929185.1 Actinomycetota bacterium
ATCGGCGATCGTATCGAGCAGGTAGAACCTGAACCTCGGGCCCTCCTCGACGGAAACCAGAGATTTGTCGACCAACAAATTCACAAGGTCGAAGACCTGCTGGGCTGGCAGATCGCCACTAGCGCATACCTCCTCTGCGGTCTCCAAAGAGAAACTTCCGGGAAAGACGCTTATCCGCCGAAAGAGGAGGCGCTCCGACTCGGAGAGAAGGTCATGACCCCAATCGATGGTGGCGAAAAGCGTCTCGTGACGACGCTCCGATGATGTACCCCCCTTCAGAACCGCTAGTCGATCGTTGAGCCTCGAGAGCAGGTCGCTTGGGCTCAAAGTTTTCAGAAGCGGCACTGCTAGCTCGATCGCCAGCGGGATCCCTTCCAATCGTCGGCAGATGTCCTGCAGGTACGTGACGGAGCCGGACTCCAGATCGAGGTTCGGAGCCACGAGTCGTGCTCGGTCCAGCAGCAACTCCATCGCGGGGGCATGCAGGGCTGCGTCTGGGGAGGCATCTTCGGCAGGCAAAGGCAACGGCTCGATGCGATGAAGTGCTTCACCTTGAAGAGCCAGGACGTGCCTGCTCGTGGCGAGAACTTTGAGGTTCGGGCATTGCTGCAGAAGGTCATGTACAGCACCAGCCACAGCGGAGGTTAGATGTTCGCAGTTGTCCAGGATAAGAAGAAGCGACGACTTCCCGATGTGCTCCACAATCGCCTCTGTTAATCCCCGTCCAGCGCCTTCAGCCACTGCGAGCGCTTCGGCGATGGCTTGGGGAACAAGATGGGACTCCGTAAGTGGGGCAAGAAGAACAACCCACACGCCGGAATCAAAGTCGTTAAGCATTTCCGCTCCGACTTGCAGCGCCAGTCGACTCTTCCCAACCCCTCCGGGACCCAACACCGTAAGGAGCCGCGCCTCCTTCATCCGTCTCTTTATGTCCGACAACTCATTTTCGCGTCCAACGAATGAGGTCAGCATTTTGGGCAGGTTGTTGGGCAGAAACTCGAGGGTCCGTAGCCGCGGGAAGTTAGATCGAAGGGCGGGATGTGTTACTTGAAACAATCGCTGAGGACCAGCCAGGTCCTTGAGGTGGTGCTGGCCGATATCTAGCAGACCAATGCCTTCCGGAAGATGCTCCTCGACGAGGACACGAGCTGCCGCGGAGAGCAATATCTGCCCCCCATGCCCCGCCGTGCATATCCGATTCGTGTGGTTGATCCCGACTCCGCTCCAGACGGATTTGTAGCTGGCAGCCTTCCCAACATGGATTCCTATACGCAACTGGCCCTGTTCGTCGGTCAGACTGGCCCCGCCCACTTGGATATCGACCGCGGCTCTTAGCGCATCACCTGCCCTTTTGAAGGCGGACAGAGTAGCGTCTCCGGTCATGTCGAGAACAGCGCCTGAATGTGGGGCAACCGTTTCGCTGACGAAGCGTTTCAATCGATCTAGCCGAGTCGGGTAATCCTCTAGCTTTTCGGCGAGTGCCGTCGAACCTTCGATGTCCGTGAACAAAAAAGCGAAGGTCCCAGCCCCTGATGTCGTCACTTCATCAACCATGACTAAACGTTAACAATAAGAGACGCATTCGGTGGGCAAGAACCGGACTTGTGGAGTCGGAATAGCAAGGACCTGGAGGAGTACGGTTGCTGGAATAGACTGCAGAGAAACATACGGAGTAAACAAGAACATGAATAGCGCTAACAATCACGATGAACGATTTGCAAAAATGACGTTCAGTTCAGTGTATCCACACTACCTTGTAAAAGTAGAAAAAAAGGGCCGTACTAAAGCGGAATTGCATCAAGTCATAACGTGGCTGACAGGACATAGCGAGAGCAGACTGCAGAAACTCACTGAAGACAAAGTTTCTTTTGAGCAGTTTTTTCAGCATGCCAAATTAAACCCAAATGCACACCTCATCACTGGCGTAATTTGCGGCTGTCGGGTGGAGGAGATTGAAAATCCGCTAACGCAGCAGGTTAGATATTTGGACAAGTTAGTGGACGAATTGGCGAAAGGACGAAAAATGGAGAAGATATTGCGTGTTGCGTAAAGTAAAAGGAACCACTGTGCGTCGAAGGGCTTGAGGATTCTCTTCAGTCGAGCAGCCTCACCAGGTCGCGCACTACTTCGGCGGCGGGGAGTGCCGAGGTGACATCTCCAACTCCCATCCCTGCGTACATCGCCATGTCCGACACGTCGCGATCCGTCCGGGTGTTGGGGGGAACCGTTGCTCGCCATCCCGACTCCATGGCGGCTTGAATGCAAGCTCGCAGAACCCGATGGGGAGCCCCATCCCAACCCTGGTTGAACCATCCCGAAAGTTCTGTGTCTTCGCCCTTGGCTTCGAGCAACCGTGAAACGTAATCGGGATGTGCCCCCGACTCAGGTGACGTGACGAAGCGTGTCCCAACTCTCACTGCGCCCGCGCCCGCCCCTATCAGGGCAACGAAGCGTTCGGCGGTCGCGACTCCACCCGCCGCTACAACAGGGATCTTCACATCGTCCATGACTGCGGCAAGCAGTTCATCGAGACCTTGATTGCCACGGATATGGCCTCCGGCTTCGATGCCCTGGGCCACGACATAGTCGCAACCAGCATCCTCTGCAGCCGTTGCCTCTGACGCGGATCCGATCTGCCAAGCGACCAGCCCGCCCTCGGCGTGCACTGCCTCGACGAAATCTCTGCGAGGATCCCCGTAGAAGAACTCAACCGTCGGTGCTTGGCTAGCCGCTTCGATGATGTCTTCGAGGCTCGGCCGGAAGGGCAGAAGAAAATTCACGCCACAAGACCCGGATGCGATCGGGACCCCCGCAGGCACCATCCCCATACCGCCAGCCAGCACTACGGCGGCGGCCAACTCAGTTGTTCCGACGCCACCCATCGCCGCTAGCTGAAGAGGCAGCTCACAGCCAACCAGGTCAGCGAATCGAGTTCTCATCGATGATTTGGACTTGCAGGCATGGAATTAATCCTAGCTGGAGCGGCGCGTCGCGGCTGCGGGTCGATTCATAGGATCGCCTTGAGAGGTCTCAGTTCTGATCGAAATGTCCACCTCTAGCGGCTCCTTGTCCTTTAATGTGAACGAATAATGTGAACGAAGCCTTTCGGGGGGTGGCAACCTCCCCGTGCGGAGGGAGATAGCGACCCCTCTTGTAGAATCTGACTACCATCAGTATCTATTCACAAGGGAGCCAGGAATGAAAGGGATCGTTTTCAACCTGCTAGAAGAAGTGGTCTCCGAAGAGCTTGGAGAAAGTGTTTGGGATTCGTTGCTAGACACCACGGGACTGGATGGGGCCTATACATCGGTTGGGAGCTACGACGATGAGGACCTGATGGCTCTCGTGTCGGCGGCATCGACTGCGCTGGGAAAATCGAACGACGAAATCGTCAGGTGGTTCGGTGCTAAGGCCCTACCACTGCTAGCGGCACGTTATCCCGGATTCTTCGAGGAGCACACCAGTGCTCTGTCATTCATCTTGACCCTCAACGAAGTGATCCACCCCGAGGTCCGCAAGCTGTTCCCGGGGGCATATGCTCCATCGTTCGAATTCTTGACCATGGACGATGACGCGCTACAGCTTTCATATATCTCGCATCGTAAACTTTGCTCGTTTGCAGAGGGGCTTATCGAGGGGGCTGCCAGCTTTTACTCTGAAGAGGTCTCCATCGAGCAGACGATGTGCGCCAAGCAAGGAGGTGACCGCTGCGTCCTGGTCGCGCGGTTCACTCCCAAAGGAACCAGTGGATAACGAAGCGCAGTTAGCGCGCCTTACCCGTCGCTACGAAAGAGAGCAGAAGGCCCGCAAGGAGGCCGAAGCTATCGCGGAGCGCGTTACGGCGGACCTGTATGCAGCCGGATTGCAGCTTGAACGACTCAATCTCGATCTTGAAGGGGCGAACGAAGAACTGCAATCGCTGAATCAGTCGTTGCGTGACTTCGTGGCAGTTGCCTCCCACGATCTGAGGACTCCGCTTACGACCATCGTGGGCTTCTCTTCGATGCTGTCGTCGAGGTGGGAAGACTTCGACGAGGAACGCAGGAGAGAGTTCATCGGTCTTGTCCAAAAGAACTCGGCCCATCTTGCGCGCATGGTGGATGACCTGCTCACGGTTTCGCGTATCGATGCCGGCGTACTCGAGACGCGTGCGAAAGTCATCGAGTTTCGAAAAGCCATGCAGGACGTGATGGAGGGCTTTCAAGAAGGTGCAGCCCAGGTCCGGGTGGAGTGCCCCGAAAGCCTCGCTCTTTTTGCCGACGAGGATCATCTGCAGCGGATACTCACCAATTACATTTCCAATGCTCTCAAATATGGGGACCCTCCCGTTGTGGTCGAGGCCGTAGAGGGCCCCGATTCCGTGGAGATACGAGTGAAGGATGCTGGGATGGGGGTGCCGGTGGAATTCGTTCCAAGGCTCTTCGGGAAGTTCTCTCGTGCAGAGGACAGTGCTACGCGCTCGCATACCGGCACCGGCTTGGGTCTTTCAATCGTAAGAGGATTGGCTCTGGCCAATGGCGGAGACACCTGGTACGAACCCAACGCTCCCAAAGGATCGTGCTTCGCCGTCCGCCTGCCGAAGACAGCGGCTTAAGCGCTTCAGCCCACCTTCGGATCTTACACGGCAGATTTGACAAATGACGCCATATCTGGCTAGATATGGTCATGAATAAGGTGAAGATCGCTGAACTTAGAGACCATCTCTCGGAGCACCTTCGAGCGGTTGAACGGGGAGCGGAGGTCACGGTCATGGATCGAAACCGACCGATAGCCCGTATCTTGCCGATGCCTCAGTCCAACAAGCTTCAAGTTATTTCAGCCACAAGGGATTTCAAGTCCATCGTTGCGCGTCGCCGCAGGGCCAATTGGGAGATCAATTCAACCGCGCTTCTTCTCGAGGAGCGCGGAGAGCGCTGAACGTATATATAGATTCTTCCGTTCTCCTTCGGGTCGTCCTCGGAGAACCTGAACGACTTGGCATCTGGCCCAAGATCACGAATGCTGTTTCGAGCGAACTGATTAGGCTGGAATGTTTACGAACGATCGACCGGGCACGCGTCCGGCTTGGTCTGAGCGACAAAGAAGTTTCCCGACATCGCTCAGATGTTCTCGAAGCTTTAGATGCTCTTGCCCTCATCGTGCTTGATAGGCGCGTGCTTGAACGAGCGTCCGAACCATTTCCAACTCTCCTCGGTTCCCTGGATGCGATTCACCTATCCAGTGCCATTCTTGCCAGAGAGGAGTTCGATCACCTTGTCCTTGCTACTCATGATGATCAACTGGGTACGGCAGGACGTTCCGTTGGCTTCGATGTTGAAGGAGCTTGAGATCTCGCTAGTCCTGTAGTTTGATGAGCACCTTGAAGCTCGCACCTCCGCCGGGGCGATCTTCATACCAGGCGCGCCCCCCGTGGGCCTCGGCCATCGCACCGACGATGGCGAGTCCGAGTCCTGACCCAGGTTCCTTAGTATCTACTCCGCGCTTGAACGGCTCGAATATGGTTTTGCCCTGATCGTCAGCAAGTCCTGGCCCTCGGTCGGCGAACGTGAAGGTCACTTCTGATCCGTCGGAGTCTGCCGATACGTCGAGGGTTGTTTTGGATCCATCGGTTGAGCCGTACTTACCAGCATTTCTTGCCAGGTTTAAAGCCGCTTGCCTGAAGCTGACCCGGTCAACCGATATGTAATCGGGAACATCGCTGACTTTTATGGCAACGTCTTGAGCGTCCTGGGCGACCTCTTCGAACAGGTCCTTTGTCGAAACACTTTGACGTTTAGCGGTGCCACTTGCTCTCGCAAGATCGAGTAGGTCAGAAACAAGATCGGCAGCTTTCCAGGCCTGAGTGCCGATCCTTGCCGATATCTCATGTCGGGTGTTTTCGGGAAGGTCGTTCCTATTCATCAATTCGATCCCCGCCAAGATTCCCGCCAATGGGCCTTTGAGGTCGTGTGCCACACGCCAGCTGAAGTCTTCCAAGGCCAGATTGAGTCGCCCCTGTTCTGCCAGTTGGCTCACCAGGCGCTCCCTAGACCTTTGCAATCTGTCGAGCAGTAATAAGGCGAAGGCTCCAACCAATACAAGTCCCGCGAACACCAACCACAGCGGCCAGATGGTTCTTGCAAGGGGAGCGTAGAGCACCTTTTCAGGGACCTGCGCAACTAGGTACCAGGGCGCCCCGGGGATCGATCGAGAGACGTACCGGATCGGCCCGACCTCTGAGTCCATGGTGCCCTCTGCGGAGGTGATGGCTCCCGATCGCGTGATCGATCGAAGTAGGTTTGGTGTCTGTTTACCGAGTGACTCGATCTGTGTGCGTGGCGCCTCGCTGGTAGCTGCGATGTTGCCCTCCGCATCGATGAGGAATGACTGTGAGCCTGCATACGGAAGCATGTTCTTCAAGAAGGACCCCAAAGGTCCAACCTCCACCGAGAATGCTCCACTGAACACCCGGCGCCCAGTGGGTGTCTCATAGGGCATGGCGATGGCAACCACAGGAACACCCTTCGCTGCCGACGGTACGACTATCGAAACCGCTGGGGTACCGGCCACAGCGGCGGATAGATGCTTGTACTTCGGCGCGATCTTGGAGCCGATGATCTCGGGCTTGGAGGGATAAACCTGCAGTAGTCTGCCTTGATCGTCGAGCAACACGGCCGCCCCGAAACCCAGTGACTCAACTGCGATGTCGAATGAAGTTTTGTCGGTTAAAGGATCTGACAACCGCGCAAGCGCAACAACCTTTTCTTGTCGCTGACGATCAGTTACGAATTCTGAGATGAAGGAGGTCCCGGTTTCCAATCGAGCCTCGAACCTCTGCTTCACTGAAGTACGGGCAAGCCCTTGGCTGCGCACCGTGAAGTAGGCCAGGCCGACGATGAACAGGGCTGGCACCAGTACGACAGCGAATCTCTTGCGGTTGTCCTTCACCTTGTCGGCACTTGGGATTCTCACTCATTCAATCATATGGCACTCGGCTTTAGTCCCCCGTATCGGAACCAACATTTCCAAACGTCGATCCAGCCTCCCAACGGCAACGTATGTAGTGCAAGAGCATCATTCAAATCAAAGCGGATGGAGGTTGCTGCATGGAACCAGGATTTGACCTCGACAGATATCTAAGAGCCTCCAAAAAAGTGGATCTTACGGGGCTGGAATGGGAGAAGATCTCGGAACATCCCGTTACTCCCGCAGAGGCCCGATGCCTCACCTACATGATGGACATCGAGTCTCATACCGTCATCTTCTTACGCGATCTCCTCGCGACCCGCGCCGCGTTCGAACCCGACATAACCGCATTCTTGTCGTGCTGGGTGTACGAAGAACTCTGGCACGGTGAGGCTTTCAGCCGCTTCCTTGGCGAGGCGGGCTTCAGTCTGGCGCCTGACGGGGAACGCACGGGCGCAGAAACCTCTTATCCGTCACGCGTGGCAAGGAACACTTGGATCCGCCGGAAGATGGGCAGTAAAGGTTACGCGGCGCATATGGGTACGCTTCTGGGATCCGCGCTGGTCAGAGATTTCCCGGCGATCCACATGACCTGGGGCGCGGTGAATGAGTTCTCCACGCTCACCGCCTACCATCGTTTGATCGCGAAGACTGAGCACCCCATCATGATCGACTTGCTCCAAAGGGTCATCAAAGACGAGAGGCGTCACTACGCGTTCTACAGGAACCAGGCTAGCCTCCGGTTGGCGTGCAGCAGGCAGGCGCGAAAGGTGACGAGGTGGGCGATGGAGAAAGTGTGGGCCCCCGTCGGCACGGGAGTCAGACCTCAAGCGGAGACAGATTTCGTCGTGGCTTATCTGATGGGCGATCCCGGGGGCATGCAAACAGCCCGTGAGATGGACTCAGCAATGAGCCAACTGCCGGGTCTGGGTGGTCTGCGCATCGTGGAGAACTCGGTGAAAGAAGCCGTCCGCCGGGTCGGCCCGGTGTATCTACAAGCCGCTGAAAAAGACCTACAGACTTCTCCGAAGCCCCGTGTGTCGACCAAGATCTGACGAAGATCCCGACGAAGAAGATCCCTATCCCTGGGACGTGAGTGAGTGACCGTGCGGGGCGGATTCGCGATGGGGATGTGGCGTCGCAGGTGTGATGCCTACAGTCAGGATGCCACCCGTTACCGCGAAAGCAAGGCCGGTTACGAACAGGACGACTCGTCTTCTTGCTTTGTGGGCGAGGAACGTCAATGAACCCACAAGGGTTACCGCCTCCAGCAGAGTGGCTGCCAGGTCCAAAGACCCCACCACCTCCGGCCCCCCAACGTGCGCACCCATGGGAAGCCCAATCGTTCTTGACACCGACCATGCCGAGATGAACACAGCAGAAAACACAACGCCTGCCAGGGGTAAGCCCAAGAGCAAGCGAGGGGAATCGGAGATAAGGAAGAGAACGGCCCACGTGACCTGGAAGATTGCCACGACAACGAATGCGACCGCCAACATGGGGTCTTCTAGCCGATGCTCTGGGATGGCCGCTAGGTGAGCCACGCCGGCGGCTCCCGAAGCGAGCGCGATTAGTAGCCGAGCCGGAGCGTGGCTGCGGATCGTCAGGGGAAGTGTAGAGATGGGGAGGGCGGATCGAACGGTCAAGGGACGTCCTTTCAGTGCTCGGTTACCTAGTATCCGAGGCCGACCTGCCAGTGGATGACCTCGACTCTTCGGGAGAGGGAGGTCTCATCATGCAGGCACGAAGTGGGGTTTGTTTCGGCACTACTGGGTGCGATCTCACTGACACTGATCGTGATCGCCGCAGGAACTCCTGAGGATCTCCGCTCACTCGGCGGCACGCTTGTCCATTCCATCGGCGCAAGCAGGCAGCGTGCGATGTCGCAAGCGTAGGCCAACCCATAGGAGAACGAGTACCGGGCCGATTTTTGAACGGCCGCATAGAGTCTTACGCCTCGGCGATCATTCGAAGTATCCAGCCCACCGAAGAGCCTCCTGCTTGGAAAGCCCGGACTCGAGACGCAACGTCAAACCGCCAACCTCCCAAAGCAGGGTGTTGCTTGCCAGACGGATGGTCTCTTGTCGCACCGAGCCCCGCTCGTCCCGATAGAAAAAGAAGTGGGGTTCGCCTTCAAGCCACAGACCCTCCGACCCATTAACGGTCACAGGTTCGATGAGGGTTCCCGATCCGACGACCTTGCTCATTGATTCTCGTTCCACTTGTCCGCGGAACTGTGTGACGAGGACTGCCACCCGGGGCTCTGCCGTCTGAGGCAGACCTGGCCGTGGCCCATAGATGAATGCCACCTGCCCGCCGGGCGGTGTACTCGAAAAGTAGATCTCGTCGGGATCAGAGGTTTCCGTGGCGGCCGGAGTCAGGATCTCGAACGCGGCCCGCGTCCGCGCTTGTTCGAGGGTCACACGTTCTCCGAGTCCAAGGTCCGGGCTTTGCGTCGGAACAGAAGGAGGGGAGTCCCCATAACGGATGCCGACTCCTTTCAATCCGAGCAGATCTGCGACCGCCTTTCGCGCGGCAGGGGAGCCCATCATGGCCGCTGCGAAAAAGACAATCGCGGTTGCTCCCGCGATAGCCACCGCGACACGCCGAGACGGTGCAGACTGCCGGAAAGGACGCGATTCGATCCGTTGACGAACCGTTGAGGCGATGTCGCGTTCGGGAAAGTCGAGGCTTCTGCCAAGCGCGGTTAGAGCGGTTTCGAGTTCACGGTCTGACAGCCTTGTCGACTCACGCATATCCGCCCCCTTCTTCACTCGGTTCATCGAGTTGATTTCGGAGTCGTGCAAGGCCGCGGGAAAGCCGCGACTTGACCGTTCCTTTCGGGATACCCATAACGACTGACACTTCGGTCTCGGACATTTCCAACAGGTATCTGTAGCCGATCAACAATCGATCGCGCTCCTTGAGCCGGTAAAGGGCTTCCAGGAGTTCGCGCTGAAACTCATGGGCCATCACCGCCTCCTCGGGAGATGGGGCCGCATCTCCCGAGGGGCGATCTCGCAAGATCCGCTGATCCAATTCCGTCCTTCGTTTTGCGGACTTCCTTCGGTTAAGCGCTTCGTTCGCAACGATGCGAAGTAACCATGGCCTGAAGGGCGCCCCTTGGCGGAACCGTTTGAGGGCGTAAAAAGCCTTCATGAAGGCTTCCTGTGCGGCATCTTCCGCGTCCGAGCCGGCTATCAGGTATGCCGTCCTCACTGCGATCTGTTGATGCCGGACGACGAGTTGTTCGTAAGCACGTTCGTCACCTTCCTTGGCGAGTTTGATGAGTTCGTCTTCGTCCAGTGGTCGGCCCTCCATGAGCGAATCCTTTCACCAGATACAACTCGCGTAGCCGATCGGTTCCATTGCGCCCCGATGGAACCGAATGGAACCGATGCCGTTCTTCATTTGTATATGGATGAATAGACCATCCTAAGGAGGAATCCGTGAAAGTAGTTGGAGTCTGTTTTCGATCAGAGCGATGGGCCATCTTGGGCCTCGTTGTACTGGCTGCCTGCGCTTCGGCTGCTCCAGCTGCTACCAAGCGCCAGGAGTCCCAGGAGTCCCAGGAGTTTCTCTTGCTTCACACCTCTAGCGGAGCCGTCGCTCTAGACGTCCATTCTCGCGAGGTCCGGTCGATCCCTGGTCCACTTATCGGTGCACCGGGATATTTACCAATGTTCGCAAGCATTCGAGAACATGGGGCAACCCGCGTCATTGCGATTGACCTGACACAAGAAGGAGAGCGCGATGTCGCGATGATTCCCGGAGATTTCGAGGTTGCTGTGGCTTCACGCGATGCAAGTTCAATCGTGTTGGCCCCGGCAGGATCCAAGAGTGTCACGAACTCTGTTCCTCAGGGACGGTCCCGCACTCGTCTTGTCAATGTGCAGTCCTCGGGGGAGAGTCGAAATTTTGACCTTCGGGGCAACTTTCAACCGGAGGCATTTTCGACGGACGGTCACCGTCTATTCCTCATCGAGTACATCCCTGCGGAAGCACCGGATCGATATTCAGTCCGAGAACTCGATCTTCGTACGGGAACGGTATCGCCAGTGGGGGGAAAACAGAAGCAGCCAGCACCGGAAGAGATGCGAGGAACCGGGCGCGTACAGACGCTCGCTCCCGACGGCAAGATCCTCTACACCCTCTACACGCGTCAGGTCGAGACGTACCCACATGGCCAGCCGATCGAGCCCGATCCAGCCGTCGATGTTGCAGTGCACTCGTTCGTGCACGTGCTCAACCTTGAACAGGGCTGGGCGCACTGCGTGGATCTCCCGCATCCTTTCGGCATGAGCTCGACCGGCGATGACGCGATGGCCGTGTCGCCGGATGGTTCGTCCCTGTACGTCGTCGATGGCACTGCAGGCGTAGTCGCGAGCATCGACACCGACCAGCTGCAGGTGACGAAAACAGCAACCATCGCCTTAACCACAGGACCATCACAAGTCTTCGCAGTCGTCGACCGAGAAAACCTTTTCTTGTCTGCAGGATCTGAACTTCTCAGGCTCAATGCCAAAACGCTGGACAGCCTTGAGCGGAGTACGCTTGGGGTCTTGGCGAACAGCCTTGTCCGTTCCGGCGAAGGGCGTCTGTTTGTCGGCCATCCTGAAGGTGTGATCCTGTTCGACCTCGAGGGAAAGCGTACAGTCGATCGATTCAACGTTCCGGGAATCCTGGGGATAGCGTTGGGGTGATGGCCAGCTTGAGCATTCCCTTCCGCCTTGGCTTGATTATGGTCACTCAAAGAAGTTCGATTCCCACCTCTTGTAA
>JBDSRR010000139.1:0-8423 GCA_039929185.1 Actinomycetota bacterium
AGCGGAGGCGGACGGGAATCGAACCCGCCCACCGACTTTCATCGGCGCACCAGTTTTGAAGACCGGGAGGGCCACCAGGCCCCGGTCGCCTCCACCGTAAGGATAGCGAACTGTTCCCGGCCACAAACTTAAGTCGGTTTCACAGACGGTTGCGCTGGTGGCATTGGGTAATAGGGCGGAGGAATCGGGGCGACGAACTTTGCGCGTTTGCGGATCCGGTGAAAGACCGTCAAGTTCAAGAAGTGAATAAGGCCAAGCGAGATCAGAAGCATTCCGAGTTTGCGTGACAGGATTTCGATGGCACCAATGCCGGTGTCGGTGTAATCAGATTTCATGATTAAAGCTGTGTAGCCAATGTTCAACATGTAGAAGCCGACCACTAGTAGTCGGTTGATGGCCTGAGCAAGGGCAGGCTTATCTTCGAAAACATCTTCTAGATAAACCGCCCCATGTTTGAACAGGGTCTTGGCCAGATAGATGGTCAGGCCGATCCCTACGCTCGCGTAAACGATGTAGATCCCTAACTGATAGCCCGCAACGCTCATCTCGTCCTCCTTGTCTGAAGGCTTGTCCTAAGCCCATTGAGCAACTGCTCAAAGCATACGCTCAATCATTGCCGAAATCCATTGGTCCCTCAGCCTGATTCATGCGCACAACGTTGTTCCTTGGGTACAGTTCAGGCCATGAGCAAAATCGTGTTTCGCCCTGGCGCAAGGTTCGAGCAGATGATCGGTACGGAATCCTCCGGCCAAAGCGAGGGAATCTGGTTTGCCCTTGGGTGGTCGCGCTCCGAGATCGAGCCAGGTCACAGCGTGATGAACTGGCAGGCAACGACTGACCATGCCTTTCCCACGATAGACGGTGGCTGGATAGTGCACGGAGGGATGGTCACTGCATTGCTGGATACTGCGATGGGGCAGGCGACTTGGTCGTTGCTCAATCTTCACGAGGTGTTTTTGACGGCCGACCTGAGAACTGAGTTCTACCGGCCGGCGTTGCCCGGTTATCTGCGCGCTCAAGGTTGGGTGGTTCACAAGACCAGAAAAGTGACCTTTGCAGCGGCGGAGTTGTTCGATGAAAACGACAAGATGTTGGCGTCTTGTAGGGCAACCAACATCACGCTCGATGTGCGGACGCGCCGAGAGAGCGATGACCATGCGTCCTAATTTCTAAGAGCCAAAGACACAAGGCCTTTGGCAAGCCTCCATCGGCAAACGGGCGTGGGTATCGCTCTCTCTAGGAATCGATATTACGCCTTGGGGCGCGAGAAAAACAAGTCTTGACTTTACTGAATCTAGTGGCCGTGATCCTTGGTCTTGCCTTGGCCCTTGTGTTCCTGGGACTTGCCATGTTCGGAAGTCGCGGTTGCCGCTTGAGTCTTAGCTGCTTCGAGCGCCGCCCTGAAGTCGCAAGTTGCGTCTGGATTGCCGCCGTCTGCGACTTTCTTCGATACTGCATCTTTGTTTTGCGCGATCGTTGAAATGAATCCGCCACGGGCCTTGCCCTTCAAGCCCGCCGTCTTAGACTGATGAGCCCAATAAGAAACGCAATGTCCGTGATTGATGCCGTCGCCTTCGGTCTCTTGCTCGGTTGTCTCTTGTTCTTGCTCGGTTGACTCTTGCGTTTCGGCGTGCGTTGCCTCGACTGGCGCTACGGGGTTGGAATGGCTCTTTTCGAGGACCTTGTCTACGCTCTTCGCAAGCGCCGATGCACCAAAGGCAGCTACAACGAGGATGACTACTGAGGGAAAGAAGAACTTTTTCATACGTCTCATCTTACTATTAACGGCGCGTTAGACCGAAAACTTGATATTTCCCTTTTCGTTTCACCCATATGTATCCCGCCGCAGCGAAAAGGCTGAGCGCAACCCCACCGGTAACCGTGGTTCGCTTCGATGGAGCAAGATCCGCGATCCGTTTTCGGATCGTCACCGGCTTTTCGAAATTCAAGATCGGCCAACCCGTCTCTTCTGCGTGTCGGGCCAAAGCTCTGTCGGGGTTGACGACTACGGGATTGCCGACGGCTTCGAGCATGGGGATGTCTGTGACTGAATCGGAGTAGGCGTAAGAATTCACCAGGTCGATGCCCTGTTCTGCGGCCATCCGTTTTATCTCATCGACCTTGCCAGGCCCGTAGCAGTAGAAGTCCAATTCGCCCGTGTAGCGCCCTTCGGCGTCGATGCGTCCACGGGTTGCTATCACGTCGTCTACTTCCAGCAGGCCCCCGATGGGAATCACTATCTCTTCGGGTGACGATGAAACGATCACTACTTTGCGCCCGGCTTGTTGATGCTCACGGATAAGTTCGAGGGCTTCTTTGTAGATAACCGGGGTAATCACTTCGCCCATCACCTCTTCTACGATCTCACGGATCTTGGCTTGGTCCCAGCCTTTAGTAAGAGCCAGCACCTTTTCGCGCATCTTTTCCATCTTGTTTTCGCCGGCCCCCACCAATAGATAGACGAACTGGGCCGCAGCACCTCGCATCAGCATCCGCTTGCCGATGAATCCCCCCCTGTAAAGGTCGCGACCAAACATCAACCCGCTTGACCGGGCGATTATGGTTTTGTCGAGGTCGAAAAAGGCCGCTTGCATAGGCCAAGGATATAGGGCTAAGTTTGCGCCATGGGGGAACAGGTTTCACCAACCGTATTAGTGGCGTCTGATGAGTTTTCCTTGCTCGATGAGGTTGCGCGCTTCGTCGAAGAGATACCCCACTGGAAAACAGCTTCTTCGACGCATTCCGTCGAAGAACTGATTGAAGCCATTACCGCTACTTCACCTGACGTCCTTTTGGTGTCCGACTCGTTGGCCAAGGGAATGCTTTCTCATCGTGGGGTGTTGCGTGGAGTTCGGGTGGTTGTGTTTGGCCGAGAAGAGAAGATAGAGACTCTGCGCGTTGCTCTGGCACTTTCAGCGCGAGGTTTCGTGGTGTGGCCCGAGCAGCGTCGAGATCTGCAGGTTTTGGTCGAGTCGGGAGCAGGTGTTCGTTCGAAAAAGCCTGCGGCCCGGTCCCCGCTCACGGCAGTGTGGTCGCCCAAGGGGGGATCTGGAACCAGTGTTCTAGCGGCGCATCTCGCTGCGGCGATGGCTATAGGTCGCGACAAGGTGACGCTTGTTGATCTCGACCTCGATCACGGCGATCAGAAACTGATACTTGGTGCCGATCAAGAGACGAAAACATTGTCCGACCTCATCCGCGTGGTTGACGAGATCGGTCCGTCGGTTGTTCAAGCAGTGGCGTGGCGGCATTCGTCGGGGTTCGACGCGATCTTGTCTGCTGGATCCGTTGGGAATGCTGGGCAGGTAAAAGATGACGACGTACTAAAAGTGGTTTCTGCCATCCGAGCTACTTCTAGCCACGTCATCGTTGATCTTCCTTCGGGAAATCGTGAGCTCGTTCTGTCGGTAGCCGAGGAAGCCACGTCTTTCCTGTGGGTTATCACGCCCGATCTTCTTTCACTAAAACGTGCCCGAGATGCCCTGCGCAGTTTTAGGGCAGGAGGCATGGATCCCCAACGCATCGACATAGTTGTCAATCAATTCACCTCGGGCGATGTCACGTTAGCGGACATCGAGGCAGTGGTTGGGCGCCAGGTGATGCTGACGATACGGCCCGACTTGGCCCTTTATCGTTCAGTTGGGCGCGGTGAGATTTCAAAAGCAGGAATAAAACTCTTGGAACCTGTTGTGTCGAAACTGACCGGAGTCACCCGGGTTTCACGGCGATGGTCACGGACCTGAACTCAAAGTAGGCTTGACCAGCCACTTCCCCGGCACGCAACAACACCGGGAGGACGCGCATGGATCCAGTCGACCTTAAAGAACGCATCCGACGCAGGTTGCTCGAAGAGCGCGACCCGACCCTGTTCTCTGGTTCTGACTCCGACAAGCGCCTCAAATTGCGTGATGCGGTCCGTAACGTTTTACAAGAAGATCGTATCGTCATCACGGGAGCGCAGATCGCCGCTCTGGTGCGAGAAATCTCTGACGAGGTCGTCGGTCTCGGCCCCCTCGAGGTTCTGATCCGCGATCCGCAGATCACCGAGGTGATGATCAACGGACCGCGCGATATACGCGTTGAGAAAGCCGGCCGTATCGAGCGCGCTGATGTTCAACTCGAGTCCAACGCTCAGATCCTTCATTTGATAGAACGCGTCATCGGCCCGCTTGGGCTGCGCGTCGACGAATCTCAGCCATTCGTTGAAGCCCGTCTGCCTGATGGAAGTCGGTTGCACGCGATCATCCCGCCGCTTTCGATACACGGGCCCGTGGTTACCATCCGAAAGTTTTCAGCGCGCCCGTTCACGCTCAGCGACTTGATAACCAAGGAAACCCTCACTGACGGGATGGCCCGTTTCTTAGATGCAGCGGTGCGAGCGAAACTGAACACGATCGTTTCTGGCGGTACCGGAAGCGGGAAGACCACGCTGCTGAACGTTCTATCAGCGTCGATCCCCGAGGGCGAGCGTCTGATAACGATCGAGGAGGCGGCCGAACTACGGTTGGGGCGCGACCATGTGATCTCCCTTGAAGCGCGGCCCCCAAACGTCGAGGGCGCCGGGGAAGTAACGGTGCGCGATCTTGTTCGAAACGCCCTCCGCATGCGCCCCGATCGCATAATCGTCGGCGAAGTTCGTGGCGGTGAGGCGCTGGACATGCTTCAGGCCATGAATACCGGCCACGAGGGTTCGCTGTCCACGTGTCATGCGAACTCGCCGCAGGACCTGCTAGTTCGTCTTGAAACTATGGTTCTGATGGCGGAGCTAGGGTTGCCGGTCGGTCCCATCCGCCAACAAGTGTCTGCAGCGCTTGACCTTATCGTTCATACAACTCGCTTCCCCGATGGATCCCGCAAAGTGGTTCGCATCTCAGAAGTCCTAGGACTCGACGAGAACGGACTCGTTCTTCGTGATGTCTTCTCTTTCAAGACCGAGACCTCGTCTTTCGTAAAGCAGCAAAGGCCAAAGTCTCTTCAACGATTCAGCGCGGCCGGTGTCCATCTCGATTGGGACGAACTTTGAATGAAGTTCTGCTAGCTGTCACTTCGTCGGTTGCCGTTATTGGGTTCACCGGCGGACTGGCCAAGATCAAAACACGACGGATGAGTTCATTGGCTATAGCGCGACTCGGCCCCCGGTCGCCCCGACCAGAAGTCGTCAAGGAAAAGACGCCGATCCTCGCTGGCGTGGCGGAACGATTGGCCGCAACCTCAACCGGAGAACGTCTGAATGCCTATGCGACAAAAGTGCATCCCAACGTTGCGTTTCACGACGTTGTCGCCTTCATCCTCATCGGTTTGATCGGTGGCGCGCTCGTTGGCAGTCTCGTATTCGGCGATGGCCCGCTAGTTCTTGCCTCGATTGCCGGGGGACCTTTAATCATCGACCGCATCGGCGTGAAACTCGGCGGACGGCGTACGAGTCGACTCGAACAGCAGCTTCCCGAAGCCCTTTCACTGCAGTCGTCAGCGCTCAAGGCGGGGCACTCGACCTCGCAATCATTACGTGCGATCGCGAACCAATCTGCACCTCCTCTAAGCGATGAAGTGTTGCGGGCCATCCAACAGGTCGATATCGGAGTGCCGCTTGAAGAAGCACTCGTTGGCCTTTCGACACGTTCGGTAAGTCGCGACGTTGAACTTTGGGTGACAGCCATGCAGGTTCACCGCATCACCGGCGGCAACCTTGCTTCGATACTAGAGTCCCTGGCTAAACAAGTGCGCGAACGATCCCATATGCGCTCCGAGATCAAAGCCCTGACCGCCCAAGGGCGCCTGTCCGGACTCGTCGTAGCATTGGCGCCCATCGCCTTTTTCGTCCTTCTGTCTGTTACGTCGAAGGAGCAGATGCGGGTGCTGTACTCAACTTCTCTAGGCCTGGTCCTTCTGACCGCTGGAATCTCGATGGAGATCGCGGGCTTCTTATGGATCCGCTGGATCCTAAAGATCAAGCTATGACCGAGGTTGCCCTCGTGGCAATGGCATTCGCGGCCTTTTGGTCGGCGCGTAAGGCATTCGCAAAACACGACCCGAAAGTTGCAAGACGCGTAGCGGCGATGATCGGCCAGATCTCTGATCGGGATACACCAAAGCACCGCCGTCAACGGCTGGTTGAAAGTTGGGCCGCGCGCGCGAACCCTCGTTGGGTCCTCGGGGCTATCGGTGCTCTCGTTGGTTTGTGGTTCGGAAAGTTTGCCTTTGTTGCAGCACCTGGCTTTGGATATCTTGGCTATAGGATTCCCGACTTCATCCGGTCATTTCGAGAAAAAGTGAGGCGAGAAGAGATATCGGCTGAACTTCCCGAAACGGTCGACATGTTGGCCGTTTGTACCGAAGCGGGCTTGAACGTCGCACTGTCGCTGCAGCGTGTTGCTGCCCGCGCAAGCGGCGCCCTCGGCGATGAATTGCGGCGAACGGTGGATGAGATCGAATTAGGCGTCCCCCGTGGCGCGGCGCTAGCGGCCTTGGCTGAGCGAAACGGTGTCGACGATCTCGACGCCCTAGTTGCGAATCTCAACAACTCAGAACGTTTTGGTACGCAGGTTGCAGCAACGCTTCAGGTTTTCGCCCAGGAAGTGCGAGCAAAGCGGCGCAGATCCGCCGAAGAACAGGCGAGGAGAGCACCAGTAAAGATCCTTTTCCCGCTTGTCTTCCTGATCCTGCCCGCCTTCGTGTTGCTGACCGTCGTCCCCTTGCTCCTGGGAACATTCCAGAAACTGGGCTTCTGACCGTGGGCATTGAATATGTCACCCGGTGTGGTTAGAATCTGAGTTCCTTCCCCATGGCTCGAGTTCGCTTGCGCGACTCAAGGAGGGGAAATGCGAAAAATCAAGTGGGAAGTTGGCCAAACGACGGCTGAGTATGCGCTCGTCCTTCTGGCCGCCGCCGCGGTTGCTGTTGTGCTCATCAATTGGGCGACCAACAATTCGACACTTACGGGCTTCTTCGATTCCATCATAGGCAAAATTTCTAGCCAGATCCCCGGCTAAGCGATGCGCTTCGATGAGCGCGGGCAGTCGACAGTTGAATTTGCACTGATATTGCCTCTCATCATGCTGCTTCTGCTTTGCCTTCTTCAGGCGGGGACGATGTTTCGCGATCAACTGCTTGTCTCGGCGGCGGCCCGTGAAGCGGCGCGGGAGGCATCCGTGACAACAGACACCTCGCGCGTCCAGGCTGCGGCGGATCGTTCTGCCCCCGGCCTCGACCTGTCCATCCGTCTCGAAAGGGGACCCAAACGCGGCGATGTCGCCCGAGTCGAGGTGAGTGCACGACCCGTAGCCCTGCCCTTGGTTGGTGCAATAGTTTCAAACAGGCGAGTTTCTTCAACTGCGTCCATGAGAGTAGAAACCTCGAGAGTAGAAACCTCCAAGTGACCAATGTGTTTCTAGGGGACCGAGGAAGCGCTGCCATCGCCTTGATGGGGGCGGTTGCCTTCGTCATGGTTATTGTGGCGGGCCTCGGCGACCTTGCGATCTTTACAGTTGCTAGGTCAAAGGCACAAACGGCCGCCGATGCCGCTGCCCTAGCCGCAGCGTCGGAACAGGTCCCTGGTATCGGGCGCGACCCGGTGGGGCTAGCGCGCCGTTTCGCAGCAGCCAACGGTGCTCGACTAGTTAGTTGTTCGTGTCCGCTGGGGGCAAAGGAAACGCAGGTAACCGTTCAGGTACCCGTTAAGTTCCTGTTGATAGGGGCCATCGCTAACGGGTCGGTTGGCGCCAGCGCCCGGGCTGAGATGAATCTCGACAGCGGCAGGGGTCGCTCGGCAGAGTAAATCTTGGCCCAGAGTTAGAGTTGGACCTATATGGCTGGCCGGATCGACGAAGCAGTTTCCTTCCTTATGGGTGCTTGGCGCTCGCGGCCGCTTTCCAAACGGGTCCTCAGTGCGGTCGCCGTCCTTATGGCTATCAGCGGATCGACGATGCTGGCCTATCCGTGGCTCACAGATATCTATTCGTCGCGCGCGCAGTCGAAGTTGTCTGGCGAGTTCGCCCTGCCGGATCTCAAGACCCGTTTCAGTTCAGGCAAGATCGATGATGGCGAGGTATTGCTGAGAATCATAATCCCCAAGATCGGCGTCGACGCTTTGATAGTGGAAGGCACGGACGCAAACTCTTTGCGAGCGGGGGCAGGTCACTACAAGCGAACCGCACTTCCATGTCAGCCTGGAAATGTTGGCATCGCTGGGCATCGGACCACGTATGGAAAACCTTTCAATAGGATCGACGAACTTGTCCCTGGCGACGAGATAACACTGATCACTCCTTTCGAGAAGTGTAGTTACCGTGCTGTGCCCGCGACGAAAAACTTGCCGAAACCGCGGGTCGGTGCAGCAGCGTGGATAACTCGTCCCGACGACGGAGCAGTGCTCGGACCGCTCGAAGGTTCGTTCCTGACCCTTACAACTTGCCATCCGAAAGGAA
>JBDSRR010000140.1:0-50696 GCA_039929185.1 Actinomycetota bacterium
CCAACGGGCAGATCGTCGACTCCGATCTTTATAGCCAACTGTTCACTACACATGGCATCACCATGATCTTCCTGGTTGTGATGCCGCTGGGGGCCGCGTTCTTTAACTATCTGATTCCCCTGATGATTGGCGCGCGCGACGTTGCGTTCCCGCGACTAAATGCGCTGTCTTACTGGATCTTTCTTTTCGGTGGAGTGTTCATCTATTCAAGTTGGTTCTTGGGTGGCGCACCCGATGGTGGGTGGTTCAACTACGCTCCCTTATCGAGTCAATTCTCGCCGGGCAATCGTATCGATTTTTACTCCATGGGTTTGCAGATCTTGGGTGTTGCTTCGCTGGTAGCGTCCGCCAATTTCATCGTGACGATTTTGAATATGCGCGCCCCTGGCATGACCCTTTTGCGCATGCCGGTTTTCATCTGGATGGCCTTGGTTGTGAACTTCCTTCTGCTGTTCGCCATGCCCGTCATCGCTGTGGCTTTGTTCCTGTTGACCTTCGATCGCACGATCGGCACGAATTTCTTCAATCCTGCGGCTGGCGGCGATCCGATCTTGTGGCAACATCTGTTTTGGATATTCGGCCATCCCGAGGTTTACATCCTCATCCTTCCGGCGATGGGTATCGTGTCCGAAGTTCTACCCACGTTTAGCCGCAAACCCTTGTTCGGCTACTCTGCGGTCGTTTTTGCGGGGGCAGCCATCGGCTTCATGGGCTGGGGCGTATGGGCCCATCACATGTTCGCTGTGGGGCTCGGACCGGCTGCCAACTCGGCTTTCGCAGTTTCGACCATGCTTATCGCCGTGCCAACAGGCGTAAAGGTTTTCAACTGGATAGGTACCCTGTGGGGCGGCTCGCTGCGTTTCAAGACCCCCATGTTGTTTGCTATCGGCTTCGTTGCCATGTTTGTCATCGGCGGGCTGTCAGGAGTAACCCACGCGATCGTTCCCCACGACGCTCAGCAGACAGACACTTACTATGTTGTGGGCCATCTTCATTACGTATTGTTCGGGGGCGCGATGTTTGGAATCTTCTCTGGCTTCTACTATTGGTTCCCCAAGTTCACTGGACGCATGATGAATGAGAGCATCGGAAAGATGCAGTTTTGGCTCATGTTTATCGGGTTCAATCTCACCTTCGGCCCCTTTCATATCCTGGGCCTGAAAGGTATGTCGCGACGTTATTACCGTTACGATTCTGGACGAGGTTGGGATCTGTGGAACATGGTGTCAACGGTGGGGGCGTTCATCATCGCGGTTTCGGTACTTCTGTTCATGTACAACTACGTGTACAGCAAACGCAAAGGCCGCAAGGCGTCAGCCGATCCGTGGGATGCAAGAACATTGGAATGGACCATCCCGTCGCCCCCACCCGAATACAACTTCGCAGTGATTCCGCAGGTTCATGCCAGAGACGATTTTTGGCATCGCAAGTACACGGAAGACTCTAAGGGTCGACCGGTACCTATCCCGGTGGGCGGGTCTGGCGATTATGCCGAAAGCGGATCGGAAGAGACCCATGACATACACATGCCCTCGCCTTCTTACTTCCCGCTCATAGCAGCGGCGGGGCTTCCGATAATGGCTTACTCCGTTATGTATCGAGCGTGGGCATTGGCTATCGTCGGCGTCATCGTGATGCTGACCGGCTTCTATGGATGGATCATCGAACCTGCCACCGCTGAGGAGCATTGAAGTGACTACCGCTGACGTGACTACCGCCCACACCGAAGAGCACCCGACTTATACAGGTCTCAACAACGTCAAGATGGCCATGTGGGCCTTCCTTGGGTCGGAATGGCTTTTCTTCGGCTCACTCATCTCGACATACCTGCTCTTCAAGAACCGCACTGGCTCTGGCCCAAAGCCTCAAGAGATCTATGACATCCCTTTCACGTCGGTCAGTTCGTTCGTTCTTTTGATGAGCAGTCTCACTATGGTTCTTGCACTGGCAGCCATACAGCGTGGCGACCATAAAAAGCTGCGAGTGTGGCTTGTCGCCACCGCCCTTCTTGGTTGCATATTCATAGGTGGTCAGATATTTGAGTTCACTACATTCGTGCACGAAGGACTGACGTTGAAGACAAGTCCTTTCGGGTCGGCGTTTTTCGTTCTTACTGGTTTCCACGGTGCGCATGTAACCATCGGCATCTTGATGTTACTTTCGTTGGCGGGCATGTCATCGTTGGGCAAACTTCCGCAACGCGACGCGAACAAAGTTGAAATGGTTGGTCTTTATTGGCACTTCGTTGACATCGTTTGGATCGTCATCTTTACCGTCGTTTATCTGATCCCTTAGGAGAAATACGTGGCACAGGCGCACGAACACAAGCACCCCGGAGAAAAGGAATACATAAAGATAGCGGTGATCCTTGCGGTGATCACTGCCCTTGAAGTTGCCGTGTACTACATCGAATCACTGCGACCCTTGCTCGTGCCGGTGCTTCTATCGATGGCTTTCGTTAAGTTCGTTCTGGTAGCGGGATGGTTCATGCACTTGAAATTCGACTCCCGCATATTCCGGCGCTTGTTCATAGTGGGTATCGTCACCGCGCTTGGAGTTTTTACGATCCTATTGGTGACTCTGTTGGTTGCTTTTCCTGCCCACTCTTAGTCTCATGTTCGAATTCCCTCTGCAGCGGCATCCACACCCGGAAGTTTGGCTACTGATGGTTGGCATTTTCGCGCTTTATCTGGGCGCTCTTCGGTGGTGGGGGCCGCACCATGTTTCATCGGGCGAACGGCCGGCTAGCTACAGGCAGGTGGCTTGTTTTGCCGCAGGTCTGGTTTTATTGATCGTGGGAGCAACTTGGCCCATACACGAACTGGCTGAACGCTACTTATTCAGTGTTCACATGTCGCAGCACTTCATCTTTTCGCTCATGGCACCGCCGTTGCTATTGCTCGGAACTCCAAGTTGGCTGGCACGTAGATTGCTGAGGCCTCGGCCAGTCTTTGCGGCCATGAAGGTGCTGACCCGGCCACTTCTTGCTATGGCGATCTTCAACGTCTTTTTCGTATTCAGCCACTGGCCAACATTCGTTGAGTTCACGCTCAAGTTTCAGCTCGCTCACTTTTTCGCTCACTTCGCTCTGGTGGCGACCGCCCTTTTGATGTGGTGGCCAGTCCTTAGCCCGCTTCCCGAGTTCGCCAGGATCTCGAATCCGGCCCAATTGCTTTACCTGTTTGGTCAAACGATCCTTCCGACCGTTCCAGCATCGTTTCTAACGTTTTCTGAGACAACTTTTTACAAGACCTATGCCGAGGCCCCACGCATATTGTCCGGCATCACCGCGCTTTCAGATCAGCGCATCGCTGGTGTAGTCATGAAACTTGGGGGTGGGGCATTGCTTTGGACGGTTATCACGGTGCTATTCTTCCGCTGGTCTTCCAACGAGGAGAAGGGGACTGTCGATGCGATCGATTGGCAGAACCTTGAGCGCAGCGTGAACCGGACTGGATCGGTTAGATGAATCAACAATTTCGAGACCGTGTCGTATTGCCGTTTGCGATACCGGTGGGGGCCCTGGCCTTTATCGGCGTGTTGACTTTTGGGATGTCTCGGGTGCTGCTCAACGTGTCGCCGCTGATAGCCACTGCTGTTGCCCTAATGACAGCTTTTAATATCGTCGTAGCGGCCTTTATCATCGCGGCCAGAGCCAAAGTCGATCTTGCACAGTTGGCAGCGATGACAGCGGTGGCACTCTTGCCATTGGCTATCGGTGGGGCGGTTGCCGCCGGCGTCGTAAAGGTCACCGTTAGTGAAGAACACAAAGATGCGGCGCCGCAGGCCAAGGTGGTTGCAATATCCGCTAAGGATTTGAAGTTCGACACCTCCACCCTGGCCATTCCTTCCGCCGTCAAGTTCAGTTTGAAATTTACGAATGGCGATGAAGATCCACACAACGTTGAGATTTTGCGCGCCAAGGGCGGCGAGAAACTCTTCAGCGAAAAGTTTTTCGCTGGACCGAAGACGGTTGAATGGGGGGTGGCCCCCATCGAAGCGGGGGAGTACTACTTCCAATGTCAGGTTCACCCGAGCATGAATGGCAAGGTCACGGCCAACTAGGCGCCATGAACAGGCGTTTTCAGAAACTTTCCGTCGTCACCACAGCAACCACCCTCTTGCTGGTTGTCGTCGGGGCTATTGTGCGTGTTACCAAGTCGGGGCTTGGGTGTGGAACCGATTGGCCGCATTGTCACGGCAAGCTCGTGCCGACCATCGAACGTGCCACGGTTGCCATCGAATACTCCCATCGCCTTTTGGCCGCAACGGTCGGATTGCTGGTTCTTTCGTTGACGATATTCGCCTGGCTCAAGATGCGGCAGTTCCGGTCGGTATTTTGGCCAGCGCTGGCAGCATTGGTTATCGTGGTCGGGCAAGGCTGGATAGGTCGCAACGTCGTTATTTTCGAGCTTCGTCGTTTAGATGTCGTTGTTCACTTCATGACCGCTATGACGCTGTTGGGCATTTTGACTGTGCTGTCGGTGAACTCATTCATGCCGCGGGGCGGCCGCTCCACTTCGATCTTTAGGCATGGACTCGTCGGATGCTTTGCCACAGTAACTGTGCTTGTTGTAGGGGCACTGGTTTCACAATACGAGGCGGCTGGCGTCTTTCGAGACTGGCCTTTGATGAACGGTGGCATGCTTCCGCGATTCAGCGACTCTGGTGAAGTCCTTCATTTCGGGCACCGCGTTCTTACGCTTGTTTTGGGAGCGATCTTGGTTTCACTAGTCGTCAAGGGTATCGTTAAGGCGACTGACCGACTCTTGGTGAAACTTGCTAAGAGTGCTCTAGTGATCTGGGCTTTGCAGGTTGCCATAGGTGCGCTGAATGTCTTCACGAGGTCAGATGGCTGGGCCGTAGTCGCTCACGTTGGTATGGCTGCAAGTTTGTGGGTGACTGTTGTCTGGTTCACCGCCGCTTCTTACAGACGCTCTACCCAGCCCAGCCATGAATCTGGCCCAGTTGGCCCAGTTGGAACCTTGCGCCAAACGGCGACCGCCTTCTTCATGTTGACGAAACCGCGCATCGTCGAGTTGCTTCTCATCACGACTGTCCCCGCGATGCTGCTTGCCGGTAAACCCTCATGGTGGCTGGTTGTTGCAACGCTCGTAGGTGGCACTTTGTCCGCTGGGTCGGCAAACTCGATCAATTGCTACTTCGATAGAGACATCGACGTAAAGATGGAACGAACTTCTGGCCGACCCCTGCCGCAGCATCAAGTAACGCCTCGCGCTGCGGGCATTTTCGGAGTTGCCTTGGGCGTCGCTGGTTTCGTTTGGCTTGCGCTACTCGTTAACCTGCTTGCCGCGGCTTTGGCGACCTCAGCTATCGTGTTCTACGTTTTCATTTATACCCTTTGGCTCAAACGTACGTCACCTTCCAACATCGTGATCGGCGGGGCTGCGGGGGCGGTTCCCGTTCTGGTTGGGTGGGCAGCGGTAACGGGCAAGGTCGAGGCATCCGCTTGGGTTATGTTCGCCATCATCTTTTACTGGACACCTCCGCACTTTTGGGCGTTGGCATTGAAATATAGGGAAGACTACGAGCGGGCCGGAGTCCCGATGCTGCCCGTGGTTAAGGGGGTCCCGGAAACAGCGCGACAGATCTTGTTGTATTCAGCCGTGCTCGTTGCGGTGAGTTTGGTAATGCTGCCGGTCGCTGGGTTGGGCTGGCTTTACTTGACGAGCGCTTTGGTTCTGGGTGGAGCGTTCATTGGCTACGCGTGGCGTCTAAAGATCCAGCCTGACGTTAAACGGGGAATGGCTTTGTTCCACTTCTCGTTGGCATATCTAGTGCTTTTGTTCGCAGCGATGGCGCTTGACCGAAGGATGGGTCTTTCGGCCGCCCCGATCGTTGATCGTTCGGCCTTCATCTCAGCAGTTCTGTTGTTTGCTGCAGCGCAGGCCGCCATATTGATCCGGGGCAACAGGAGAGTCGTATCGTCCTGAGATTCGGCCTTGCAGCATTGTTGGTGTTGTTGCCGCTCGGCTGCGAACGCCCGGCCGAAGTAAAAAAGGCGGCTATCGGTCAGGTCGCGCCAGAGGTTGGTGACCTAAAACTGTCGGGATTTGCAGGTCAGCCAGTGATCGTCAACTTCTGGGCGTCGTGGTGCATACCGTGTCGCAAGGAGTTTCCATTGTTCGCCGATGCCACCCTCAAATATCCCGACCTCGTAGTTCTGGGAGTCGTCTTCGACGACTCATCGAAGGCGGCCGAAGGCTTCATGCGCCAGCAAGGGGCATCTTGGAGGGCGATCGCTGATGCTGATGGCACCATTGCGAAAACCTATGGGGTGGGACGGCCCCCAGGTATCCCGCAGAGTTTCTTCGTCGATAGCGGGGGAGTCCTTGTAGCCCGCGCATTCGGTGAACTGACCGAGGCGACATTGGCTGCCAACCTCAACAAGATCATTCCCAAGAAAACTTAAACGAGGCTATCCCTGCTGCGATGAACCCCCAGCAACTAAGGACTGCCATTGCCTGCACGGGCGCAGCACCCCCATGCAATGCCCAATCTAACGACTGGTTAAGCGCCCTTGCCGGCAGGTAACTCATAGCAGCAGCGACGTTGGGTGGTCCTTCCGGAACAAGCAATCCGCCGGAAACCATCAGTAAAAGAAAAAGGGCATTCAGAACGGCAAGGTTCAGTTCAGCTCGCAAGGTGCCAGCCATCAACAGACCGATGCTGGCGAATGCGAAAGTCCCCAGCAGGCAAATGGCAACCAGGCGCGCAAGGTGGATCTCCGCAGTCATCCCCAAGATCGCTATACCCACAACCAGCAAGATGCTCGATTGAAGGACCTGCACTACTAGGGTCGATGTCGCCTTCGCTGCGAGCAGTGTGGGACGCCCTAGCGGAGTGCCTCCCAGCCTTTTTAGCACCCCGTAGTGCCGCTCATATCCTGTGCCGATCCCCACCGAAAGCATCGCGCTTGCAACAAGGGCCGCCGTTAAAACTCCGGCTAACAAGTTGGAGTGCGATGAGCCGAAGAAGATCAAGGCACCGAGTGGTATGAGCAGATTTACCAGAACGCTATCTCCGCGTCTAAGCGTTAGTACGGTCTCGACCCTGGTTTGAGCTAGGAACTTTTTCATCCGAGCATTTTCATGTACGCCTCTTCCAACGATCCACTATTGGTCAACTCGACCAACGAACCCGCATTCAAGATCGCTACTCGATCTGCCATGCGCTCCGCCTCTTGAAAATCATGGGTCGTTAGCACGATGGTCACGTCCTCAAGCGATCTGAGGTGCGACCAGATCGCCACCCGTGCTTGAGGGTCCATCCCCGAGGTGGGCTCGTCCAGGAACAAGATCTGTGGCCGCCCGATGAGAGCAAGCGCAAGGTTCAACCGCTGCTTTTCTCCACCTGACAAAGTCCTGACCTTTCGGCCAGCCATGTCCTCAAGGCCGACTATGCCCAAAGCATCCTGGGGCAGGAGTGGGTGCGAATAGTAAGCGGCGAAGAGCCGGATGGCCTCCGACACTCTGATTCCTGGGTAGAGGCCACCCTCTTGCAGCATCAGCCCCATCTGAGGGCGAAGTGCAGCAGCGTCCTTGATAGGGTCAAGGCCAAGGACCTTGGCACTTCCCGTGTCGGGACGACGATATCCCTCTAGGATCTCAACGGTAGTTGTCTTGCCCGCTCCGTTGGGTCCCAAAAGGGCGAAGCACGACCCGTGGTCGATAGTTAGGTCGATCCCGTCGAGGATGGTCCGTGCGCCGTAGCTTTTGCCGAGCCCCTCACACACGATCGCTTTCAGTCTGCCCCCTGAGGGTGCGAGGCGTCGGTGAATTCGCGAAATTCACCGGTGATCAGATATGCGACCTGTTCGGCGATATCGACAGCGTGGTCACCGATACGTTCTATCTGTCGTGACACGACATGCATGCGGATGCCCCATTCCAGCAAACGCTTGTCGTCCGAGATGGCAAGCACCTCTTGAAGCATCCCGCGGTTGAGGCGATCGATGGGGTCATCCATCCTGGGTAATTCAAGACAAAGGTCGAGGTCTCTGCGTGCAAAAGCATCCATCGTCGCGCCGATCATCTTTAGCGCGATCCCACCCATCTCTTGCAGATGAGTAAGCACTGAATCGTTGCGGGGCAGTTCTTCCGCGAGGGCGCCGATCTTTGCCATATTGACGGCCATATCAGCAACGCGTTCGAGATGTAGGTTGATGTGCAGGAGCACCGTAAGAAGGCGAAGATCGGATGCAACCGGCGTCTGCAGGGCAAACAGATCGACTACGGTGCGCTCGATCTCAAGGTAGTAAGTGTCGATCAGGTCGTCGCCTTCTACGACTTTGGAGAATAGATGAGATTCGTCTTCGATCAGACCCTTCAATGCGAGCCCGACCTGAGCTTGGACATCTCCGCCCATGGCAAGCATCTTGATCTCAAGATCGTGCAGTTCATCGTGGAAATGCCTCTTAGCCATTATCCGAACCTTCCTGTGATGTAGGCCTCTGTCCGTGGGTCTTTAGGACGAGTGAAAATCTGGCTTGTCTCAGCATATTCGACTAATACCCCAGTGCGGCGAGACTCAGTTTCGTCCACATCGACAGTCAGAAAGGCCGTAAAGTCGCTTAACCTCGCAGCCTGTTGCATGTTGTGGGTGACGATGATGATGGTGTACTGATCTTTCAGCTCGCGTGCAAGGTCTTCGATGCGGGCAGTGGCTATCGGGTCGAGGGCCGAAGCTGGTTCGTCCATCAAGATAACGTCTGGCTCTACCGCTAGCGCACGAGCGATACAAAGTCGCTGTTGTTGGCCACCGCTCAGTGAAAGTGCGTTGGTCTTGAGGTCGCGCTTAACTTCGTCCCAGAGGGCTGCTCGCTTAAGGGCTTCTTCGACTCTTGTTGGCATGTTGTCGGTCATGCCGTTTGCTCGTAAACCGAATGCAACGTTTTCGTATATCGATTTCGGGAACGGGTTGGGCTTTTGGAAGACCATTCCGATGCGCTGACGAACTTCTACGGGGTCCACTTCTGGAAGGTACAAGTTTTGATCGCGGTACAGGATCTCGCCCATGACTTTGGCTGACGGGATCAGGTCGTTCATGCGATTGAAGCATCGGATAAGCGTGCTCTTTCCGCACCCACTTGGACCGATCAGAGCTGTGATTTGGTTCTCTGCGATGTCCATGGTTATGCCCGCAACGGCTACGTTATCTGCGTAGCGCACGCCCAAGTCGCGGGTCTTAAAGACAGGCTTATCAGTACTCATGAGCGTGGGACTTTCTCGAAACGGTGACGCAGTAAAACGGCCGCAGTGTTCATAGTAAGCAGTACGACCAAAAGAACAACTATCCCGGCGGCAGCGGTATCGAGGAACTCTGCTTGCGGTCGAGATGTCCAGTTGAAGATCTGTATTGGTAGCGCCGTGAAACGGTCGCCCAGTGCTTTGGGAACGAAGGTTACGTATGTCAGTGCCCCCATCGCGATCAAGGGTGCAGTTTCACCGATCGCTCTTGATATAGCCAGGATCACGCCTGTCATGAAGCTCGGTAGGGCAACAGGGAGCACCTGTCGGCTGATGGTCTGCCATTTCGTTGCACCCAGCGCCAGCGCGCCTTCTCGGATCGAACTCGGTACTGCCCTCAAGGCCTCGCGCCCTACTATGACTATCACCGGAAGAACGAGCAGCCCGAGCGTTAGACCGCCCGCCAAGACCGAGCGCCCCATCGCGAACATGCGTACAAATAATGCCAACCCTAAAAGTCCGTAGATTATCGATGGCACTCCGGCAAGGTTGGCGATGTTTACGTCGATCAGCGTTGAAAGCCTTCCCTTCTTAGCGAATTCTTCAAGATATATGGCCGCACCTATACCAACGGGCACGGAAAACAAAGTGCAGACGCTGATGATCCACAACGTTCCGAAGATAGCCGGCCGGGCACCAGCCTTTTCTGCGAAGCGGGAGGGCAAAGATGTGAGGAATTCGATCGACAATCGAGGAATGCCCTGGCTAAGAACACTGATAACGAGCGCGGCCAACGCTGCGACACCGATGAGCACCGCCAACAGCAAGGCGCCGACGAACAAAGTCTCGCTCAGGCGTCCTTTCCTTGAACCGGCGGATAAGGCTGGTCTCATTGATATGTCTCTCGGAACTTGCGAACGATCCGGATGCTTAAAAGGTTAAGAAGAAACGTGATCGCGAACAACGTGGTGCCGACGGCGAAGATGGTCCTGTAAGCGATGCTCCCAGTGGGAGTGTCTCCAAGACTGACTTGAACGATGTATGCGGTCATCGTCTGGATACCTTCCAGGGGGTTAAAGGACATCCGCGGCTGGTTGCCAGCTGCGATCGCAACGATCATGGTCTCGCCGATAGCGCGGCTCATGGCCAGGATCACGGCAGATGCGATTCCCGACAAGGCGGCAGGAAGTATCACGCGCAGCGCCGTTATCCGCTTCGTTGCTCCAAGTCCGTAAGCCGCTTCGCGCAAACCCTGCGGGACCGAACGCATAGCGTCTTCAGAAAGCGACGCGATCAGCGGAACTATCATCAAGCCAACTACCAAACCTGCTGATAGTGCATTAAAACGTTCGACGCCGGGAATGCCCTTTTCGAGCAGGCGGATCGTAACGAAGTTTAGGGCGAAAAATCCCAGTACTACCGTTGGAACTCCGGCGAGTACCTCAAGACACGGTTTCAGGGCGCTTCGCACTCTTTTGGGCGCGTACTCGCTCAAATACACAGCGATGGCCAGGCCAATAGGGGTTGCGAAGCCTACTGCGATCGCCGTGACCATCAAGGTTCCGTTGATCAAGGGAAGAACTCCGAATGCTGCGTTGCTGCCAAACGTTGGTGCCCAAACCGTACCTGTGAAGAATCGGAATGGGGATATCTGCTTGAAGAAAGCCAGCGTTTCCGAAGCAAGCGCCAGGATGATGCCTGCGGTTGTGGCTACCGATATAAGCGCGCAGGCCGCGAGCAGCCCCTTGATGGCCGTTTCGTGGTGCCGACGCCGACCTCGCAATGAGGTCGCTGCATCTACTATTTCGAAGCTCCCACGAACGACTCGAACTCCTGCCTTTCGATCTTCAACGCGTCTTCGGCGAGTGGAGTGTAGCCGACGTCCTTGAGCAAGGCACTCACGTTTTCAAGGTAGAAATCTATGAAGGCTCTTACCTCGGGTCGGACGGTGGAGGACTTCTTAACATAAAGAAATAGCGGCCGAGATAAAGGAACATATGTTCCGGACTCCACGGTCTCGTCGCTTGGCGAAACGCAGCCAGAGCCGCCGTCGATGGCAACAAGGTTGAGTTTGTCCCGGTTCTGGGTGTAGTAAGCGAACCCGAAGTAGCCAAAGGCACCTTCGGCCCCCGCTACACCTTGGACCAACGTGTTGTCGTTTGTGTTTGGGCTGTAGTCGGTGCGGCTCGCACCCTCTTCACCATTGATCTCGTTCGTGAAATAGTCGAAAGTCCCTGAATCGGTGTCGGGCCCAAAAAGAGTTAGAGGTTTGTCGGGGAAACCCGCCTTGACGTCTTTCCAGTTCGAGATCTTCGATGACGGTTCCCATATCTTTTTCAACTCAGCAGTAGTGAGGCATTTGGCCCAGGTGTTCTGCTTGTTGACAACAACTGCCAGGCCGTCCTTGGCGATCGATAGCTCGACGTATTCGATAGCGTTTGCGGCGCATGCCTGCTTTTCAGTGTCCTTGATGGGGCGAGATGCGTCTTGTACGTCGGTTTCGTCGTTACAGAACTTCTTGAACCCTCCGCCGGTTCCGGCTTCTCCTACGGTTACCTGAACTGCGGGGTGTGCCCTTTGGAACTCCTCGGCGACAGCCTCGGATATCGGAAAGACCGTTGAGGATCCGTCGCCAGAGATAGTGCCGCTCAATCTTGATCCATCGGATTTCTGCCCCCCACCCCCGCATGCGGCAGTACTTACGGCCAACGTCAACAGGATGCCAACTGTCTTGATCAAGTGTTGCCTCCTTTTCATTTGTTTGAACAGTAGCCGTGATGGAGGCTGATATGGTGTCCTCAAACTGAACTTTGCGTGAACTCCTGGAAGGTTGTCATGACTAAGATTCTCGTGGTCGAGGACGATCCCACGATGGCGGAGATGCTCTGTTACAACTTGCGTCGACACGGGTTTGCTGTCGAAACTACATCCGATGGCACCTTGGGCCTGAAGAAGGCGAGGTCCGCAGACATCACACTAATAGTCCTGGACCTGATGCTTCCTGGACTCGATGGCATGCAGATCAGCCAGGAACTGAGACGCAGTCGACCCGATGTTGCCATCTTGATGCTGACTGCCAAAGGTGACGAAAAGATCAAGCTGCAAGGGTTCGCAGCAGGTATCGACGACTTTCTGCCCAAGCCATTCTCGATGGATGAATTGATCGCACGCGTAAAGGCGTTATTGCGCAGATCACGAGCCGAGGCAATCCGTCTAGACGCGCCGGACGAATTGATATTCGGTGATCTAAGGATCGTTCCACGCGACCTTCTTGCTTGGGTGGCCGAGCAAGAAGTGATTTTGCGCCTAAAGGAGTTCACCCTGCTCGTCACGCTCGCCCTTGAGCCCGGTCGCCTATTGTCGAGGCAGGACATCGCGGAGAAGGTCTGGGGCTACGGGGCAATGACCGATACCCGCACCATCGACACGCACGTCAAGAATCTACGGCGCAAGATAGAAACCCCATCCTCATTCATGTACATCGAAACTGTGAGAGGCGTTGGCTATCGCTTTCGCGTCCGACCAAAACGCGTCGCGTGATTCGGCGGAGTCTGTTCTCACGTCCTTTCTCAACATATCTGTTGGCTGTGTTGGGAGGAGCTGCAGTGTTGGCGATCGTCGTCGATGGGCAGTTAGAAAGATGGGCCGTGGGAGTTCTAGCCGCCTTGCTGGTGATTGCTACAGGCATCCTTGCCCGGGGAATTTCTGGCCCTCAAAGAGCTGAAAGTGCTGCGCTAGTTGAGGATGCCGATCGTCCGTTCGATCAGTTGCAACTTGAGACCGACCTTCGTGAACAGATCCTCGAAGCTCTCGATGACGGGATATTGCTGGCTGATAGCTCGTTTCGCATCCTTTATTCGAATTCCGCTGCAGCCACGTTACTTGGAAGTGACGTGATCGAGGATCTACCGGATCAACTCCGAGAGGCAGATCAAGGTGTTGAGTTCACCCTGCACTATCCGAAGCGAAGGGAACTTCGAGCTGTTTCGAGCAAGCTGAGAGATGGCAGACGACTAGCGGTCGTGAGGGACGTTACTGAGGCAAGGCAACTCGACAAGATCCGTACCGATTTCGTCTCGAATGCATCGCACGAACTAAAAACGCCCGTTGCGGCGATCTTGGCAACCGCAGAAACTCTTTCATCCGCCGCCCGCGATGACGTTGGCAACGTTGCTCGTTTTTCGGATTCGCTAGTTTCCGAGGCGACTCGTTTGGCTCAATTAGTTGAAGATCTCCTGCACCTTGCCAAGCTTGAGGGAGGCGGCCCGGCTTCGGATCCTGTCCGGCTGGATCAGGTCGTGAGTGACGAGCTAGTCGTGTTTCGTCATCTAATGGAACAAAGAGGACTTGAGATGCAGCTCGATCTCGAACCGACGCTGACGCGCGGCGATAAAGAGTCTTTGGCGCTGCTTGTTCGCAATCTCTTAGAAAATGCGATCCGTTATACCAACCATGGATCTGTCGCTGTGCGGGTGCTAAATGCCGACGGAGATGCTGTGCTTGAAGTACAGGACACGGGGATCGGGATACCAACCGACGCTAGGGATCGTATATTCGAGCGTTTCTATCGGGTCGACAGCACGAGAAGTCGAGCCACCGGGGGCACTGGACTTGGACTGTCTATCGTGAAGCATGTCGTTGAAACCCATGGAGGGAACATCAGTGTTGTGAGCGAGCTTGGCAGTGGTTCGACCTTCACTGTTCGATTGCGCGGCGAAAATGGCGTAAGTGGTTGAGAATTGACCAAATGCCTGAAGCTAAGCTCGCCGCACTGCGGTTAAGTCTTGCCAAATTGCCTGGTGCGATCGTGGCTTATTCAGGCGGCGCGGACAGCGCTTTCCTGGCTGAAGTCGCCCATGAGGTTTTGCAGGAGCGCTGCCTCGCAGTGACGGCCGATTCCGCATCGCTTCCTCGCTCTGAATTGCATGAGGCGATTCAACTGGCAGTGGACCGAGGCTGGCGTCACGAGATGGTGGCAACAGATGAGTTGAATGATGAACGCTATGCGGCTAACCCGACCAATCGCTGCTATTTCTGTAAGAGCGCTCTTTTTGATCGACTTGAAGACATGAGCCTTCGCCTGGGCTGGCCGGTACTGCTGGGCACCAATAGCGACGATCTTAGCGATTGGCGTCCAGGCCAGAAGGCATCGCAAGAGCGAGGGGGTCTACATCCGATGGTGGACGCGGGGTTGACGAAAGATGAGATCCGCAGCCTCTCTAAGGAAATGGGACTCGTCACCGCCGACAAACCAGCATCAGCCTGCCTTGCCAGTCGATTTGCATATGGGGTAAGGGTTACTTCAGCGGGCCTCGAACGCATCGAACGCGCCGAGGCCTGGATGCACTCGCAGAACTATCCGATCGTTCGCATCCGCGATCTGGGCAAAGATCGCGCTCGCGTGGAAGTCGACCCGAAAGATGTGGCCCGCGCATCGAACCAGTCAAACGAGATCGAACGTCAACTGCTTGCTCTCGGATTTTGTGAGGTGATGGTCGATCCTGTGGGCTATCGGCAGGGAGCATTGAATGAGGTGCTGATCCCGCTGGGCGTGTCTCGATGAATCTCGTCGACGTCCTCTTCATCCTTTTCATCGGCTTCTATTCCTATCGGGGTTTTCATCGGGGCTTCGTGCGCGAGGGGCTGGATCTGATGGGTTTCGGGCTCGGCATCGCTGCGGCATTGCGTCTGTACCCTTTGTTTGCGAAACCTCTGATATTCATCGGCATTGGTGCCGCACCGGCCAAAGTCGCCGCAGGGATACTGATCTTCGTGGCATTCGTCGCAGCTGCTGGTCTGTTGGCCGCTCGTGTCGAGAGGATCTTCGGCAATCATCTGCGTTCCAAGCCGCTTAAGGTAAGCGGGGCGGCGTTCGCGTCCTCGTGGTCGACGCTGTTCGCGGTTTTTCTCATGATCGTCGTTACGGTCATTCCATCGCCGCGTGGCGTGCAATCGCAGGTTCGCGACTCCTTCGTTGGTGGCACCGTCCTTACCTCAGACTCGCGCGTATACCCGCTGCTCGAGGACTACGCGAAGAACGACGCGCGTAACCTGCTCTTTTATGTCCGGCAATTCTTTACTCAGTTAGATCCCCAGCCGACAACGCGATCCGACGGTGGCGAGGATGAGTACTTCGAGATCCAGGCTTCGAATGACATCGCTCTTGACCTTGGGGCAGAGAAGGCGATCCTAGATCTGGTCAACAAAGAGCGAGCCGAGCGCGGGTTGGGGGTTCTTAAAGCCCACGAACCTATACGGCGCGTTGCGCGTAGCCATTCGGCGGACATGTATCAGCGTGGCTACTTCGCCCATAACAACCCCGATGGCAAGGACCCATTCGACCGGATGGCAGTTGGCGGCGTCACCTTTAGTTTTGCGGGAGAAAATCTTGCCCTAGCCCCGACCATCACCTTGGTGCATCAGGGTCTTATGAATTCTCCTAAACACAAGGCGAACATCCTGAAACCCGAGTTTACGGACTTGGGCATCGGTATCTACAAGGGGCCCTATGGGTTGATGGTCACCCAGAACTTCTGTGCAGGCTGCTAGTTACCTTGTAGACTCCTTAGCGATATGACCCTGTTTATGGATCGCCATGAAAAACTAGAGGGCGTTACTGCCGAGGACATAGCGGCTGCTCATCTGAGCGACGTTGCGGTTCAGGATAAATACGGCGTGAAGTACATCACGTATTGGTTCGACTCCGACTCTGAGTCGGCATTCTGTTTGGTCGATGCCCCAAGTAAGGAAGCGGCGGAAGCCGTGCATAAGGAGGCTCACGGTCTTGTTGCGAGTCGCATCATCGAGGTCGATCCTCGAAGAGTGGAAGACTTCCTTGGCCGCATCGAGGAGCCTCACCCCGGGGAGCCGATCGCAAACAGTGGCTTACGAGCGATCCTGTTTACTGACATGGTCGATTCTACGAGCATCACCCAGCAGCTTGGAGATGAAAAGTCGATGGAGGTCCTGCGAGCGCACAACTCGATCGTCCGCGCGGCCTTGGAAAAGACCGGTGGCCGCGAGATCAAGCATACGGGTGACGGCATCATGGCCTGCTTCAACTCGGTCGTAGGTGCGGCTCAATGTTCGGTTCATATTCAGAAGGGGTTCGAGGACTACTCCAATGATGGATCGTTTCCCATAAGCGTCCGAGTAGGCCTAACAGCTGGCGAGCCGGTGACCGAGAACGACGATCTGTTCGGAGCATCGGTTCAACTTGCCGCTCGGATCTGCAATGCGAGCGACCCCGGTGACATCCTTGGTTCAAATGTGGTGCGGGAGTTGTCCTTGGGTAAGGATCTGGTTTGGAAGGACCGAGGAGCAACTCCCCTCAAAGGCTTCGATGAACCCGTTAGCTTGCACGAACTCGTTTGGCGAGCCAACTGAGGACGGAAGCATAAGGTTGCAGATTTATGACAACTTGCTTGCGCTGGTCGGTAATACGCCTTTAGTTGGTCTTGATCGGATCGGCCAGGGACTGCCCGGCCGTATCGTTGCGAAGATGGAGATGTTGAACCCTGGGGGCAGCGTCAAAGATCGCATCGGTGAAGCCATGATCGAGGCAGCAGAACAGGCGGGAACTCTGAAACCGGGGGGAGTCATAGTAGAGCCGACAAGCGGAAATACGGGTGTCGGGTTGGTCATCGCTGCTGCTCGGAAGGGGTATCGCTGCATCTTCGTGATGCCGGACAAGATGAGTCAGGAAAAGATCAGCCTGCTGCGTGCGTATGGAGCCGAAGTGATCGTCTGCCCCACCGATGTTGCGCCCGATTCGCCGCGTTCTTATTACAGCGTGGCGAATCGATTGGCTGCGGATGTTCCCGGAGCGGTTCAACCGAATCAGTATTACAACCAGGCCAACCCCGAGGCTCACTATCGTTCAACTGGGCCCGAGATATGGAAACAGACCGACGGTCAAGTCACAGCATTCGTTGCTGGCGTTGGAACCGGCGGCACGATCAGCGGTGTGGGGCGTTATCTGAAAGAGCAGAACCCGGATGTGCTTATCGTGGGGGCCGACCCTGAGGGTTCGATCTATACATCGCCCGAGGACATCCATCCCTACCTGACTGAAGGTATCGGCGAAGACTTCTGGCCAGGAACATTCGACCCTGGGGTAGTAGATCGGTGGGAGAAGGTTTCCGATCGCGACGCGTTCGCTATGACCAGGCGGATCACTCGTGAGGAGGGCATCTTGGTGGGTGGATCTTGCGGAACTGCGGTGGTTGCGGCCCATCGAGTTGCAAGTGACTTGCCTAAGGGTTCTTTGGTGGTTGTCCTTCTTCCCGATGGTGGCCGTTCTTATCTATCCAAGGTCTACAACGACGACTGGATGGCTCAGAACGGGTTCCTGGAACGCCCAGCCGCAGAAGCGCGCGTCAGGGACATATTGAAAACCAAGTCAACGGAGTTGCCTGGTGTGGTGCATGTTCACCCTCATGAACACGTGGGCGCAGTCATCGACATCCTGCGCGAGTTCGGTGTTTCGCAAGTTCCCGTATTGCGTACCGACGACGTTGCGTCACCGGGCGAGATAATCGGGTCGATACGTGAACGGGACCTGTTGGAAGTTGTGCTCAATCAGCACGATGCATTCGAGAAGCAAGTAGCTGAGGTGATGCAGCCCCCCATGCCGATGGCTGACATAGGTGACGAGGTCGAATCGTTGGTCGCTATCTTTGGCTCTGGTGCTCCGGCGATCGTTGTGATCGAGTCTGGCAAGCCCGTTGGAGTTATCACACGCTCTGACCTCCTAACGTTTTTCTCGCAAAGGAATTAGGCAGATGAAGTTCGAAACCCGAGCCATCCATGTTGGACAGGATGCCGATCCGACCACGGGAGCGGCGGTGGTTCCCATCTACCAAACGTCAACCTACGTGCAGGACGAAGTTGGTCAGCATAAAGGCTATGAATATTCTAGAACCGGTAACCCCACGAGAACTGCACTTGAGCAGGTTCTGGCATCGATCGAAGAAGCACGGTTCGGACTAGCTTTCGCATCCGGCATGGCGGCAGAAGATGCAGTGCTGCGACTTCTGAGCGCCGGTGATCATGTAGTACTTGGAGACGATGTCTATGGCGGCACTCGACGCCTTTTCGAGAAAGTCCTGGTGCGCTTCGGCATCACATTCACTGCGGTCGACACCGCTGATGTCGCTAAAGTCGAGGCTGCCATCCAGGCCAACACGAAGATGCTTTGGGTCGAGACACCAACCAATCCATATCTGCGAATATGCGATATAGCCGCTGTCGCGCAGTTAGCTCATCATCACGACTTGCTCGTGATCGTCGACAATACATTCGCAACTCCGTATCTTCAGCGTCCGCTAACCTTGGGTGCCGACATCGTTGTGCATTCCACGACCAAATACCTTGGCGGTCATTCCGATGTTGTTGGGGGCGCCGCGTGTCTCAATGATGAAGCCTTGAACGCGAAGTTGGCCTTTATCCAAAACGCCGTAGGTGCTGTGCCAGGGCCATTCGATTCGTGGCTTGTGCTGAGGGGCATCAAGACCCTGGGCATCCGTATGCGCGAGCATTGTCGCAACGCCATGCAGGTCGCCGAGTTCTTGAACGAACATCCTTCGGTACTCAAGGTCTGGTATCCCGGATTGACAGAGCACCCCGGCCATGACATCGCTGCTAGGCAGATGGACGATTTTGGGGGAATGGTGTCGTTCGAGCTGAACTCGCGCGAAGAGGCGCTGCAGATGGTTTCGAAAACCAAACTGTTTTTCCTTGCCGAATCGCTCGGCGGCGTTGAGTCGCTCATCGAACACCCAGCAGCTATGACTCATGCGAGTATCGCCGATACTCCATCGGCTGTTTCGGAAAATCTGGTTCGCATCTCCGTTGGCATCGAAGATGTGGACGACCTTATCGATGACTTGAAATCGGCTTTAGGCTAAGGAGGACAATTGAATATCAAAGGCAAGACGGCATTGGTCACCGGGGGCGCCTCCGGTCTGGGCAAAGCCACTATCGAGCAAATGCTAGCTGCAGGAGCATCGGCGGTGATCGTCGACCTTCCCCATACCGATGGGCAAACTCTCGCTAAGGAACTGGGAGAACGAGTTCGGTTCGCACCCGCCGACGTTACGTCCGAGGAGGAAGTTTCCGCAGCTGTTGCCCTAGCCGCCGAGACGTTTGGTGGGCTTCATATAGTGGTCAATTGTGCTGGGGTTGGTTTTCCTGGAAGGGTGCTTGATAAGCAAGGTGAACCATTACCGTTGGAGCAATTCGAACTTGTTGTAAAGATCAACCTTATCGGGACGTTCAATGTCATCCGTTTGGCTGCGGCTCAGATGGCCAAGCAAGAGCCTGACGGCGAAGAGCGCGGCGTGATCGTTAACACCGCGTCGGTGGCAGCGTTCGATGGGCAGATAGGCCAGAACGCATATGGGGCTTCGAAAGCGGGCGTGGCTGGGATGACGCTGCCTTTGGCACGCGACCTGTCTTCGCAGAAGATCCGAGTGGTCACAATCGCACCCGGGACATTCGACACTCCGATGCTTGCGATGTTGCCTGAGCATATGCGCGACGCGTTGGCGGCACAGGTTCCGCATCCTCGAAGGCTGGGTCGAGCCGATGAATATGCTGCCCTAGTCAAACACATCGTTGAAAATCCCATGCTCAACGGCGAGGTCATTCGTTTGGACGGGGCCCTTAGAATGCCCCCCAAGTGAGCGACTTAACGGTTACATTGGAGCCCATGGAGGACGATTCCCAACCCAAGCCGGTGCGAGTGATCCTCGCTGACGATCATCAGGTTATTCGCCAAGGTCTAAAGGCGATGCTCGATTCGGTGTCCGAGGTTGAAGTAGTTGCCGAGGCTTCGAGTGGACGAGAGCTCCTGGGTCTAGTCAAGGCCCATTCGCCAGACGTTGTCGTTGTCGACATCCGCATGCCGGACATGGACGGACTTGAGGCCGTGCGAACCATCCGGCAGGAGCACCCCAACGTGAAGGCCATGATGTTGACGGTGCACGATGAAGAGTCTTACGTGCATGAAGCCATCAGTGCTGGTGCTTCTGGTTATCTATTGAAAACAGTTACAACGGATGAACTAGTTCGAGGCATCCTGACCGTTGCGTCGGGCAAGGCCATGCTCCATCCCTTAATCACCCGCCACTTGATCGACGAATTTGCCGCGATGTCCAAACGTTCGCCAAAGCCTGTTAAGCAGCTCTCCAAGCGCGAACAGGATGTTCTACAACTTCTTGCCTATGGAAAGTCGAATAAGGAGATCGCGCGGGAACTGGCCATCGGGGCACAAACCGTTAAGACTCACGTTTCTCACATCTTCACGAAGTTGGGTGCTGCGGACCGTACGGGGGCAGTTGCGCTCGCGCTTCGTCAAGGTTTAGTCGAATAACCGTTGCCTCACTGATCACCCGGTCGACAAGGTCGATCAACACTGCCTCAAACACCCTGCCCAGCGGCCCCCCTTCACCGGCTGCTCCGGCGGTGACCCATGCAGGACTATGGGTCTGGTCCACGACGGTCTTGTGCAGGTGTCCCGACAGGACGAGCACCGTGTTCGGCCCGGCATCGCGCACCATCTTGCGATTGTGAACCGCCACGACGTCCACTCCTTCGGGCACCGGGTTTTCGGTTGCGGCATGTTCACAGGCTGAGTTGTCGTACGGCTTGCCGAACAGTTTGGTTCGGTTGGGATCGCGATATCCCCAGAACTTGAGTCCGGCGACCTCCACCACACCTGAATCATCGAGCACATTGGCACCTCGACGTCTCATTGCTTCGATAGTTACGCGGCCGTCGTGATTGCCCGGCGCGAACACAAGAGGGCATGCTGGCTCTGGGACCAGCAAGAGAAAAAACCTCTCCCACCATCCGCCGATACCCGATAGATCTCCGGTGTCGACTACGACGTCGCATCCCGATGTCAGCGCAAATTTCATAGCGAAGCGGGCTGCGCGCAGGTTGTTGTGGATGTCTGAGACGTGAAGGATCCTAACGTTGCCCAACGTTACCTGCTGATGTATTTGTCGAGTCGATTCATCGCCGTGGCTCGGATCTTGTTTTGCAGGAACGGTAAGCCGCCGAAGAGTCGGCCTGGCAATCCGAGCGCTTGCGAAGCCCACGAATGTAGGTCGAACGAATCGCGATGGACGATGATCTTGTCGTCCATGAACTCGAAGCTGGCGTCGATGCGGTTGTGTACTTTGCGTCCAGTGGTGAAGGTGTATCTGGCTTCCCAATGGGCGCTGCCGTTGCTGCCATCTGTCGCAACGTCGCCGAGCTCGATGCTCAGATCCGACCCGCCTTCGCAAAGCATCTTCCACATAGCCCCAGCGCGCGGACCCTTAAGATCGGTGAAAACGGGGTCGGAGAACTGAACCTCTGGGTGATAGCAAGCGGCCATTCCGTTACCGTCGCGCGCCTGAAATGCTGCATAGAAGTTCCTGATCGTAGTTTCATTCTGTTCCACTATCCACCTCCTGGGATCTAAGATTCGTTGAAGGGCCGAGCGCGAATTCCACAGCTTCGTCAATAGTCATCGCCTTGCCCTCATGCCACGCTTTATCGAACAAGGCTTCGTCTAAGCCATTGTGCAACAAGGCTACGTCATTGTCGTAATCTCCCCGGCTGACGGGAGGGATCGAAGAGTGAGCGGTTTGCCGCATAGTTTCCGCGGCACCAAACAAGCGTGCGGCGCGTTCAAGTTCGCCTTTGTCAGCCGCCAGTCCTGCAAGTAGCTCCAGGCTTTCGGGGATCTGGGGGCGCAATCCTGCGTCGCGCACCAAGGTCAACGCTTCACGTAGCAAACTATCGGCTTGCAATGTGTTTCCTTCGGCCCTGGCCAACAACCCCAAGCTCGCGAGGGGTCCAGCGATCAAGATCGGTATACCTAACTCGCGAGATATCGCAAGGGATTCACCGAGCAGCGGGCCTGCCGCGACAAGATCGTTCTGCGCTCGCGCGGTTTCTCCCAAACCGTGAATAAAAGCGGCCGCGAGCCTCCTGTTATCCGTGGGTCGCACCATCGAAACGCACTCTTCCCAGAGTGCGCGTGCTGCGGGTAAGTCGCCTTGATAGTACGCGATCCCTCCAGTCAAACCGAGCGCCGCCGCAGTAGTCAGATCGCCGCTAATCTCGCGGTAGATGGTGAGGCACTCCTCGGCGATGGCCCGGGCCTCGTCATAGTCCTGGTTCGCCAGAGCCGCATTGGCGAGTCCGGTCAGCCAGGCAACCTCCCCTGAATCCCGTACGATCGAAACTGCTTCTGCCCACGAGGAAGCCGCAGATTCATGGTCACCCCGCATCCTCGCCAGGGGGACACGTTGGGCGAGCAACAGTCTCATGCCTTGTCTGTCTCCTATTTCCCGGGCGATCGCCAGCCCTTCCTCAAGCAGATCGTGCTCTTTTTTGAAGTCCCCATCTTCATGGGCAAGAAAGGCAAGGATGTACGTGAACCTGGTGGTGGCCACGGCTCCCTTCTGCTTGCGAGACAGACCCAACCCCTCTTCGGCCAATAGGTGTGCCGTGGCGCGGTCTCCGGTTGCTAAAGCAACTTGGATCAGTCCCCCAAGCGTCGTTCCTTGCAAGAACAGGTTGTCAATTTCTCGGGCAAGCACGAGGTTCTCAGCTAACAACAACCGCGCTTTGGTCATATCTCCTTCGTAAAGTGCGACGAGGGCGCGGTCCCTTTGGGCAGCCGCAATCCCCCATTTGAATCCAGTGGCGGTGGAGATCTCCAGACATTCGCCGGCGAGTTCGGATGTCATCCGTAGGTCTCCGGTGAGGAGCGCCAGCCAGGATCGTGCAGCAAGCGCTCTGGCGCGGACCTCTGGCAAAGGCTCTCCCGGTTTTGAGAGTGCTTGATCGAGCCAACTGGCGCCCTCACTTAAGTAGCCACTGATCGACCAAAAATGCAGGAGGTCAGCCGCCAACAGCAGCGCTGGTGTCGGATCTGCCTCGCCGAGACTCCATTCGAAAGCCGCACGGATGTTGTCATGTTCGGATTCAAGAACCTTGAGTGATTCTCCGACCGCTGCACCCGGCAACTCCTCCTCCCAAGCTTGCTCCGCAACGGAGAGGTAGTAATCCCGGTGGGCGATCCGAAGTGCCTCGGCACCTTCCGACTCGTAGGCTTTCTCTCGGCCGTATTGGCGGATCGTTTCCAATAACTTAAAACGCGCAGCGGAGCCGATGGTGTCCTTCTGCACGAGCGACTTGGAAACAAGGTTCGTAAGGTGTTGCAGTATCTCCTGAGCATTCAGTCCACCGCCAGCACAAACGGCCTCAGCTGCTTCGAGGGTGAAGCCACCAGCGAATACTGAGAGCCTGGCTAGCAGAAGTCGTTCTTGATCGTTAAGGAGTCTGTAACTCCAATCGACAGCGGCGCGCAGAGTTTGCTGGCGCTCGAGTGCGGTCCTGCTGCCTCCGATCAGCAAGCGAAACGTGTCATCGAGGCGCGCAGCTATCTGTTGTGGTGTAAGCGCAGTGACTTGGGCGGCGGCCAGTTCGATCGCAAGCGGAATGCCTTCGAGCCTGCGACAGATCTGCGCGATCGCGGGAGCGTTATCGGCACTTACAACGAAATCGCTTTGCACTTGGGCTGCTCGGTCTTCGAACAGAAGGACCGCTTGGTAACTACTCATCTCATGCACAGCAGGCATATGGTCAGGGTCGGGCGTCGACAGTGATGGGACTCGAAAACTTGTCTCGCCCGCAACCCCAAGCGGTTCGCGCGAAGTCGCGACGATCCGCAGATTCGTGCATGAATGCAGAAGCATGTGTGACAATTCCGCGCAGGCTGAAATGAGGTGCTCGCAGTTATCCAAAACCATGACTGTGGATTTCGAGCGGATGTGGTCGGCAAGTCTCTTGGCCGAATCTCTGTTGTCGTTGGGGCTCTCGCCGGTTTCGATCATCGATCCGGATTGACGTAAACCTAAGGCGTGGGCGGCACTTTGGGCAACGAGGGCTGGGTCAGACACGGGGGCAAGGTCGACGAACCAAACGCCCTGCGACTCGGAGTCAAGAAGGTCCGCAGCAGCGTGAACAGCAAGACGAGTCTTGCCGCAGCCAGCCGCGCCGGTGAGTGTCACCATCCGGCTGTTCGAAAGGATCTTCTTGAGATCGATCATCTCCTGTTCCCTTCCGACGAACGATGTGAGCTGTACCGGCAGATTATTCGGAAGGGACTCAAGAGAATTGAGTGAAGGGAACTTCTCAAGCAGGTCTGGGTGGACCAATTGGTAAACGCGCTCCTTGCTGGCAAGATCCTTCAGAAGGTGCATACCAAGGTCCTTCAGGTGTGAACCACCGGGAAGCCTGTCGCCCACAACCTCGGATGTGGCCTGAGAAACGAGTACTTGTCCTCCATGTCCTATGGCGCGAAGCCGTGCGGCGCGGTTGAGGGCTGGCCCGAAGTAGTTGCTCTCGTCGCGTAGTTCGATCTCGCCGGTATGCACCGCCATTCTTACGCGCAGCTCGATGTCTTCGGGCCAAGGCTCGTGAGCAAGGGCGCGCTGGAATTGCACTGCACATGCGAGAGCGTCGGTTGCGCGAGCAAAAGCACACAGGATGCTGTCTCCTTCTCCCTGATCTTTCGGGCGTTGTCCGCCCGTTTCGCTGATTGCAGCCTGCGCTATCTCATCGTGACGCGACACAACCTTGCGCATCGCTGCAGGATGTGCTTCCCATAGCGAGGTAGATCCCTCGATGTCGGTCATGAGAAAAGTAACGGTGCCGGTAGGGAGCACGGAGAGGTCTGGTGTGCCGGGTGCCATGCTGAGGAGTCTAGTGCCCCGCGCCTAACCACGATGTCCGCGTCAGGATGCACGTGTCACGTGCGGATCGACGCGCACCTCGTGAAACTATGGTGCTTGGCTGATCACCTCAAGTTCTTTGCCAGCAGTTTCGGGGAGTTTGCGCAAAACGAAGATGGCCGGTATGTACGCGAGAGCGGCTAACGTCACTGCTCCCGCGAGGTTGCCAACGACTGGGCCTATCAAGGGCAAGTCCGGCAATCTTCCTGTCATCCTTCGGTCCGCTAGCAGGCCAACCATTACCGGACCCGCGATAGCGCCTAGGGTGCCAAGAACTGAGCGCGCGAATGCCACGGCCGTTGCCCGGATTTCGGTTGGGAACAGTTCCGAGGAGATGGCGCCAAGCACTGGTGCTATCCCGAAACCGAAGAAAACCGCAAGAACCATCACTGGAAACATCGTCGCCGGGGTGGGTACATGGAACGTGGCCACCCCGAATACAAGTCCTGCAGACATGAACAGGGTTCCGGTTCTCCTGCGCCCTATGCGGTCTTGCAGTCTTCCGGCTACGAAGAAACCGGAAACTCCCAAAGGATAGGCGGTGGCAAGAAGCCAAGTTATGGTCGACTCTGAGAAGTGCCGCTGCTCTTTCGCGAATAACGGCCACCATGTTGCGCCCCCAAGCAGGGCGAAATGAACTAAGAAGAAAACGGCGCCAACAGTGAACAGTTCTCTGCGGTGAGGGCCACGCAGCACTTTAGAAGCTGGGGTGTGGGCGAGTTTTACGCCCGCTTCCTTGGCCGCCACATAGCGTTTGGTTTCCCTTAGTTTCGTCCTGAGGAAAGCAGTTACTACCAAAGGGAGTAAGCCAACCAGGTAGACCGCTCTCCATCCGAGGGCAGTGTTGCGAACGAGCAGATGAACTATCGCTACTACGGGCAGACCAAATGCCCCGAATGCAGTAAGGGTTCCGAGCGCCCGTCCGCGCCTTTGTGCGGGGAACTCCTCGGTGACCATCGTGATCGCTGTCGCATATTCAGCGATCAAGAAGGCGCGCGCGAAGAATTGAAAGACGATAAAGACCGTAAGGTTTTGCGCCGTGGCGGTTAGGCCCGTGAAAAGGGCGTACATCAGAGTCGTGCCTATCAGCAGAGGCTTACGACCAAAGCGATCGCCGAGAGCCGTTATGAAGATCGCACCGAAGGATCCGAGGCCTATGGCGATCAAAGGTCCGGTAAGCCTTGTCGTTTCTGTGACATCGATGCCGAAGTCGCGGGCAAGATCGCGAAGCACTATCGCGTTGACTGCTGAGTCGTAGCCTTCGAAAAATGTTGCAGTCGCTAGAAGGATGATGAGTCGTCGCAGATAAGATGACTCTTGTTGCGCCTCCAACTAGCTGCGGGAGCGATTCGCCCTGCGAGCTTTGATCGCAGCGAACCGTCGCCGAACCTGAAACAACGTTCGCTTTGCCCATTTGAACTCCCAAGACAAAACTGTCAGGCCAGCAAACAGCAGGGGTAGAGTAAAGGGGCCGGGCAGGGGGATCAAGAGCAGACCGGCTACGATCAGCGCGCCTCCCAATATCCCGATCGCAACTCTTCGGGTGTGCTTGATAGCCACTGTAAGTGGAAGTTCCTGCGTATCGTCCCGTCGGAACTGCTGAGTATCGTTTGGGCCCATGCCTCCAAGGATTACATGCTTTAGGATTTCCCAAATGGATACTAAGCCGGGCCCCGGTATGGCTGCTGATCGCAACCTTGGTATGGAACTTGTCCGAGTTACCGAGTCGGCTGCTTTGGCCGCAGCTCGCTTGATGGGGCGGGGTGACAAAGAGGCCGCGGATCAGGCGGCAGTCGACGCTATGCGATTGATGATCTCAACCGTGCAGATGGACGGGATCGTAGTGATCGGCGAGGGCGAGAAGGACGAAGCCCCCATGCTTTACAACGGGGAGCGGGTTGGTACCGGCGAGCCTCCCCGGGTCGATGTGGCAGTCGACCCTATCGACGGAACCACGCTGACTTCTAAAGGGCAGCCCGGGGCGCTTGCGGTAATCGCGGTGGCTGAGGCTGGCGCTATGTTCGATCCTGGCCCCAGCGTTTACATGGAAAAGATCGCAACCGGCCCCGAGGCAGCCGACCTGATCGACCTGGCCGCACCGGTAGGCGACAACGTTCGAGCTGTCGCCAAGTCGAAGGGATGCGATGTGCGCGACGTGACAGTCATCATTTTGGATCGCGACCGGCATGCGAAAATCATCGAAGAGGTGCGTGCGGCGGGGGCCCGCATAAAACTGATCAGCGATGGTGACGTCGCGGCGGCGATCTCGGCTGCCAAACCCGGCACTGGTGTTGACCTTTTGATCGGGATAGGTGGCACTCCTGAGGGAGTCATTGCAGCGGCGGCTATCAAATGTCTGGGTGGGGTGATCCAAGGAAGGATGTATCCACGCAACGAACAGGAACGACAGGCTTCGATCGATGCCGGCTACGACCTAGACCGTGTCTTAACTACCGAAGACTTGGTTCGCGGTGATTGCTTTTTTGCGGCAACTGGAATCACCGATGGCGAACTGCTTCGCGGTGTCCGCTACGTGTCTGAGGGTGCCACAACGCAATCGATCGTGATGCGATCGCGCAGTGGGACCATCCGTACCATCGATAGCGAACATCATTGGAGCAAACTCATGCAGTTCTCAGGTGTCGACTACGAGTAGCCGCACATTGCTGGTTGATTCATCTAGTCTGATCTATCGCGCGTTCTTCTCATCGCCAAACACCATAAAGATGAATGCTGCACATGGTTTTTTAAACATGCTTGCTCGGTTGGTCATCGATCGCGATCCGACGCATCTCGCTTGTGCTACCGATGAAGACTGGCGGCCGCAATGGCGAGTCGATCTTGTCAGCAGCTATAAGACCCACAGGGTCGGTTTGCCGGAAGAAGACCTTGACCCGCAGATCCCGGTCATCTTCGAACTGCTGGAACTGATGGGCGTTGCTGTAGTCGGTTGTGCAGACTACGAGGCAGAAGATGTTATCGGAGCCCTCATACCGTTTGCCGAAGGCAAAGTCGAGATCGTGTCTGGTGACCGCGACTTGTTTCAGTTGGTTCGTGATCCTGACATTGTGGTGCTTTATCCCAAACGTGGAGTCTCCGAATTGCTCGTCGTAAACGAAAGAGAAATAACCAACAAATATGGCATTCCAGGTCGCGCATACGGCGATTTCGCGCTTTTGCGGGGCGATCCTTCGGACGGCTTGCCGGGAGTCCCGGGGATCGGCGAAAAAACCGCTTCGATGTTGATCGCCAAATACAAGAGCCTCGCAGCAGTTATCGAAGCGGCGTTGACCAATGGTGCCACGGGTCCTTTGGCTAAGGTGCGGATGTCGATCGATTATCTCGATAGGGCTGCCAGATGTGTCCTCATATCGCCGGATGCGCCGGTAGGGACTCATGACCTCATCCGCCCTCGCATCTTTGAGAATGAAACGAAGGTGAATGAAGTCGCGGGAGAGTATGGTCTTGAAGGGGCAGTCAGCCGTTTGATCAGTGCCCTCAAAGGGGCTGCATGATGTCGTCGATAAAGATCGTCACCGAGATCCCCGGCCCCCGGTCGCGCACTTCATCGGCAGGTGCCGCCACATCGATAGCGCGTCCATTGGTGCCGGGAGGAAAGATCTTTGCGGCATCCGGTGAGGGTGCCTTGTTGACGGATGTCGACGGGAATCGATTCATCGACTTTATCGGCGGGGTCGGGTGCCTGGTCGCTGGTCACAGCCACCCTCGTGTCGTCAAGGCGGTTCACGATCAGGTCGATGCGTTCATGCATACAGACTTTTCGCTCTTGCCCTACCAGTCGTACATCGATCTTGCGACCCGACTCTCGCAGTTGTGTGGCGGAGGGCGTAAAGCTGGCTTTTTCAACTCGGGGGCCGAGGCTGTCGAGAACGCGGTGAAGGTCGCGAAGGCGGCAACCGGCCGGAGCGGCATCGTGTGTTTCGAGGGCGCTTTCCATGGAAGAACCCTGATGGCGATGTCGCTGACGCACCGCGACGTCCCTTACAAGGATGGTTTCGGTCCCTTCGCCCAACAGGTCTATCGGGCCCCTTACGCAGGCTTGTTCGGTGCATCCTTAAAGGATTCCGTCGATGCGCTGACAGCTATTTTTGCGCAACATGAAATCGCTGGGGTGATCGTCGAGCCGGTTCTTGGTGAAGGTGGGTTCCTGCCTGCCGCAGAAGGCTTTCTCGAAACCATCGCCACGATGTGCAATAAGCATGGTTCGGTATTCATCGCCGACGAGATCCAATCTGGTTATGGCCGAACGGGAACCTTCCTTGCCACAGACCGATTGGGAGTTCGTCCTGATCTCATAACGCTCGGCAAGTCCATAGCGTCTGGGCTGCCTTTGTCGGCGATCGTTGGCGATGAGCGTTGGCTCGACGCGCTTTCTCCGAACACGTTGGGTGGCACCTACGTGGGCAACCCCGTTGCATGTGCCGCTGCGCTGGCTGTGCTCGATGTTATCGATGATGAACGCCTTGTTGATCGGGCGAAACTGATTGGTGAGCAGTTGTTCGAGGGCTGGACGAAGATAGCTGCGTCTGGGTCCGTTATCCGCGAGGTGCGCGGGCTAGGTGCGATGGTCGGCGTTTGTTTCAACGATGCCAAGACCACTGCAGATGTCATAGCAAAGGCTTTGCAACGCGGAGTGCTGTCGATGTCTGCGGGTCGAGAGGGTGACGTCCTTCGACATCTCATGCCGCTAGTCATAACCGATGACCAGGTTGCCGAAGCCCTGGAAATCTTCGGGGCATGCGTCGAAGAGTCTTGAATTCCCTAGAAGAACTCATTGAGTCTGGTGAACCGAACCCACTTCTTCACCGAGTAGACGGACTTTGCTCGGCGCGAGCCTGGGATGATCTGGTTGCTCTTGCCGACAGATGTCGCGTAGAGACAGAACGTGGCAAGCAGTTGTGGCCCATAGCGGAGCACATCGAATATCGGCTTGCACTCGAAGCTCCTGGTGCGATAGCTGCAAGCGTCCTTGGCCCCGAGGCGGGGCGTTTTGCGTTGGGTCCTTTGACCGAAGTTGTGGCATCTACTCATCGCTTCGAGGAGCTTGAGCCCCATCTATCTGTGCCCCAGATTCTGGGAGCATTGGCCGCTGAAAGGGTCATAAGAGGAGAGGACCTGACCGATCACGCTGGCGCACATCCTGAGGTCATGGAACTGCCGCTTATGTTGATGAACTGGGAGCCTGAGTATCCCCTACCTGTTTATCGCAGTGACAAAGCGACGTTTCCAGATGCCCCGCTTGTGCAAACCAAGCGTGTTCGCCTTGGTGATCCGGGCGATGAGCGTCACCTTAGTGACCCCGATCTCGAACGTGCCATGCTCGATCTCGTTGCCCCTTGGGTGACTCAAAGCAATGGCGACGTGGTGTTTCATATCGTCGAAGGTTCAGTCGAATCCGCGATCGATGGGCGCTGGCTGATGCGCATCGATTCGTCTGAAGCCCTTGCGCACATGGCTTGGGCGGCCGCTAGTGGTGGTGCTTATGGGCGGCGACGCGGAGGTGCGTATGGACGCTTCGCGGCATGGTGGTCGGCTTCCGAGTTGACGGGACTGGCGTGGCCGCCGGTGCCCGATGAACTTCACGAGGCCATGGACGAGGTTCATTGGTACCTATGGGAACCCGAGGATCTCAAGCCCGGCTGGAATCTGCACCTTGCGGTTCACGATCCCGTAGACGGTTGGACCGCCAGTGTTTCCGCACACGATCACTTGTAAATATGAATGCAGCTAAGAAGAATGCAGAATCGGTCAAAACGACCGCAGCACCCGAGGCTATGTCGAGGAAATAGGAACCGTAGACCCCCAGGAAACCCGAGACAGCCCCTATGCCAACCGCGATGACCATCATGCGGCTGAAACGGTCGGTCAAAAGACGCGCGGTGGCGGGTGGAGCAACCAATGCCGCCGCGATGAGCGTTACGCCCAGCACCTGCATGGTCGCCACCACGGTTGCTGCCAGCAAGAAGGAAAGCAATGCGTCGTTTGAGCGTACGGAACGGCCTACTATGTCGGCTACTTCAGGATCGAATGTCGAGAACAAGAGTGGCCGATATCGAAAAAAGATCGTTGCTGAAACTGCGACGCCTACGCATGCCACCACTAAAACATCTGTGCTTGTGACACCAAGAACATTGCCGAATAAGGCCGCCTCGAAGTTCCGCGAGAAAGAGCCGATTCGTGAAACCAGCGCAACGCCCAGCGCGAATACCGCCGTAGTTACGATTCCGATGGCCGCATCGGCACCCACTATCTTGCGGCGTGCGACCCCGTTGATCATTAGCGTGGAAACGAACCCTCCGATGCCCGCGCCGACATAAAAGTTGAGTCCTCCGGCGAAACTGACGACTGCCCAGCCGAAGATGGCGTGCGACAGTCCATGGCCTATGTAGCTCATTCCCCGAAGGACAACGTAAATGCCTATGAGTGCGCAAAGCGCCCCAGCGATGGTGGCAACTGCGATCGCGCCACTGAAGTACCTGAATGGCTCGAGGAGGCTATCGATGTTCGTGGTGTACCTCGAGTGTCGATTCGTCAGTAGATAGGGCGACGTGGTCAACGACGATGGGCATCCCGCCGTGAGATAGGACATCGAGAGGTGCCCCGTACGTACGTTCAAGGACCTGCGGTGTAAGTATCTCGCGCGAGTCGCCAGCGGCAATGACGCTGCGGTTGAGGCAAACGAGTGTGTGGGTATGGGCCGCTATCCCGTTTAGATCGTGAGTCGTTAGAACAACGGCGATGCCCTCAGTGTGATTGAGGTCGTGTAACAGGTGCAGCACATCGTGCCGCGTTGCCACGTCCACGCCCGATATGGGTTCATCGAGCAGAAGCAGTCGCGGGTGCCCCATAAGTGCCCTTGCGATAAACACCCGCTGCTGCTCGCCACCAGACAGCGTCCGTATGTGACGGTCGGCGAGGTTGCCGATGCTGAGTTCGTCAAAGACGTGCTTGGCGCGTTTTTTGGCATCGCGCGACGACCATGGCCAGATGTTCTTCTGGTCGGCCGCCATCAACACGACTTCCAATGCTGTTACTGGGAAGTACCAATCGATACGGTCGACCTGCGGGACATATCCGGTGGTTAGATCATCGGCTCTGTAAACGGTCCCAACTTGGGGCACCAGCACACCCGCTAATACTTTCAGAAGAGTCGTCTTTCCTGACCCACTGGGACCCACGATCCCGGTGAAGTCGCCTGCGCCTATCGTTAGATCCGTGTCGATCAAAGCCGGTTCTTTCGAATAGCGAAAGGTTGCGCCTCGAACGCGTACGAGTTCGTCGGTCATGGCTGAATGCTTTCGAGCGCAGAGGCGTCGCCGCCCATCGCTGTGATCATCGTTATGAGATTGAACTTCATCAGGCCTATGTAGTTGTGCTGGGGGTCGCCAGTGTTTCCAGGAAGATCATCGTCGCGCAAGTCGTCTATGTAGCGAGCGCCGCTGTGTTTGGCGATCTGTTCCAAGACCTTGCTAGGGAACACTTCCGAACCGAAAATGGCGGGGATGTTTTCTGCCCGTATCTGGTCGATGAGCCGCGTGATTTCTGAAGCGGTGGGCTCGGAGAAATCCGATGGCTGTATAGCGCCGATGACCTGCCATCCGTATTCGCGAGCGAAGTATGGAAACGAGTCGTGGTAGGTAAGCAGCTTGCGCTTATTGGGCGAGACCGTCTTTGTGGATGCGCGAGTGGCTTTGTCTAGTTCATCGATTTTACCCGCTATGCGAAGGTGGTTCTTGCGGAAGTCCTTGGAGTGGGAGGGGTCTGCAAGAGACAGTTCGTCTCGGATTATCTCGATATATCTGGTGGCGTAAACGGGGTTTGTCCATAGATGCGGATTGGGGTCGCCTTTGGCCAGGGGGAACGAAAAGTCGAAGATCCACTCTTTCCGCGAGATTGCAGCATCGCCAAGTTCAACGATCCGAGCTCCCTTCTTCAAGTTCTTTCGCGCGAGTTTGAGGATCGGTTCTTCAAGGTGCAGACCATTTACGAAGATGATGTCTGCCTCGCGCAACAGTCGTGACGCAGAGGGCTTAGGTTCGAACGTGTGAGAGTTGATACCTTCCGGGACTAGCCCGGAAATGTTGGCAGCCTGTCCAGCAACATCGCTCACGAGGCTGGTTATCGGAGCCACACTCGAAACGATGCGCAAGTTGTCATTCGTTTGTGGTGGCCGATCAGTACATGCGGCCATGATGACTGCCAAAGCGCAAAGAGTTGAAAAGAGTCTGGGCATCGGGTGAGCCTACCCGCGGTGAGTTATCCGGTGAGTTATTCGGTCGCTGCCAGCATCGTGAAACTGAAAGTACTTCCCCGACCGGGGCAGCTTTCCATCCAGACCGCTCCGCCCAAGTCCTTCGCAAACTCCTTAACGATCGAAAGGCCGACTCCAGTACCTGGATTCAAGGAATCGTGCCCCGAGTAGAAGGGTTCAAAGATGCGCTCACTGTCTTCCACGGGGATCCCAATGCCTGTGTCCTCAACCGATACGATGACCTTGCCTCGGCTGAACCTCTGTGCCCGGATGCATATCGTTGAGCCGCTGGGTGAGAATGCGTGGGCGTTCAACAGTAGATTCTCAAGCACTCTAGTAAGTGCGCGTGAGTCGCATATTGCCGTCAAGTCGGGGTCGGCTTCTACGTAGACGTTGTGCGTGTGCAGAACCGGTCCTAGGCGACGGATGACTGATTCGATCTGATCGGCCACGACGGCTTCTCGTGGGGATCCGTCGGTTCGTATAGGTTCCACTTTGCTCATGCTTCTGTTGTCGGCCACGGACAGTGAACATTAGATAGCCAGGCCGAGTCATTCTTGTTCCCCCGTTTGGTAATGACTCGAAGTGACTAGTTACCGAAATGAAAGGGACACGCCGAAGTCGCCTGCCGTGTCGGTCCACCAATGTCGCATCTCAAGTCCTGCCTCAGCCAATTCGCCCTCTAGGGACTCGCGGCGGAACTTGGCGCTGATCTCTGTAAGGAGACGCTCGTCCTTTGCGAATGCGATATCTAGCCCGATAGATGAAAGCCTCACTTCCTGGTCGACCGTTGATCGCAGCGACATCTGCATCCACTCGTGGTCTTCATCGAACCGAGCAACGTGCTGAAACTTGTTGACGTCGAAGTTCGCCTGTAGCTCCTTGTTCAATACGCGCAGTACATTGCGGTTGAACTCGGCTGTCACTCCGGCTGGGTCGTCATATGCAAGTTCGAGCCTCCGCTGGTCTTTCATGAGATCCGCACCGAGCAAGAAGGCGTCGCCGGGTTCCAGGACTTCCGCGACTTCAGCTAAGAATCCTTTTCGCTGTTCGCCAGTGAGATTGCCGATGGTGCTTCCGATAAAGGCGAGGACCCGACGACCACCGTGCGGTATTTGCGAAAGATGGCTTTCGAAATCACCTACAACGGCATGAACGCTGACATCGTGGTACCGAGCCATGATGGTTTGAGCGGCGGCTCGCATCGTTTTTTCGTCGACATCAAACGGGATGTATCTTTGCAGCGAGCCCGCCTGGGAGAAGGCGTCAAGCAGGATCGTGGTCTTGTTCGAAGTGCCCGAGCCGAGTTCGATGAAAGTATCTGCACCTGTCAGTTTCGATATGTCGTCCGCACGGGCTAGGAATATTTCGGTTTCGCGTCGAGTCAGATAGTACTCATCGAGGCGCGTGATCTGATCGAATAGATCTGCGCCGACCTCATCGTAGAAGTACTTGGAAGGAATGCTCTTGGGGGTGCAAGTCAACCCCTCTAAGGCATCGCGCTCAAGGGTTGCCCTTTGTTCGTCTGGCCCGAGATGAACATCGATGTGAAACTGCGCCATCAGGCATCGCGGGCGCAGCGCAAGCCTGCGAATATCTGCCGACGGACCGGGAAGTCCCAATTGCGAAAGGTGTTCCGTATGGCAAGCGGATGCGTTGCCCAGGATCCACCTCGAAGGACTTTGTATCCCCGACCGAAGAAAACCTCGGAGTATTCTCGGTATGGAAACGAGTTGAACTCCGGATAAGCCTCGAATGGTGACGATGTCCATTCCCAAACATCGCCGATCATTTGATGACATCCCAAGGGACTGACCCCCCCCGGAAAGCTCCCTACCGCCGTTGGCTTGAACCGTGCTTCGCCAAGGTTTGCAAGATCTGGTGTTGGCTCACCGTTGCCCCAGGGAAAACGCCGCTTGGTTTTGGTCTTCGGATCCCATGATGCTGCGGTTTCCCACTCCTGCTCCGTCGGGAGTCGCTTGCCCGCCCATCGGGCATAAGCATCGGCTTCGTGCCAGCACACATGCTGAACCGGCTCATCCATGGGAAGAGTTTCTTTGCGACCAAAGCGTGTCCTTGACCAAGTTGCACCATCAAGGTCCCAGAATTCAGGGTGTTCAAGCGATGCCTCCATGCGCCAAGCCCAGCCTTCGTCTGTCCACCATCTTCGGTCGCCATAGCCGCCCTCTGCCATGAATGACAAGTAGCGCTCATTCGTTACCGGGGCAGTGTCGATGTAAAACGGAGGGAGCGTCACCTGATGACAGGGACGTTCGTTGTCGTAAGCCCACGGCTCGATGTCGGTGCCGACGGTAAACGTTCCACCATCGACCAGCACTTCTTCGGTGGTTATCGAAACGGGTTTCGGGTCCGATGCGAGCCGGACTGGATATTCACCAGGACGCAGTTGCAATGTTGCCAGCATGGTCTCGTCGTGCTGATGCTCATGCTGAACCACCATTCCGTAAATGAACCCTTCGTGTAGCAGTGGGTTGGTAGGGTCGAACTCCACGTCTTCGAGGATGTCGAAGACCCTGCCGCGAACGTTGCCGATGTATTGCCGTGCTTCGTTAGGGTTCAGCAACGCTAGGCGGGTTCGTTGCCTTCTAGCGTGTTTGAAAGCATCGTAGATGTCGTCGAGTTCGGGGTTCGAAGCCGGAACCCCTGCCACCATTCGCAGAAGCCAGATCTCTTCATAGTTGCCTACGTGCCCCAAGTCCCAAACAAGCGGCGACATCAGTTCCGAATGCTGCACGATCTGGTCTTCCTCAGACACGGGGGAAAGCAGCCCCAGGGATCGTTGCCGCACCTCTTCGAGTTGTCTTGCGATCTGTTCCTTCATGGGCCGATCTTTGCGCTCATCAGGTCGATCTGTTCATCCGCAGGCGTCCTTCGCCGTGCTATGAATCGTTCGTAGTAGTCGCTAATCGCTGACGCGGTTGTTATGTCCACCCGCGACGTTGGCATCGCGTCCATGACGGCGACGAAACATGCATCGGCGGCTTGGGCGAGTGTGGGGTGGTCTAGCCCCGATGACCAAGCTTCGGTCCAAAGATCCTTGCTTTTTGAGATCAAGTCGGCCGCCTTGTCTAGCGCGTCAGCATCTTGCAGTAGTACGCACGTAAGTGCCGTGGCAACTCGCCACCAGGGGGCCGGTAGGCTGTCGATCACGCGTATCTCGAGCCATCCCTTGGCACGCACCGGAGGAAACAGGGTGGTCAAGTGGTAGGCGAAATCGTCTTCGGTCGGGTAGCCAAGTTCGTGTCCCTGTTCGATCCAACGCCGAAAACTGAAGGCAGAAGTAATCGGTACGAAACGGGTCTCGGTTGCCTTCATGAAAAGCACTTGCGCGGCCAGGGCGAAATTTGTCCAATCAGCGACGTAGCCAGACGCGCCGAGCGCTGGCATGGTTCGGGATGGGTCGATGGCTGACCAGATCGCCATCCGAGTCGACTTCCAAGGAGTCGGCCTGCCTGCGGCCATCGGTGAGTTCGCGAATGCAGCGATAAGCATGGGGCCGATGTTGTGCGCCGTTTCCCAGCGAGTCTGACCATCGCCGCCAAGGTCGATGTTGACTTGAAGCGCGGCAGTGTTTCGCATCATCTGTCTTCCGAACCGATTCCGAGAGTCGAATCCGCGTTCCATCGCCTCGTAGCGCTGCCCACCAACGACGCGGGGCCTGTCGAGAATGGGATCTATAGCCGTCGAGTGCACTGAGAATCCACCTTCGCTAAGGCGCTTTAGCAGTTCTCGTTCGTCTTTGGCGGTGGCCATGCACGCGGATGCGGCCCCAGCATGCGGGACCGAACTCACTTCGACTTGACCTCCGGGTTCGAAGCTGATGATCGAACCCGCTCCCAATGGCCCCCTTGATGTCGCTGATGTCGCTGCGGTTTTGAGAGCGGGGAAGTCGACGATTTCGGATGGGTTATGAGACGGGTAAGTGATCAACTCTAGCTCGATCCCCACGCGCTCAGAACCGGTTGATGTGAAACAGTGCTCGCTTACATGACGCAGCGCAGCATCGGTGTCAAAGCTTCTCTTAAGACCCGGCATCGGTCTAGAAAAGATAACCCAATGTGGAAGTTATGGAGTCGCCGCTGCCTCGGATATGTCTTCGATCAGGGATGCGAGTAGGCGTTGAACCGCATCAAATCCTTTATTTGCTTTGCCCGTTTCTTCATCGCAGTAAGTGTCGCGCCTGACCTCGATCATGATCGAAGTCACGCGAGGGTCTTTGTTCCAAAACCTTATAGGGGTGTAGGTGCCTTTGAATGGAATATCAACCAGGACATCGCCCCCAGCGCGTCGAGTCAAGTTTTCGACCAGGTTTCGAGGGGTGTGGAATCCGTCTGTCCCGAAACATAACGATGGCCGTTGGGCGTCGGGGTGCAATTCCCACCCGAGCGCCACTTTGGGAAATGAGTGGCAATCGATGATGGTGCATCGCCCAAAACTATCCAATATGTCTGAAACCGCATTCTCGAAGCCTAAGGCGTAAGGGTCGAAATACTGGATGAGTATTTGCTCGCGTTCGTTGTTCGTAAAATTCGCATCGCGAAGGTCGTGTCCTAGTGAGGTTTTGCGATAAACGGCCCCCGCACCGCGCGACGCCATGTATTCATCCTCGTCCTTGCGGAACCGCTCCGGGTCGAAAACTAGGCGGCTCAGGCCGTTTACGAACATCGCTCCTCCCACGTGCAGGACGTGTTCGTACAGTCGATCGGTCAGATGGTCGGTGACGCGCATCTTCTCGACGTGCAAATCATCATCGGCCAGTAGGATCGTGGAGCGAACTTCGGCTGGAATGGCTGTGGCGCTATGTGGAACATGGCCGATCACTGGAACCGTTGGCGCCCAGCCCTTTAGCTCGAAAGGGGTCATCTCCGAAGTAAACCACGAACGAATAGCATCTATGAAGTGAGCGTTCTGAAACTCGTAGCCGACATTGCTCGTCCTGCAACTTTGAGGGGGCTGCGCAATGCCGGGATGTTCGAAGCGAAGTCACCTTTGGCCGTAGCCATCTCGTTGCCATGGGTGATTGGTCGGGGGGTTTCGATAGGACTTCTCAGCCAGATGCATGCGTTCGTCATGGGTGACAAGACGGCACTCGTTGACCGAGAGGGCGAACTTACCTGGAGGCAGCTTGATCAGCGAACCAATCAGGCTGCACGCGTGTTGGCAGGCAAGGGTCTTATCGGAGGGGACCGCGTGGCGCTGCTGCTTCGCAATACGCGTCACACGGCAGAGCTGTTTCTAGCCGCGCAAAAAACGGGCCTTGGCGCGTGTCCGCTGAACACCTGGGCGAAACCTATGGAATTAGAAACGACCATCAACAGAGCCGCGCCGAAACTCATCATCTATGACCCGCGTCATCGCGATCAATTAGATGAGGTGAACCTAGGGGGAGTGCCCACTATCGATCTCGACTCATATAACGAGCTTCGAGATCAGCAATCGGTGTCGGCACCGTTCCCTTTCACGAAACGCCGCGGTTCACCTCAGTTCATAATCCATACGTCTGGCACGAGTGGCAAGCCCAAGGGTGCGGCAAGGAGCGCTGCATCGACCGGGCTGGGTGCGATGGCCGAGCTTTTCAGCGTCGTTCCCTATCGTCGGTCTGATGTCATTTATTGCCCCGCACCGATGTTTCATTCATTCGGCCTTGCAACTTTTACGTTTTCGACCGTGTTGGGAGCGACTATCGTCTTGTCGGACAGATTCGATGCTGAGGACAGTCTTGCTGCCATCGAAAAACATCGCGTGACGGCAGCATCTTTTGTCCCGGTCATGTTGCGACGGATCTTGGCATTGCCTGAGAAAGTACGTTCGCGATACGACCTTTCGAGTTTACGTATCGTCCTCGTCAGTGGTTCAGCTCTATCCGACGAATTGCGCGCCCAGGCTAATGAGTGTTTCGGCCCTGTTCTGTACGACTTATATGGATCAACGGAGGTTGGGTGGGTTGCCATCGCGACGCCTGAGGACATCCGAACCCACCCCGGGAGCGTCGGTAAGCCGATGCCTGGCTTGAATGTAAGGGTCGTGGGTGGTCGGCTGATGATCAAGACCGGCATCGGATTCGAGGGATATACAACTGGCGAAGTGATGCCCGAGGCTGACGGTTATCTAGAGATCGGCGACTCCGGTCACATCGATGATGACGGATACATCTACGTCGAGGGCAGAGCCGATGACATGGTTGTCGTTGGCGGTGAGAATGTTTACCCAGCCGAGATCGAAGCGATGATAGAGACCCTCGATGGTGTAGTTGAAGCCGCGGCATTCGGAGTTGTGGATCACGAGTTTGGCCATGTAATGGCTGCGTGCGTCGAAGGAACCGCGTCGGTCGAACAGATCGACGAATTGTGCAAGCGAGGTTTGGCCTCCTACAAGGTTCCGCGATACATCCATGTGATGGAGTCGATGCCACGCACAGGTTCAGGCAAAGTCATCAAGGCAGAGTTGCGAGCCCTTATCCCCTGAAGTTTGGTTGACAAGCGCGTCTACGCCTACTCATCGACCAAGGTCGCGAATAAATCTTTCGGCAAATCCGACAGAATCCACACAAGCCGGACTTCTTATTCTTGTGGGCGAGCAGGAATGAGCCCCAGTACGTCGAATGTATTAGTCATCTAGACCTATTTCTCAGGGGGGCCAACTTTGTTTTCAAACGTTTCTACCGCGCGCGCATCTTGGCGTCGAACGGGCTGTATCTCGATAGCTTTGCTGTTGTCTGCGTCATTGCTGACTATGGATGGCAGTTCCAACCAAGCCAAGGCTGCATCATCTTCAACCGGATTGACCGTCGCTGACGAGTACAGTGCCGATTTTTCATCTTCGACGAGCCGCGGTATCGGGCTTCGCTACATCAACAAGGCAACCGATCTATACGTCGACCTTCGCCTGCATGGATACGAAGGCAAAGACCCCACCATCAGCGGCAAGAAAGCATCGTTCTCAGCCCCCGGGATGAAAGTGAACTACGAGACCGGCGTCGAATCTGTCAAAGAAACCATCGTCTTAGAAAAGCGTTCGCCCTCGACACTCAGGTTCAACTTCTCCGCTCCTGGGCTCAAAGCAAGTATGGAAAACGATCAGATCGTCTTCTCACCGCCGGGTGAGACTTGGATGTTTCGCTTGGGCAAGCTGGAAGCCAAAGATGCGCTCGATATCCCGATCCCAGGAACCATGCAGATCGAAGGCAGCACAGTGGTGATTCGGCTAGACCAAGCTGCACTTGCCAATGCCACCCTGCCGGTCACGATAGACCCCACCATCGAGGGCGTGCCTTCGGGGGCTACTTCGGGCACTTATGGCAAGAGATTGTTTCGAACCTCGGATGGTCGCTTCATCTTTTTCTATCGTGAGCTACCCACTTCTGGTCCAAGGCTCGTATATCGCACATCTGCGGACCAAGGCAAGACATGGACACCGGTCGTTGTCATCGGACCAGCTGGATCTTCAGCGGATCTTTCAGTCGCCTCTTTGCCAGATGACGGCTTCGCCATTTCCTACTCGTCCGGTACTGTTGATCTTCCCAAGGTGTCGTTTCGCCGCCTTACCCGCTCGGGTACCTCTTGGGATATCGGTGCTGACAGCCAAGTCACCAACGTGGCCGTGTACTTGTACCCGCTGCCGAGCGTCGTTGCTCTTGACGTTGGTCCTTTAGGCCAGCGCTTCGCCGTGGGGTATGCCCAGTTCAACAAAGTGTTCAACCGATTTGAGTATGGCACGAGCTTGTCGCAGGACTCGGGTACGACCTGGCTTCCTGCACCTGCATGTTCTACCCAAACGGGTGCCGGCATGCTGGTCGCCCAAGGCTCGCGCCTTATCTGCATAACCGCGCATCCCGGTGGCGTTGATGCGCGGATTTACAATGGCACCACCTGGGGTACCCCCGTCGTTGTATTCGACTGCTGCATCAACGATATCCCGAGCGCCGCGACTACTAAAGATGGACGTTTGCACTTGGTCACGAGCAGGGCCAGCTCGGTGCGCTACTCGAGCCTGGCACCGGGTGCTTCGACTTGGCAACCCCAAAAGACACTTGGTTCTGGGAAATTGCCGGTCATCACCACCGACGGTACCGCACTGTTCGTACATGCTGAATACAGGTTGTCTAACAAAGAGTCGCAAATCAATTCCTTCGTCGCCACAGATGGCATCAACTTCAACGCCGGTAAACCCTTGGGGGGCAAGGCGTTCGATTACGTATTGGATTACAACGAGAAATTCGATTTCCAAGACCTTGCAGGCGACGCATTGTTCGGTTTGGTTGCAACCGGAACAGTCGTCGGTAACCGCATCGGAAGTTCCTCGATCTTTCACCGCTTAGATTCGCCCACTAAGAAGTTGTCATTCGGCTTTACAGCATCGGCTGCAGAGACGGTCACGGGTATCAAATTGTGGGCTACCGCAAATGTCGTAAATACCTTAAGGGTCGGGATCCAGTCGGATTCAGGCAGCGCGCCTGGTATGCCAAGTGGTAACTGGCTTCAGGGCACAGGCACAGGAGGACTTCAGGTGAACTCGTTTACCAATATGACAACAGTTGCATCTCCAATCGACCCGATACCGCTCACGACCGCTTCGCTTCCGGTGACCCAGCTCTACGAGAATGTGCGCTATCACCTTGTAGTTGAACCCGACGCCGCACAAAGCACAACCAAATGGGCAGCGATCCAAGCGGTTGGAACTGACGCTGGCTTGCAAACCCATCAGGACGTACTCGATTACGGGGTTACTTCGACCGCTTGGGTGGTGGCGGCTGCCGAGGTCCCGCGATTCGCTTTATCGGGTCCATCGGCAGAGATCATCGAATCTCAGCTCATCGCCTTGGCTACCTCATATGCAGTGCGTGATTACCAAGGCCTTGATTACCAAGGCGTTGGGGAGTCTTTCCTGGCAACGAGCACCGCTATCTCCCCAACCAACCTTCGAATGCATCTGACCAAGGTAGGAAACCCCCACACCATCAAGATACGCATGATTGAAGATCAAACCAACACCGAGATATGGTCAACCGAGTACACTCCGCCTTCTAGCGGTGGATGGGTGTCAGTTCCGATAACTGGGCTTACTCTCACGCCCGGAGCGAGGTACCGCTATACCGTTGAAGCGCTCACGTACTCCGCAGCCGACCATTGGTTGATGAGTACCTCCGGTGACATGGCCGTTTCTTGGGATGGGATTCTGAGCACAGCTACGCGCTATCTTGACCGGCCCGGATTCGCTGACAAGACCGCTCGATCTGCCGACTCGGCCTGGGGCACCCCCGACTTCTGGGCGTTCAACACCGACGACAACGATGCCTTGTATCTGGGCAACTCAGAGCCATTTGACTTCGCCGTCCTCACCCGTTTGTCCGCCGATGTGGGCGTAAAGCCCGATGCCACCTGGTCCTATTACAACGGCGTGGCGGATACAGCGCTTGTCATGACCCGAAACGAACTCACCAAGACCTCGGGAGAGGCATCTTTCAACATGCCCGACGACTGGGCGATGTCGACCGTTGACGGCAAGAACGCCTACTGGGTGAAGGTGAAGGCGGCCTACCCGTCCATAGCATCGATCCTGGTTGACCGGTTGACCTCGATAAGAAACTTGTCAGCCCCCACCGCGACTCCGATCTTCGACGACCCCGTCCAGGGCTCACCCATTGCATACGCCGATCTCAACCTGCCTCCCAAGGTGGCCTTCACTCTGTACGACGCCGTAGGTCCGGCCGGCACTCCAGAGGTGCGCCCCAATCCCTTCGACCTGGGAGTCGGAGGAGTAACCCAGACGCATATCGGATTCTTCTTCCCCGAGCACGTTTCATACACACTTTCGATCAAGAGGGCGTCGACCGACGAGGTGGTTCGAACCGTCAGTGGATCGGGTACCGGAGTGAGCTTTTACTGGGACGGCAAGGACTCCTCAGGGGGGACCGTTGGAAATGCTACATACAAGGCCGTCGTGTCCGCCGTGGACGATCAGGGAAACCAACAAACGGACGGAGTGTGGGTGACTAAGGGTCCGGGTCCTTTGATCACATCAACCTCGAAGACCAAGGTGCAGATCGGCGAGCTATTTACTGTCACCGGCACTGGGTTCGACACGGGGCTCGGCGTCTACGGGGTGAACTTCGAGGGAGGCTCCTTGGAGGTCTCATCTTGGAGCCCGACTCAGATCGTCGCGCGCTTTCCTGCTGGGACTCAAACTGGATCTCACTCGATAAACGTGTTGGAAGCCGATACGACAAGTCCACCCTTTTTGATCGACGTCGCAAACTACATCGTACCCACCTTAGGGCAGGAGATCCTGGCTGGGATCATGACCTTCAAGGTGACCGCATCAGCGGACGCCTTCGCTATCGCTTCGTCTCACGGTGTTCCTACATCATCTGTGTCGGCGATGTTTGCGGGAACTTCCGACACCGATCTGTCCCGTTGGTATGTCGCGCAAGTCAACCCGACGACCGAAGCCTCCTTAGTGACGGCGTTCGCCGCCGACTCGCAGGTGGTGTGGGCTGAGGTAGAAACACCGGCCTTCCCGGCTGCAACCATCCCCAACGACAAGGCCTACACCGACGGCAAGCAATGGGGCCTGGACGATCTTTCAGGCACGACCGACAACGACATCGATGCCGCACGGGCATGGGACGTTTCCACGGGTGTTACTTCCACGACGATCGCCGTCATCGATTCAGGAATCTCGCCCCACTGGGACCTTGTTTCCAACCTGGTTGCAGGAAGAAACTACACAACGTCAACCTCTACCGACGACGGTTGCATCGGCACAGACATCGGATCGCACGGCACCGAGGTGGCGGGCATCTCTTCTGCGGCGACCAACAACGGCAACGTAAATCAGCCTGATTCGATGGCGGGGGTGTCATGGATTGGTAAGGTGCGCCCCTACAAAGTGCTGTCCAACATCGGGGGCCACTGCCGTTGGGCGACAGCGACGCCCACGACCACACTTGCAAATGTGATCTACCAAGCTGCTGTTGACGGCAGCGACGTGATCAACATGAGCCTCACGCAGTCGATGTACTCGGGATCTGAGCAGGACGTAATCACCGGCGCCTGGAACCTGGGAAGAAGCCTCGTCGCACCCTCCGGCAACGATGGTGCTGCCGTCACCTCCTTCCCGGCGGCATTCAAGCACGCGATCGCAGTCGGAGCGATAAACAGGGCGGGAAATATCATTTCATCCTCAAATAAAGTCGACAAGGGCAAAGGTGTGTATGCCCCCGGGGCCGACATCTACACAACGCAGGCAACATCATCGGGATACGGATTCGCTCAGGTCACGGGGACTTCGTTCGCGTCGGCATTCGTGGCGGGAGTTGCCTCGCTCATCCGCAGTAAGGGCCAAGACAACGTCTACACATTCCATGCAATCGTGGATATCGCCATCCAAAGAAAAACCGACGGCCCTCAGTTGTTGTGGGCTGACGGCTCTCTGATCCTATTTAGAAACGTAACCATTCCCGATGGCGTGTTCGTTCGCAATCAATCTTCCTGGTATTTCCTTGATCGAGGAAAGAAGCGGCTAATAGCCGATGCCAACATCCTTCATTCGTGGGGTATATATGATCAGCTGAACGACAACAGCCGCAGGACCAACGTGGTCTATGTCAACGACGAACGTCTGCCATTAGCAAAGGGAGATCTCCTTGGCTTTCGTCCCGGCGTTCTTTTAAAGTCAGACGTGACAACCGACACCAACGTTTACGTCGTCTCCAATGACATCAATCCCAACCCGGGGCTCGATACGAGCGAGTTTGGTCGCTGGACCAGGGGCGATCTCAAATCGCTCGACCCGGCAAGACTTGCCTGCCTTGGCTACAAGATCGACAGGGCCATAACTGTACCGGTGGCCCTCCTTACCGCCCTCTACTCCACCCCGACTGTCTACAATTCGTGCGACAACCATCCCAACGGGTCGATCCTTGCCAACACGACGCCGGCCGTGGGCAAGACCTTCTGGATGAGAGACCTCGGCACCCTGCGCACCGTCGCTGGAACCAACGAGACAGCGTCATTAGAAGGGCAAGTAAACGGGCAAAGTACACGAAACGCAGGGGTCTTCACCTCCTGGGGTATGGGTGACTTTGACGACCCGCTCGCCAACGACGCCATCATTCCCAACTCCTCCGCCGACTTGGAAATACAGCGGCTGCAACCCAGCCAGCTCGTGACCGAAGGACGTACTTGGCTGGGGTATCGGTCTGGAACAACGGTCAAGCTCACTTATAAGGACGGCTCTCAAGAATTGTTCGTGATCACACTTCCAAACGCCAACGGGATCGCACCCGACTTTGGTGCCGCGAATCGTCGGGTATTGGACAGCTACCGCACCCTAACTTGCTATGGCTTCTCCTGGCTTGCAATCCAGGCAAGAGGGGATTGGAACACTGTTAACGGGATCCATCACGTCCAGGTGAACGTTGAGACTTACAAGAACCAGAAGGCTATTAATATACCCAACGTATTTTTGCCTTGCCCTTGAGGAATTTCCCCAGGAAAGAAGGAGATCAGGGTTCTATGACGAACTATTTAGGAGAAGGAAAGAGCGAGGGATGGGAATGAATATCAGCAGCGGCCTTAGAAGAATCAGTTGGCGAGGGACATCTTTGGCTTTGCTAGTGGTAATCACGACTGTCGCGCTGCCAGGCCTTTCTGCGACAGCGGGCCCGGGGACTATCTCTCAGATTCCCCTTGCTGGTTACTCCTGTGGGCTAGCAATCGACCCTACTCGAAATCTTGCCTATACCCTCACCGGGTGTTACGGAGCGCTGGACATTATCGACCTCTCCCAAGGAAAAGTTGTCCATACGATCTTTCTTCCCGAGCCAGATGCATGGGCAGTGGATGTGAACCCGGTAACCAACCGAATCTATGTGGCGACAAGTCCGGGTGGCGCTGGCTACCAGGGGCGACTGATGGTTGTCGACGGAAACTCACGACAAGTGATTGCAAACATTCCAGTAGGCGATGGTGTCGTGTCGGTTGCAGTAAACAGCGTCACCAACCGCATCTATGTGTCTAACGCCAACTCTGCCTACGTCAGTGTAATCGACGGTGCCACCAACACTGAGATCGCACAGATTCGGCCTTATCCCCATGGGACGGTTAACTACCCCTACGACTTTGCTGTCGATCAGGACTCGAATCTCATCTACGTCTCATTGGCTTATCCTGTAGCCGTGGCTGTTGTAGACGGTGCCACGAACCAACTCCTTGGGACCATTCCCACCCCACCCGGCCCGGATCCATATTTAGCCCTCGATAATTCCACGCATCGACTTTTTGTCATTCATTCAGGCTCGAATAACATGCAGGTAATTGATACGAACACCAGAACAGTCATTGCAGACTTCAAAGTGGGCGCCAATCCCCTTGACGTGGTGGTGAGCCCCTTGACGCATCGGGTCTATGTGTCGCGGCTTGGCTCGAGTGTCTTTGGCCAAGGTTATCTGCTCACTATCGACCAGACCACGAACTCCATAATCGACACTTCGCGCTCGATCGGTTCGGTTCCGTGGTATCTGGCCGCTGCCCCCACGGGTTATCGTCTATATGCTGCCGATGCTTGGGGTAGCTCGCTCAGCGTCATTTCCGAGGATGTCGTTGCGCCAGTTTCAACCATCTCCACCCCTAACGCTTCGATCCGATCCCCGGGACAGACCATCTCGGGCAGCGTCACAGAGGACTTCTCGGGGGTGGCCAAAGAACAAATCACGTTCACGGGGGCTCTCGGGGCAGCAACGCAGACAGCGACCCTGACCTGCACACCGAACCGACTTTCATGCACCTGGCAAGTCCCCGCACCGACAACCCCAGGCGCTTACCTGGTGCAGGTACAGGGGGTGGACAACGCTGGGTCGACAGAAACCGCGGGCCCATCGACCTCCGATCCCAAAGCAGGTCCGTACATCGCTATCACGGTGGTCTGAAAGGCCAAATTTGGCCCTGTGTGTTGCCTGACATTGTCTTGGCCCCGTGGTACCCACATCGGAATCGATGATGGCATTGGGCGATACTTTCCTTCGGGGGGACGCGGGCACTGGAACACCGACTGGCTGCCACGGAACCACCCGAATGGAAAGCGATTCGCTCCACCGTCGCTGGCACGGGCACTGCCGACCTCCAAGAGCCTAAGGTACGCCTCCGACCTCGAAAACGTCGAGTGGGCAGATTTGCGGAGTCTTATCCCCTGAAGTGTTGGGTTTCTGGTGATATGACCAAGATGACTCGCTCGCTGGTTATGCTCTGGTCGTTGTATGCCTGGCCCGTGTATTTCTGAGCCAGAAAGTCGATGTGTGCCCGCGCCTCGGGGCCTTTGATGGTCTTCACTACGGTTCCTCTTACTTCACCGAACTTGTAGGGATTGTCTAGGTCCCAAACGGTTACCGTGACTTGGGGTCGTTCCTCGATGTTTAGGAATTTGCGCCGATGTACTTCGGTATTCATCAAGATCGACTCTTCGTCGCAGTCCACCCACATGACATGGCTCTGTGCTCGTCCACTTGGAAGGATGGAAGTTATGACAGCGAAATTCGGTGCCTTGCAGAGTTCACGTACGTCGGGATTTAGGGTCACGCTGACACCGTCGGCCGATGGCCATCCCATGGCGCAGCCTCTTCGAGTTGAGCGGAGACCCGAATGAGTAAGTCTTCAGCCCCCAGGTCTGCAACAAGTTGAACACCGATGGGCAGACCACCAAGGCTGCGTTGCAATGGCAAAGAGATGGCGGGTTGGCCAGTGATGTTGAACGGCCTGGCGAAACAACGAACCTTGCGGTAACGGATGTCGATCGACCACGGGTCGTCCGCCGGGGGGATCAGTTCTTCCAACAGCGCTGGAACTTCACCGGTTGTGGGCGTGAGCAGTAGGTCGAAGTCGCGCCACCAGGAAACTATGCGGCTTGCATAACGCTGCAGCCACGCTGCAGCCTTGATGTGCTCGACGGCCGTTACGCCCTCGATCCGCTGCATCCGCGCCCAACTGTACGGCTCGATATCCTCTTCGCGAAGCTCTCGTCCGAGCGATGCCCATAATCCTTCAGCGGTAGTGCGCATGTTGCATGCATAGTCGAGTTCTGCGCGTGACAGAAGTTCCTCGTTGAATAGCATCGAAGGACCGGATTCCTCGACGTGGTGCCCCAATGATTCCAACAGTTTGGCTGTGCGTTGCGTTGCTTGAACGACTTCTTCGTCTACTTCGGTGGCTTCAACACTGGTCAGTATTCCGATGCGCAGTCGACCTGCGTCGCTTCCGACTTCTTCGATGTATGGGCGTGCTGGTGGCCGTGCTAAATAGAGGTCGCCTAACTCGGGGCCATGGAGAGCATCGAGTATGGCTGCGGTGTCGCGAACGGTGTGACTTACAACATGCTCGGCCCCCAGTCGCCCGATGATGGCGCCGCGCGATGTGCGACCCCGCGACGGCTTGAGCCCTACCAAGCCGCACCATGCTGCCGGCATGCGGATGGAGCCGCCCCCGTCGCTTGCATGAGCAACCGCAACCATGCCCGACGCAACCGCGGCAGCAGAGCCGCCGCTTGATCCGCTCGTTGAGCGCGCCGTGTCCCAAGGGTTGCGGGTTGGTGCGAAAGCTTTGGGGCTGGTTGTGGGCTGCGCGCCGAACTCGGGTGTTGCGCCTTTTCCTAAGACGATGAAACCAGCCTTGGTGATGCGCTTTCCCATGGGCGAGCTTTGCGTTGGCCGCCAGTCGAGTTCCTTCAATATCCGATTGCCTTGGTATTGCGGAACTCCCGCCTGCTGCGCCCCCAGGTCTTTCAAGACGATGGGAACCCCCCTGAAAGGGCCATCCGGAAGGTGCGGGTCGAGCGCTGCCGCTCGTGCTTCATCGAATAAGGGAACAACGATGGCGTTCAACTCGGGGTCAAGCTTGTCGATCCTTGCTATCGCAGCGTCCACGGCTTCTATGGGGGATATCTGGTTAGTGCTGATCAGCGCAGCGGTCGCCACGGCATCGAGTCGAGAAAGATCATCCATTGGAAGCCATACGATAACCTGGTCGGCATGCATCCGGGAGCGTCGATCCAGGCTCGCGGTCTGATCAAGCGCTTCGGCGGGTTCACGGCTGTTGATGGGATCGATTTCGACGTTTACCCCGGCGAAGCTTTCGGCTTCCTGGGGCCCAACGGCGCGGGCAAAACCTCAACGATGCGTATGATCGGGTGCGCTTCGCCCATCACCGAAGGGTCGCTCGTGGTACTGGGGATGGATCCAAAGCGTGTGCCATCGTCGATTAGGGCCCGGCTTGGAGTTGTTCCGCAGACTGACAATCTTGATATCGAGTTGACCGTGCGTGAGAACTTGCAGATGTATGCCCGTTACTTCGATGTTCCCAAGACGGTGGCTCGTGAGCGTGCAAACGAACTGCTCGACTTTGTTCAGCTAACCGAACGTGCCGACGCGAAGGTCGAACCCTTGTCGGGAGGGATGAAGCGCAGGCTGACCATAGCGCGCGCTCTGATAAATGAACCCGATGTGATGCTCCTCGACGAACCCACGACAGGCCTTGACCCGCAAGCTAGACATCTTCTTTGGGATCGCCTGTATCGCCTGAAACAGCAGGGCAAGACTCTTGTGATCACAACTCATTACATGGACGAGGCCGAACAATTATGCGATCGCTTGGTGGTCATGGACAAAGGAAAGATCGTGGCGGAGGGGGCCCCGCGTCAATTGATCGAAAAGTATGTGACCAAGGAAGTTTTGGAACTGCGAATGTCCGACGAAGTTCGTCAGCGACTGGACGGCCGACTGGAAGGGGTTGCCGAACGGGTCGAGCGACTTCCCGATCGCCTTCTTGTTTATGCAGACAATGGCGAGGTTGCGCTGGCGCGCATACATGAACAGGGAATCGAGACCGAAACGGCGTTGGTCAGGCGCGCTTCCTTAGAGGATGTGTTCTTGAACCTGACCGGGCGAACCCTGATCGAGTGAGAGCATCGAAGATGGTGATGCGCGAGGTTCTGGTCTTCAAACGGACCTGGGTTCAGAGCCTGTTCTTCTCCTTCTTGCAACCCACGATGTTCTTGACCGCGATGGGCTTGGGTCTCGGATCGTTGATAAATCGGTCAGGGTCGGACCTCGGTGTTCCCTATGTGCACTTCTTGGCCCCCGGCATCTTGGCATCGACCTGCATGCAAACAGCAGCATTTGCGACGAGCTACCCGATCTTGATGAAGATCATCTGGCAACGCAACTACGAAGCCATCATGGCAACGCCTCTTCGCGTAATCGACATACTCTTTGGCGAGGTTGGAGCGGTTGCTCTTCGTTTGTCGATGGTTGCTTCAGCCTTCTTGCTTGTCATGTTTGCATTCGGCATAGCCACATCCCCGTTGGCTCTGGCAGCGCTTCCAGCGGCTGTGCTTGTGGGCCTGGCTTTC
>JBDSRR010000141.1:0-7956 GCA_039929185.1 Actinomycetota bacterium
TCGTCGTAGGTCAAACGCGTTTGCTCCGCATCGACCATGTCTCACAATGGGCCTCACAATGGGAAGACACGATCGTCTTCGCGATCGCGTTGGTGCTCACATTCGCCGTCGCGGCGGCGCGCACCACCGGTTGGCGCGTCCCAACCTGGATCGCTGCGATCGCCTTAGCCGGATACGGGCTGGTTTCTACGCTGAGTCCGGATCAAGCCTCCAGCTGGGCCGAATCTGGGGATCGGCAGCGGTCATCGCTGGGACCGGACGCCGACGTTCGCGTCGGATAGCACGTACGTGCAGATCGACGCGAACTTCAAATTAGTTAGTGGTGTTCGCGCTGGATAACACTTTCTGACAGGTCAAAACAGCTGTGGATGACGCGTACTGCTTGAACAACATCGCTTGCGCGCACCACACATGAGATACGGATGGAAGAGGTTGAGATCATTTCGATGTTGATCGCAGCGTCGGCCAACGCCTTGAACATCTCCGCGGCGACTCCTGGGTGCGACTTCATACCAGCACCGATCAGCGAAACCTTGGCGATCTCAGAATCGGCCGTGTAGCCCTCAGCCCCTATGTCAGCAGCAATCTTCGCTATGACAGACTCGGAACGTAGAAGATCGTCCTTGGGCATCGTGAACGAAACATCGGTCTTGCCCTGATCCGATACGTTTTGGACGATCATGTCAACGTTGATCGACTCCGACGCTATGTCGCCAAAGATGCGCGCAGCTACGCCTGGTTGGTCGGGAACTCCACGGATGCGGATTATTGCTTCAGTGGTGTCGTGAGTTACTCCCGAGATAAGCGCTTTTTCCATTCGTTCGTCCTCCTGTTTGATGAAAGTGCCCTGATCGTCGGTGAATGACGAACGGCAGTGGATGGTTACATCGTAATTACGCGCGTATTCGACGGCACGAAGCATCAGCACGCCGGCCCCCGATGCACTCATTTCAAGCATCTCTTCGAAAGTGACAACGTGCAGTTTCCGCGCGTCGGCGACTATACGCGGATCAGCCGTATAGATCCCATCCACATCGGTATAGATCTCGCAGACGTCAGCCCCCAGCGCCGCCGCTAGAGCCACCGCGGTTGTATCGGAACCACCTCGACCGAGCGTCGTCACATCCATGGATGTCGAAGAGACCCCTTGGAATCCAGCAACGATAACGATCTTGCCCGCATCGAGAGATTCGACTATACGTTTGGCCCGCACCTCAACGATACGCGCTTTGGTATGTGTTGTATCGGTGACGATACCGGCTTGCGACCCGGTAAAGCTGATCGCATCATGTCCAGCATCGATTAGCGCCATGGACAAAAGGGCCATCGAAATGCGCTCCCCCGCCGTAAGCAGCATGTCGAGTTCACGCGGATGAGGCACCGGCGAGATCTGTTCAGCTAAACGCATCAACTCATCGGTGGTGTGACCCATAGCGGACACCACGACTACAACCTGATCACCACGTTCCTTCGCCGCCACCACTCTTCTTGCGACACTTCGAACTCGGTCGGCGTCTGCGATCGAGGTGCCCCCGTACTTCTGAACGACTATGGCCACGTTCTCAGGCCCCCAGTTCGCGACGGCCCTCGAGCGCTCGGCCAAGAGTGACTTCATCGGCATATTCCAGATCGCCACCCACAGGCAGACCGCTGGCGATACGCGTCACCTTTACGCCCAATGGCACGATGAGCCGCGCCAGATACATCGCTGTCGCTTCGCCTTCGACGTTGGGATTGGTAGCAACGATGACTTCGGTGAGATTGTCCTTTGGGATCCGCGCAAGTAGTTCTTTGATCTTGAGTTCATCCGGTCCGATGCCATCGATGGGTGAGATGGCGCCGCCAAGAACGTGATACAGACCTCGAAACTCGCCTGTCTTTTCGATCGAGACGATGTCTGAGGCTTCCTCGACGGCACAAACAAGTTGCGCGTCGCGCCTTTGGTCCGCGCAGAACTCACACAGTTCACTTGTCGAGAAATTGAAACAGCGATCGCAGAAGCGGATCGAGTCGCGCATGGCTATAAGGGTCGACGCCAAACGACGTACATCGGTGTCTTCGACGCGCAGAAGGTGAAATGCTAGTCGCTGCGCGGTCTTCGAACCGATCCCCGGAAGTCGTGATAGTTCGTCGATCAAGTCTTGAACGGGTGCAGCGAGCATCTACATCCCGGGGATGGCGAGGCCACCCGTCAGTGGGCCGAGCCTGGAAGCCGTCAATTCCTGCTGGGCACGATGAGCCTCATGGATCGCCGCAAGGATCAGATCTTCGATGAGGCTCGGGTCGTCGGGATCTATCGCTTCAGGATCGATCCTGACAGCGGTGAATTCTCCGGCACCGGTCATGGTGACCGTGACCATTCCGCCGCCAGAGGTTCCTTGGACCTCTTCGCCTGCCAGTTCCTCCTGGGCCTTGGCCAGTTCATTTTGCATCTTGGCCACTTGTTTCATCATCTTGTTCATATCCACGTTATGTTCCCTTTCACGATTCGCCGACAACTTCGGTGTCCTTGAATGCATCCTTTATGACATCGATCGGATCGCGACTGAGCTTCGCCAGGGGTTCGCCTTCGTCATCGCTAAGATCGGCAGATGTGGGTTCGGAAACGATCTTAGGTTCAGGTGTCTTTTCCTCACCCAATACGCAGCGGATCCTCGGTCTAACGCCGAACACTTCTGCAAATGATTCGACGAGAGGAATGTGCTGCTTCGCATCGCTGACGTTATCCCTGTGAAATCGCGAACGGGGGCCGAATTCCAGCAGAAGCTCTCCATCAGCCCACGCTATTGGCGTCGCTGGCAATAACATCGCTTGGAACGATATCTTGCGCCTCTTCACTTTCTCTACTACCTGCGGCCAGGCATTCAACACCTTGCCGATATCTAAGTTAGCGGGGTCGTGCACAGGTGCGGCCTCTTGCTTAGGCGCAACCGCAAGCACCGGCACCGGCACCGGCACCGGCACCGGCACCGGCACCGGCTCTGGTGTAACAGCAGTAGCGGCAGCGGCAGCGGGAACCACAGTTGGCACAGGGGCTATCTGAATATCGCCTCCTTTGACCAAGCTTTCCAAACGCTCAATCCGCAGTAGCAAAGAACTGGCGTCGGCATGCAGTTCCGGGCGAGTCATGCGCGCCAGCGACACCTCTAAGGCCAGCCGAGGGTCGATAGCTTGGCGCAACTGGATCCCCGTCTCGCCAGCAAGGTCGATAAGGCGGAGCAACTCCGCTGCATCGAAGTGATTAGCCTGGGCTTTCAAACGTTCAAGCCGCTCATCGGTGGTATCGAGTATCTCTTGCGCCCCGGCCGTATTGAGGATCAGGAACAATGACCGAAGATGGTCGACGACTGCGTGAATGAATTCGCGGATATCGGTTCCTGCGCGCACCAAACGATCCGAAAACAGAAATGCCGCCGCCACGTCGCGTTCGCCGATCAGATCGACAAGTTCAAACAGAGTTTCCTCTGGGATAGATCCAAACGCACGGGCAAAGTCCTCGATAGTGACCTTCTCGCCAGCGAACGAGATCAGCTGGTCCAAAAGACTCAGCGCATCACGAGCAGAACCTGCAGCGCGGGTCGCGATCAGGCTCAGAGCCTCCTCGTCGATGGCTAAACCTTCGGTCTCGCATATCCATGTAAGTCGTTCTGCTATGTCGCCGGTAGAGATCGCTCGAAAGCCGTACCGTTGACAGCGATCGTGAACCGTTTGAAGAACCTTGTGCGGTTCAGTCGTCGCGAAGATGAAGACCACGTGCGACGGAGGTTCCTCCAACACCTTGAGCAATGCGTTGTTTGCCGCTGTCGAAAGCATGTGGCATTCGTCGATGATAAAAACTTTCCATCTTCCCCCAACCGATGCAGTGGTGACACGCTGTTTGATGTCACGAGCATCGTCTACCGAACCGTGAGAGGCAGCATCGACCTCGATCACATCGAGCGATGAACCATCGGTGATAGAAACGCAACTTGAGCAGATATTGCAGGGGTCGGGTCCGCCTTTTTCGCAGTTAAGCGCCTTGGCTAAGATCCGCGCCGTAGATGTCTTCCCTGTGCCGCGGGGGCCACTGAAAAGGTAGGCATGCGCAACGCGGTCCTCGGCAACAGCGTTGCGCAGAGTTTGCGTGACGTGAGACTGCCCCACCACGTCCGAGAACGTCTGCGAGCGGTACTTACGGTTGAGCGAAAGGTGAGCCACAGGTCGAGCATAATGCAGCGATGCAAACCGAACCTGTGGTCTACGAACATCCGGTACGAGGGGGGCTTGGCGACCCGTCGATACTTGGCCTTAATGGGTTGGACCGCATGCGACTCGCCCTGGAGAGAAAATGGGTGCCGCCCCCTACCTACCATCTAACCGGCCTGCAACCCACCCAAGTCGGCGAGGGAACGGCCACATTTACCATGCCAGCCACGCGATGGTGGCAGTCCGCTGCGGGGGTATTCCTTGGGGGAACGCTCGCTTTCTTGGCCGATGCCCCACTTGGGTGCGCCGTGATCACCGCGCTTGGGCCCGGTAAAGTGCTCGCCACTTCAGAGTTATCGATGAACTACCTTCGACCGGCGACGATCTCGTCGGGACTTTTAACCGGTCACTCCCGCGTCGCCCACATAGGTCGCTCTTTGGGACTGTCCGACGTTCGCATCGAGGATTCGCGCGGTCAGACTCTGGCACTTGGCAGTTCGCGACTTTTCATAATCGACCTTGGAGACATCGACCCCCCTCCGGATGTCACTGCGGTTTACGAGCCACCAACATTTGCGACGCCGGACCCTTATCTTCGCGACGCTCCAGGTGACTTGATTCCCGGCGAGGACATCGCTTCGATAAGTGGACTCGAATTCTGGAACAACTTCTTGCAGGGGCAATGGCAGCCGCCGCCGCTTTATTACCTGACGGGGTTTCAACCGCAAGAAGTTTCCGAGGGTGCCATGACTTTCACGATGCCAGCGAGTGGATGGATGATGAGCCCCGCTGCGATCATCTACGGCGGTGCGACAGCCATGTTCGCCGACATGGCTTTGACTGGAGTGGTCGCGACCATCGCCCCGGCCGGAACCGCCTACGCCACTTTGGACTTGAAGGTTCACTTCTTAAGAAGAGTTCAAACAGATGGCCGCATCTTGACTGCTAGAGCGCGAGTCATCCACCACGGCAGAAGTTTTGCGGTGTCAACCGTTGAGATAATCGACGCCGACGGGAAGCGAGTCGCCACTGCGACTGGATCGTCGATGCTGTTGCCAGGCCGGATGCTAGACCTTACACATCCCGTGATCCCTGAAGAGGAAGCGGCTCAGGAATAAAAGTGGTTGCGCACCCACCTTCGACACTCAGTACCGAACGCCTTACCGGCAGCTAGCTCGAGCCAAGCAACCCCACGGCGCAGTCGCCCTTCCCCTTAAGGCTGCTTCCTTCCGGATCTGACCTGGTTCGAGGGGCCGACTCGCGCAGGACCCAACCTTCAACACCGCTTACCGGGGGCAGACCCCGGAAACAAAAGCGCCTAAGGTGGGGATTCAGTCTCCCATAAGGCGGATGTGGAGTTACAGGGAACCGCCGACTCCCCACCTAGCGCAACCGTCGATAGTCTATGCGGAGGCGGCGAGATTTGAACTCGCGAGAGAGTTGCCCCTCAACCGGCATTCCAAGCCGGCGCCATCGGCCAAGCTAGGCGACGCCTCCATTACCAACAAACATACCGCGACTACTCGCAGGCTGGTGTCCCGAACCACAAACCCTGGGCAAGATCGCATCCGATCTTCTTTAGAACATCTGCCTGGGTCTTGGTCTCGACACACTCTGCAACGACCTGAAGGCCGATGCTATGTGCGAGATCGATCACCGCTGACGTCACAGCGGCATTTGCCTCAGCGGTGTCGAGATCGCTGACCAAGGGCCCGGCGATCTTGACCATATCCAAGGGAAGAGACTGAAGATGTGCGAGAGACGAAAACCCTAAGCCGAAATCGTCAAGGCTCACCTTTACTCCTAAATCACGCAGCTGCGAAAGCGTTCTCAAAGCCGCGTCGTAGTATTGCATCGCAGCCTTCTCTTTTATCTCGATCACTAAACGCCCGGCGTCGATCCCGTGGCGCGTCAAAGTCGCACGTACCAACTTTGGCAACTCTGGCTGGACAACCTCACAGGCCGACAGATTCACAGAAACGAACGTGTCCGCCGAATCCTGCGAAGCAAGCCAGGCACAAGAGCGATCCAATACCCAAGAGCTGATGTGGCGGATAAGGCCCGTCTCCTCGGCTAACGCAATGAACTCATCGGAACCTAGCATCCCCCGGGTGGGATGGTTCCACCGCAAGAAGGCTTCGAAACCAACCGTTGACGAATCCGTAAGACGAACCAAGGGCTGAAATTCAAGGCAGAACTCCCTTTGTTCAATAGCTCGGCGAAGTTGTTGTTCAGTTTCGACGCGACCTGACTGCACCTTCCGCATCTCGTCATCGAAAAACTCGAATCGGGCCCGACCGGCCTGTTTGGCCTGGTACATCGCCGAGTCGGCATTCTGCAACACGACCAAAGTCGACTCTTCGCTTCGATCGCTCATGGCGATCCCTATAGAAACCGAGATATCCACATCGCGCCCCTCGATCTCTAGCGGACCACATACTTGCGATGCCAAACGCTCCGCGATGCTAGTTATCTCGGCGATGCCCGATAGGTCCTCGCAGAGAAACACGAACTCGTCGCCACCGAAACGAGCGACGGTGTCGCGAGGGCGCATCACCACTCGCAATCGCGCTGCGACCGCTTTCAATACTTGGTCTCCAGCTTCATGGCCGAAGGTGTCGTTGATAGATTTGAAATGGTCGATATCCATGAACAACACTGCTGCCCACGTCGAACTGCGTTGTATCCGGGCAAGCGCCTGTTCGAGTCGATCCATAAACAAGGTTCGATTGGGAAGACCCGTCAAGGGGTCATGCAGTGCAAGATGGTGAAGCTTCGCCTCTGCCAGCCGCCGTTCAGTGATGTCTCGCACAACTTTAGAAAAACCTTTTATTTCGCCAACGCCGTCGTACATAGGAGTAAGAAGGACGCTGGCAAGAAAACGAGACCCGTCCTTGCGCACCCGCCATCCCTCAACCTCAAGCCGTCCGTTGTCCGCCGCCATCTTCAGGTCGCGTTCAGGTTCGCGGTGCGAGGACTCTTCGGGATAAAAGATCGAAAACTCCTTGCCGATAACCTCGCTGGCTTCGTAGCCCTGGATCCGCTGGGCCCCCGCGTTCCATGAGATCACGACTCCATTCACGTCGAGCATCAAGATCGCGTAATCGACAACCCCCTCTACTAAGTCCCGGAAATTCTCCTCCACCTCGAAGTTGGCCTGTATCGCGTGTTTGCGAGAGAGTCCGTATGCGAGGCGCGTTCCCATCTGCATCATGTCCGCTAACAACGCTGCATCAGTCTCGCGAGCTTTGGGGGCGAGGAATTCAAGGATCGCCAAGCAGTCCTCGCCATGCACAACGGGCACATACATCGCCGATACGAAGCCAGTGACATGAGCGTCGTCGGTAACAGCCACCCGCGGGTCTCTTGCTACGTCGATGATTCGCAGAGGTTCACGGCTCGTGAAAACGCTGCCAGGCAAGGATTCGGAACTACGAAAACCGATCCGTTCGAACGTCCGCCGTTGGGCATGCGATCGCTCGACCGTAGAGTGCCACGCGGGCGACAAGGTCAGATAGTCGCCTTCGCCACTTGGGACCCAGGCTTGACCGTAACCCCAGCCGGTAATTTCGCACATAGCCTCAAGGACGATCTTTAACGACGAACTGAAATCGCGCGCCTCGCTAATGGCAATCGTGAGGGCTAGTAGCCTTTCCAGATCCTCGCCGACTTCCAGGGAGGACCGCTGGACAGTAGCTCGGATATCGATGGCACTTCCTCCAGCGTCTGTTAATCAGTCCGTTAATCAGTCAATGACAGTATCGGCGTAAC
>JBDSRR010000142.1:0-9008 GCA_039929185.1 Actinomycetota bacterium
AGCGACGGTCGAACTTTCGGCGTGACGCCTGGACTTCCGGTTGTTTCGGGATCGGAGGCGGTCAAGGCTCTCGGGAAAGCCGGATTCGATCGAGTGAGCCAGCGCGGCAGCATATGAAGATGCGGAACGTTGAAGGTCAAACCGTAATCGTTCCGCTCCATCGTGAACTTGCCAAGGGGACTCTCCGCTCGATACTGCGGCAAGCAGGCCTTCCTGAAGAAGATTTCAGAGGGTTTCTTGGATAAAGTTTGAATAGGTGCGATTAGGGTCCAAATTTGTACCCCTAACGAGTCACTATTCGAACCTAAGCGGCACCCTTGGGGCCTTGAAGCATCTCGATTCAAAATCCGATTAGCTGTTTGACTGACTGGGGCCGGTAGGGGGCTCAACAACACGCGGGCCGTGAACATCGAGACGGGCCGGGCATCGAGTTTGGGCTGAATGAGACAACTGGGGCGGAACTTTAAACAACCGTGACGACGGCAATCTTGCCTATGTCCTCAGACGAACCGGCGCGGTCGACCGTCCATGCCCGAACGGCATAGGGACCCGGTAGGTCGGGGGCAGGGGTCTGCCATGTGCAGGAAAGGCGGGCGGGTGTGCTGCACGTTAGGGTTGCCAGGCGGCTCACCGACAACCCCGCACCGGCGAATGTGACCTCCACCTGTTTGACCCCGCTCAGGTCGTCGTTGACAGTGCCGGTTATGAGCGAGCGGGCAGATATTACCGAAGGCGATGGGGTGGTGATTAAAAGCGTTGGAGGGTCGGGGTCTTCGGTGAAGATCTGGACCTCGGAGTCGGCTGTGACCAGGACCCTAAATGCCGGGCCGTAAACCTCCACGATCGTCGGGCTACCCCCAAACACGGTCTTGGTCAACACCTTGTTGGTCGACTGATCGATGGTGACCAGATGGTTGGGCTTGTCAGGCCAGTTCCAGTCAAGAGCGCCAGCGTATACCCGGCCGGTCTCGGGATTGACCGCTACTCCGATCGGGCGTCCTCCGATGGGGATGGTGGCGTCCAGACGCATATTTGCAATATCGACCGCTTTCACACTGAAGTATGAATAGGAAGCAGCGAACAGGCGGTTGGTGCGTTCGTCTACCGCAAGATAAAAGTCGCGCCAGCCCTGGGGTTCCCCCAAAGAAACCGAGCCCAAGATCTGGTTGGTTGCTCCATCGATGACGATCACTGAGTTACGTTCGTTCCTGACCGTCACAAAGACCCGGTTGGTCGCCTCGTTCACCGCCACGTCCACGGCATAGGCACCTAGGTTGATCGAAGTCAACACCGAGTTGGTAGCTCCGTCGATCACTAAAAGAGTGCCGAGATAAAGGTTGGTCACATAGACCCGCCCGGTCGTGGAATTGACCGCGATGCAGTAGAGGCCGCTGCCGCCGTCCTCAGAGGCAATAGTGGCCACCTTGGCATTGGTGGCGCCGTCGTAAACAACGACTCTGTTGGACGCGTTTACATAGAGTCTGTTTGCGTTCTTGTCAATGGCCACGTCTGCTACTCCGTCGCCTGGCCACAGCCTCGCCACCAGCTTGTTCGAGACGAGGTCAAGGACTTCAACCCCATCGCCGCTTTCGACGTAGGCACGAGCAGTCACCGGGTTCACTGCGATCTCTCCCGCACTCCCAATGGCGACCCGGGCCACCCTCTTGGGCTCCGCTATGGCGACCTGTCCACCCATGAGTGACCAGGTGAACACGCTGGCAAGCACAAGGGCGATGTTTCTGCCGCCCCATACGGTGATCCCCTTGGTGTGACGGACTTTCATTCTGGCTCCAGTGATCGGGTGACTCTAAGTTCGACATTGTCATGGTCATTTCCTGCATGCAAAGGGAAAATGGTTCTGATGGCGTAGCCCGATTTACCCCAACTGCGCTTCAGCATGTCCAGTCATCCGTCGCTGTGTGCAAATCGAAAATGTCTGAGGTGACAGTCCTCGGCACCTCGGTTGCATGGAAGCAGCCCAACGGATCGGGCTTGGAATTGGAATCGACGAGCTTGCGCCGGGGACCTCTGCCAAAATCACCACCGTCGCTGGTGACGACCCAGTACGCACCGTTGTAGGAAAAGACCCGTCCCGGGCGGACTCCGAGATTGCCGCCCATCTGTGCAAGATTCATCTTCAGTAGAATCTCAGCGTCGATGGAGGATGACGGAATAACAGCGTCGCTGTCGCCCATTTGGTCGCGGGCTGGGTAGTTCTGATCGGGGCCCCAGTAATAGCCCCCGAATCCCCACGAATTCCAGACCACCGGATTTCCCCAATTAGATGAGTTGCGTGGGGTAGTTTCAGTGAGCCCATGGTCGGTGCCCGCCACGAGGCGGAGCTCGCCACGGTCGAGCATCCAGGCCCTGTGGTCGAAGCGCTGGCTCTGCATGTCCGGCGGTGGGGTGGGAGTTCGGCGCAAGATCGTGCCATTGGGGTGCAAAGAGCAGTTGGTCCAGACCGAAGGGGTGCCGTGGACTTGGGCCTCAGTCAGATCGACCGCTATTACACTGCCGACCTTATAGCCGAGGCAGGAAACAACCCCACTGACATCGACCGTTTGTCCTCTGACCCACCCGGCATTCACAAAGGGGTCCCTGGATTGTGGATCGTTGGTGACGAGCAAGGTCTGCGGTCCGCGAACATCGAGACGGGCATCGAGGATGGGGCTGATGAGAGAACCGGGGCGGAAGCCGGCTTTCTTTTCGCGATCTAATCTTGTGTTCCCGAACGTGCTGACGGTGCGTATAAGCTCGGCTTTCTCCCCCCAGGACTCGAGGACGCGCGAAGAAACCGTCTGTCGCAGGACCAGTCCATAAACCGGATCGTCATCCATCAGGTAGATTTCATTTGTTGTCGACAACTTGACGAACCGTCCTTTGGTGATGTCGAGAAGTTGACCAGGCCGGGGCCTGGTCTCACGGATGGCCCGATAAACATCTAAGTGAAGAGGATGTCCCGTCGTCACATCGCCTTGAGCTGTCGCTACGATGGCATTGATGATATCAGCGGCGAGCGGGCGGCTTGGGAGCCCCTTCATCATCGCAGCTGCACCTGCGACGAACGCCGAAGAGTACGACGTTCCCTCTCGGGGTTGGTACTGTTGCTCATTCGCGCCAGAGATCGCAGTGGTCATGATATTCGCGCCGGGTGCGAAGATGTCCACCCATGAACCTTCGTTTGATAAGGGCCACTTGGTGCCGTCTTGGCGGACTGCCCCAACGGCCAAAACGTTGTCATAGGCGGCCGGATAGACGGGAACACTCAGGCCGTTGTTTCCAGCGGCGGCTACTGCAACCTTGCCTTGCAGCGCCTTATTCGTAAAGACAGCCTGTTCGTGCTGCAGAGCAGAGCCTACCCGCGCCATGGAAAGATTTATTACCTGCGTATTATGTTCTAAGACTGCGTCATAGACGACGCTGGCTAGGCTGGCTTCCGCCAACCACTTGCACTCCTTGACGCCAACGGTGTTTGTCACTGTGCCAAATACCTGATAAGAGCTGATCTTGACTCCGTCGTTCCAGGCAACTCCAGAGACTCCCAACTGATTGTGCGTTTTTGCAGCAATTGCGCCAGCCACAGACGTTCCATGCGATCCTTGCTCCGTGCCTACACATGCGTCGTCTGGAAGGGGAACATCTTTCTTTTCCAAGTAACTCTTTCTAAGGATCACCTGACCGTCTAGGTCCTCGTGCTGGGCCACTCCCGAATCGATCAAAGCGACCGAAATGGGCAAAGGAGAAGTGGGCAAAGAGGAAGCAACGGGGCCCTCGAAAAGATCCCATGCTCTTTGAATGTTTGTACTCCCTGGGTTCACGCCGCTTGACGATTGCAGAGCCCATTGACTTTGGAAAAACGGATCGTTGGGCGCGTGGCTCGCTGGCTTTGGAACTCCCTCGAACTCTGCCCACTCGACGTTTTGCAGGTCGGAAGCGTACTCCAGGATCTTGGCGGTCTCTGCGGTAGCCGTGACCGTGACCTCATACCAGCGCGACAGGTCGCCTTCAGTCTCCGGGGAGAACATCTTTAACGGCTGTGGGTCGCCATGAGCCACAGCAGTCGCGGTGACATCGGCACCGTCGCGCATCTTGATCACGATTCTGCCAGCAACGACCTCTTCCCCAGATTTAGGGATGACATAGTTGTAGATTGAAACCGGCCAGGAGATGCTGGTCACGCCCAATGCCCAGACCGCCAAGTCGTATGAGCCCGCGGCCAAGTCCGCGGGCGCGTAGCCCACGATCTCGGTGGCTGTCCAAGACGTGACGTAAGCTCCCTTTCCGCTAAACATGACACTGTGATGACCTTCGCCGGTACCGAACCCGCTGCCTGCGATGGTGAATTTCTGACCGATCTGGAGGTTTGCGGGCGTTACCGATGTGATGGTAGGGCCTGGTCCGATGGTTGACCACAATCGGTCGGTGCGGGCGTTTCCGGCCACATCCACAGCGTTGAACGTGACGGGGTAGGCGCCAGCGGTTTGTGTGTCCCCTGCCTTCTTGCCGTCCCAGACGAAGCCAATGGACGGACCGTTAGAGGCAGTGGATGTGACGGAAGCCCCGGCGAGATCAAGGATGCCAAGAGTCGATCGCACCGGTTCACCATAATCGGCTCCTAGGAACGTCTCATCCCAAACGCCATCGCCATCTGGTGAGAAGGGGTTGGGACGGGTGCGAAACGAGGGACCTGCGGGGGCAACGGTGTCAAATGCATCGAACTCGATCGTTGGGGTGGCGCCTAAGGATTCCCACGCAACCGGCGCATAGTCTTTGACTCGGGGAGCTACGGTCGGGCTCAGGTATTGGCGGATGGCGCTTATCCGCTCTACCAGGACCCCAACCCCGCCCGTGCCTGCCTTCACTTTCAGCCAGTATCCGGTCTTTCCGGACTCGGTCGTTGGTGCCCAGTCAGCCGGAGCCACGAATGAGGCGCTTCCGTCCGCTCGCCCGAAGTCATTGCGGGTCATCGTCAGTGGCGAGTCGGTGCCTGCGGTGTTGCGATACGTAAAGGTGGTGGCGAATTCTCCGAGCGCCGAGCCCGGTTGGCGGACCAATCTGACGAAGTCGAAGGGCAAAGTGTCACCGATCAGAAGCTCATCAGCTGCTGAGGTGTTGAATGCCCAGAAGTCCTGTTTGCTCCATAAATCAACTGTTCCAACGCCGATATCGGATGCTTGCAAGGTGCGGTCTGAGTAACCGGGTTTGTCCAGCGCTTTGGTGAACTTCGAGGTGGCCGCATCCCAGGAAACTAAGGAGTCGCCCGAGGTACGAAGCGTCCAGGCATTTTTTGAGTCGAGGTTGTCGGTTTCCAGGATCACCCGGTATCGCAAGCCCTGCTGCAGCAAAACCGCAAGCGGCACTTCGTTCCAGCCCGCCGTGGCAGAAAAAGCCGCCTGGGCTTGGGGCTGCCCGTTGTTGTCAACGACGGTGGCGGTCACCTGACCGGTGGGTGCGCCCGTCTTGACCAAAAAGAACCTGGCCTTGGTACTCGTCATCGTGTTAGTTGCCAGGAAGGACTCACCCGGCGATTGAAAAGCCATGATCGAGTAGCGGTAAGACGCACTGATGACCTGGGAGACGATCGTTTGGGTGTTGGTGCCGACCTTGAACCACGGGACCTGCTCATCTCCTTGTGCCGGGGCCCTCCAGGAGCCTTGCGAATAATCAAGGACACCAAAGTTGGGTTCAGCACCGGCATCGGCACCCACTGCCTGGAACTCCTGCCAGGTGGCAGCGGTGTAAAGCGGCGTGGGGCAGCTGGTGCAGTCAACCGCAGGCTCGATGACCAGGAAGTACTTTTGGCCCTGGATGAGTGATGTCGCAGGGATCGTGACTGACACCGTTCTCACCGAAGGGGCATCGGGGTCGAGACTCGAACCCGACTCCGCAGCATTACCGGAGAGCAAAGCGAACGACCCAGATGTCAGCACGCCGTCGGGGCCCCTGGTCTCGTTCATCCAGGTTCCCGAAGGCTTGGTGGTCGTGCCGTCCAAAGAATCGATAGCCTCCTGCAGTCCCAGACGGTACGTGGATGCATCCACCGCACTCTTGGTCCGTTGAACTTGTAGTGACGTGGCATCGAAAGAACTTGGAGATTTAAAGCGGAAGGCAACCTTCTTGTCAGGAGCATCGAGGCGATGGCCTACGGTCTTGGTTCCGATACGGTTTCCCACCGTTTGTAAGGTGTCGCTCAATGAGAACAGCGAATCGGTGTTGCCGTCACCGAACTGGTATTTCTCGTTGTGATCGATGACATATGCGAAGTTCCTGCCGCCTTTTGGTGCACCTGAGTTGAAGTTCACTCCGTCGGTGGCGACGTATGACGTTATCTGAGATTCCTTGCTCGACATAGGTGAGTGGGCATAAACAAACAGAGCCTTTCCGTCGGTCGTGATGACGGGGTAGGTGCCTTTGCCGAGATACTTCTTCTCAGTCCAGGTGTTTGCTCCGGGGTCCAAGCGGGCGTAGTACACGCTGCCCCACCCGTTTGAGACCAGGTGCAGAGTCCCGTCGTCGGTCACGATCGTCGAGGGGATGCCGCCCTGGATGTCTGCGTCTCTTAATATGTCAGCGGCCGGCCCGAACGATTGTCCATTCCACACCCTCCATTGGATGAAATGGTCGAGTGGCACCGTGAGGCAGATCAAACGATCCCCACTCATGGCCAGCGTGCCCGAGCCTGTGTTGGGGGCACAGGTGGACGCGGGCAGCCAAGTCATCCCAGCATCCTCTGAAAAGCTGACCTTGTATTCAAAGCTGCCCGAGGAGGGGTTCTTGGTGCGAAAGCCCACCGCAAACCGTTGACCCAGAGTTCCGGTACTCAAAGTGATCAAGGTGGGAGCGGGCTTCCACCAAAGTGGCAGGACTGAAACCAAGCGCTCAGGCCCTGGTGCCCAGTCATCGCCTTGGCGGGTGAGCGTTCGAAACGACACTCTGGGGTTGTCCATCGTTCCGGCTGCGTACACAAGGTGAAAATCATCTTGCCCGCTCTGAACCACGGACAGATCGCCCGATGGTCCTGCATCTGCTACCTCTACCGCAGCCGCCCAGGTGACGCCCTCGTCGCCGGAGACCCGGTAAGCGATCTTTGACCCAGAGGGGGTGTCTTGTCTAAAGAACAAGATCAACTTGCCGCCTTCGGTACGAAACAGCCTTCGCGCCTGGGGACCGGTTGTCGCTTGCGCTGCGGTACCCTCGATGGTGGGGTCGATCCTGATCGGCGGGATCGCGATAGAAAGGGCAGCTTCATCGAGAGCCAGACGGGCCGTGCCGGGGCCCGTCAGGGTGAGCGTGCCTGGGATATTGGTGCCCTCCGCGTCGTAAGCGACCACCTCGCCCAGGGTAAACATAGGGGATTGACCGTGGGGAGATACCACGATCCGATCGTTCTGCACGGAAGCGTCCATGCCGGGTGCGGTGAGCTTGAACTCGAATGAAGAAGGAGACGATTTTTCCAACACGATCGTCTCTTTGACTGCATTGTTCAAAGCTTCGTATGTGACGCTGATCCCTGGCGCAGGCGTGAAGGCGGCATTGGCACCAAACTTCTTGGGTTCGTGGCCCCGGTAGCCTTTCAATCTCAGGTCGAGGTAATACCCGGTGGGCTCGTGACGATAACGAAGGCCGACACCGCGTTCGGTGGAGGAAGCAAAGTCAGGCTTGAACTCTTGTTTAGCGGCAGTCAGCCCGGTCGCAGATGCAGCGTTTGCTCGGCTAAACGTGCCATCGGTAGTCAGCAATGACGAAGACAAGAACAAAATGAGCACGATGGAGCATCTCTGCACTGCGCGACGCGAAGTCGTGCGCGCGGCGGAAACGATTAAAGACAATGCGGACCCCCCTGGACTCGGTATGGAATATACATTCGACGTACCGAACCGAACTCCTGCAAGCCGAGAAGAATAGAGAGTCCGGTTTGTATGGGTTTGTATCCGAATGTCCCAAAGATTTATTCGCGACCTGGTAAAGATCTTGCACACCTCGGCGGCCGCGCTATTGCGATTGTCGGTTATGACGTCGAGCAAGACGGCCACCCACTGCCCGCAGGCCCAGCGCGGAGGTCCCCATCCGCGTCACCCTTAATCAGCCGGGCCGCGTGTGCCAGTTGCTTTGAGTACGCGCGGGTGAATGCGCGGGTAGGCGTCACCCGCGCAGAAAAGTCTCCCACCCGCGCAAGTTCTTCGCCTTCCTCGTCGACAAAAACCCCCTAAATCCTGTTTGTAGTAGTGAGGTGAAAAAACAACTAAGACAACACCGACGCGTCGGACCAACGTCGGACCCGGCTCTGTTTAGGCGTGGAGGACCCGCGTCACACCAACGTCACACTTGTACCTCCCCAAAAACTTTCAGAATTCCTGTTACAAATCGGCCCTTCGCGCCCCCTTTCTTAGTAGGAGGAAAACGATTGAAGCAAAAGCGTCGGACTCGCGTCGGAGAAGTGTCGGACCAGAAATCTTGGCGATTAGTGTCCAAAAACGACCCTTTTTTGTCCTTTCCTAAGTAGATGGAGAAAATGATGAACAGAAGTAGGAGCACGACAGCTTCTAGACCACTAAAGCCGCGCCGCCTCAAAGGCCAAGCGGTAGATATGGTCGATGTTGCTTTCGCGCCCCAGATCCGGGCACAGGCCCAAGGCGGTTCCTGGAGCAATTCAGAACCAGCCGCAGGCAAGAACGCCCAAGCACGGCCGCAGGTTCCGGAAGCCTCCGAAACCAGCCGCAACTCAGGCTCGAAAGAGTCCCAAGCACCGAAGAAGCAATCCTCATGCGGGCACCTCATTTGGGTAGGCGCGCTCGCGAAGAAGGTAATTGCGAACGACGGATGCGAGGGCAACGCGATAAGAGCTATGAAGATGACGGTGTTGCTTTGGAGGTAGTTGGTCGCGTTGGCCGAGGTGAGGGCGAATCTAAGCTTGATGGCAAGCTCACGGCGATCTTCGCCGGCGATGCCATAGGGCGAGTGCATCGGAAGCCACGGCGCAAGATTGGAGACAAGATCTCCTTTCTTTG
>JBDSRR010000143.1:0-2569 GCA_039929185.1 Actinomycetota bacterium
CTCCCGAATCTGTTTGACCTGAACGAAATCCGGCGGAGCAGATAGGCTTGAGCTCATGACCACTCCACTCATATTGATAGTTGAGGATCATCGATCGGTTCGCGATCTTCTTCGGGTGGTACTCGAATCAGAAGGGTACCGAACGCTTGAAGCCACAGATGGCGCAGAAGCACTTCAAGCTGCCCGCGATCGCAAGCCCGATCTTGTGGTTCTTGACCTGATGATGCCCGGTGTCGACGGAGAGTGGTTCATCCGTCAGATGTTGGCAGATAAGAGCCTGCTGGCAACTCCCGTCGTCGTCGTTAGCGCCAAGCAGGATGCGTTTGAAACGCTAGAGTCATTGTTGGGTCTAGACAACATCTTTCCAAAACCATTCGAGCCCGAGAAGTTGATCAGCCGGATCGAAGAACTAATAGGTCCAGGCCAGCCACTGCCGACATCCACCTGGAAGGGCTGATACAAAGGCTATGAGTCCGGGTCTTGATCTGGTCGACGTGATGGCGCGACTAACGCCATTTTCAGACCTATCTCATCCTCAGCTAGAGGCAGCTGTACAGGCATTTGAAGAAGTCTCATTTCAAGAGGGCCAACGCGTATTGCGACAGGGGTTCTCAAGTCCTAGCTTCTACGTGATCATCAGCGGTGAAGCATCCGTACTGATCCATGGAATAGAACGCGGAAGACTTTCGCAAGGCGACTTCTTCGGTGAGATCGCGATACTGCTCGGCAAACCCGTAACCGCCGATGTTGTCGCCACAACAACGCTGCGTTGCATGACACTGCCGGGCAACGAAGTTCGAGGTTTCCTTACCGCGCATCCTGCGGTCATGTATCGCGTTCTCGAAGCCGAGGCACGCAGGCTGCAGGAAATCGAGTGGCGAAACTAACCGAGCCCCCATTCCCACCAGGCAGCTACCCAGTGATGGTCGTAGGCAGTGGGCCAGGAGGGCTGCAGACCAGTTATAGCCTGAAGCGATTGGGCATCGCCCACGCTGTCATCTCGCGAGACGAAGGGCCCGGCGGAATGTTCCGTCAGTACCCGATATTCGACAGGCTGATCAGTTGGACAAAGCCCAACGCGCCCACTCCAAAAGGGTCACGGGAAGGCGAATGGTACGACTGGAACAGTCTGCTAGTCGATGACCCCCAAGATCACATATCCATAGTGGACTTCATGAACGGGGCATCTGAGTTTCCCACGAGAGCAGAGATGGAGCAGTCGTTAGCCGCATTCACAAATGCCCATGTCCCCGTTCGATACGGATGCTCCTGGCAAAAGACCCGGCGCGCCGATGACGGGACCTTCGTGCTTGAAACATCAGACGGTGAATATCGCTGCAAGGCAGTCGTGTTCGCGGTGGGAGTGACAGAACCGTGGAAGCCGCCAACAATTCCTGGTATCGAAGAAGTCGTTCATTCCATGGAACTGAAAGCGCCACAGGAGTATGCGGGCAAGAGCATCTACATCATTGGAAAAGGAACTGCTGCGTTTGAGATCGCCGACGGGCTATTGCCTTGGGCAAGTCAGATCGTTCTGTCCTCACCAGGTGAGGCGCCGCCCTCTGTGGTCACTCATTCTTTGGCGGGCATCAGAGCGCGGTACATGCAGCCGCTTGAAGACCACGCTATCTCCGGGCGCACGGTTACGGTCCTTGACGCAGCCACTGAGCGGATCGAGCGGGTAGGTTCGCGACTCCTTGTTTGTCTCAAAGGCACGAGGAAGCCCTGGGATATGCAGGTCGAATTTGACGAAGTTGTAGCAGCAACCGGAGTGGCTACTCCCATGCTGGATCTTCCAGACCTCGGAGTCGAAACGATCTCGCGTGGCGGCAAGCTGCCCGTTCAGAACCCGTTCTGGGCATGCCCCGCGGTACCTGGGATCTATTTCAGTGGCTCGATCACTCAGGGAGCGAGAGGCATCCGTGGCTACGGTCCCGGTGCCGTTCACGGCTTTAGGTACAGCTCGCGCCTCGTCGCTCAGCAGATAGCCAAAATCCATTTTGGATACACCCCGCAACGGCCGTCACTGAAGCCTGGTGACGTAACGCCCTACCTGTTAGAAGAGGCATCCCATGCCCCGGAACTCTGGCATCAACGTGCCCTGCTGGCGCGGTCTGTCACCATCGACAAAGAACTTGGGATCTTCGATGAAGGGATAGTTCCACTCGCTCACTTCGTCGACGAAGCAGCACCTGACGGCGTCGCGGTTACTGTTTTCAACGACGAAGAAGGGGACCTTCACCCAGTCGTTTATGTGCGCGCCGATGGCAAGGTCGATGAGCACATCCTGGAGTCCAACATCATGCTTGACTTCGCTACCCCTAGTCATCACGCAGAACTAGATTCACTCCTTAAGGGCATGCTGGGCTGAGTGGCCAAAAACTCGATAACCCTTCGTAAAGAACTCGTGGCGCAACTGGTGAAGGATCGGTCCATCAAGACCGATCCGATCCGACATGCTTTCCTTACTGTTGCGCGGGAGCTATTCGTCCCCGAGATCGCCACGTTCAGCTGGAGTGCAACAAGCAACCCGGAGTGACGAAACCGTTCTTCCCCATGAGGCGATCTG
>JBDSRR010000144.1:0-10158 GCA_039929185.1 Actinomycetota bacterium
TACCGATGAGCTTGACTTTGATCTTGGCCTGTAAGGACACTCGATTGAAGTCGTAAGCCATGATCGCTTCGTTGATCGACGAAAACACCAGTCCTTCGCCCTTTTGACCGTCGCGATCGATGCTCAAATAATAAGTGCCGAGCACCATGTCTTGCGTTGGTGTCACGATCGGTGTGCCGTGCGCCGGAGACAAGATGTTGTTCGTCGAAAGCATCAAAAGTCGCGCCTCAGCTTGAGCTTCAGCAGAAAGCGGTACATGCACGGCCATCTGGTCTCCGTCAAAGTCAGCGTTGAATGCCGTACAGACAAGCGGATGCAGGTTGATGGCCTTGCCCTCAACCAAGATCGGCTCGAAGGCCTGGATGCCGAGTCGGTGAAGGGTGGGTGCGCGGTTCAGCATGACAGGATGGTCATGGATGACTTCTTCAAGAACGTCCCAAACTGCAGGGCGCGAACGCTCCACCATGCGCTTGGCGCTCTTGATGTTTTGCGAATGGCCAAGATCAACCAAGCGCTTCATGACGAATGGCTTGAACAATTCCAAAGCCATCTGTTTGGGCAGGCCACATTGATGAAGTTTCAACTCTGGCCCAACAACGATGACGGAACGACCAGAGTAGTCAACACGCTTGCCGAGCAGGTTCTGACGGAAACGACCCTGCTTGCCCTTCAACATGTCTGAAAGCGACTTGAGCGGTCGGTTACCTGGCCCGGTGACCGGGCGGCCACGGCGACCATTGTCGAACAACGCATCGACGGCTTCTTGGAGCATGCGCTTTTCGTTATTGACGATGATTTCCGGAGCACCCAAGTCTAAAAGGCGCTTCAACCGGTTGTTGCGGTTGATGACTCGCCTGTAAAGGTCGTTTAAGTCGGAGGTAGCAAAACGTCCACCGTCCAACTGGACCATGGGTCGAAGGTCTGGCGGAATGACAGGTACCGAGTCCAAAACCATACCCATAGGCGAATTGCGCGAACCCTCAACCGTAAATGGCGAGATAACCTTCAGGCGCTTTACGGCCCTTGCTTTCTTGGCACCCTTGCCCGTACGGACGATCTCTTGCAGTCGCTCTTCTTCCTCGCGAAGGTTGAGGCCGTGCATCAATTCTTTGATTGATTCGGCCCCCATGCCCCCCTTGAAATAGTCACCGAATCGGTCGCGCAGCTCACGCCAGATGATCTCGTTGTCCACCAATTGACGCGGAAGAAGGGTCCGGAAAACATTCCAAGTCTCTTCGATGAGAGCGGTCTCGCGGTCAAGCCGAGTGTCTAGGTCTTTGATCTGACGCTCAACGTCCTTGCGGGCTTTGTTGACCTCGGCAGCCTTTGCCTTTCGCTTCTCTAGCTCGCTCAACGTTTGCGCGAGCGAATCTAGAAGTTTGGTACGACGGGCTTCGGCATCGTCACGGATCTGTTGAAGATCCTTTTGAGTGTGAGTTTCAAGCGTCGCGAAGTCGGCTGAGCGCTTCGTCTCGTTTACGTCGGTAATCAAGTACGACGCGAAATAGATGACCTTCTCGAGATCCTTGGGAGCAAGGTCGAGCAGGTAACCAAGCCTTGAAGGGACGCCCTTGAAATACCAGATGTGAGTAACAGGCGCCGCTAGTTCTACATGGCCCATCCGCTCACGGCGAACCTTAGAACGAGTGACTTCGACGCCGCACCGTTCGCAGATGATCCCTTTGAATCGAACGCGCTTGTATTTTCCGCAGTAGCACTCCCAGTCCTTGGTGGGACCGAAGATTCGCTCGCAGAAGAGCCCGTCTTTCTCGGGCTTCAAGGTGCGGTAGTTGATGGTTTCAGGTTTCTTTACCTCACCGTTTGACCACATGCGGATTTGGTCGGCACTGGCGAGGCCGATACGAAGTTCGTCGAAGTAGTTGACGTCAATCATCTGGTGTTCAAGCCTTTCGTCTAGTTGACTTCAAAGTCGGCACTGGCAGGTTCACGACGAGAAAGGTCGATCCCCAATTCTTCTGCGGTGCGATAAACGTCTTCGTCGATCTCTTTCATTTCGATCTCTTTGCCTTCAGCAGACAAAACCTCGACGTTCAGACAAAGCGACTGCATCTCTTTGATAAGAACCTTGAACGATTCGGGGATACCAGGCTCAGGGATGTTCTCGCCCTTAACGATGGCCTCGTACACCTTCACGCGTCCAAGGACATCGTCGGACTTGATGGTCAGAAGTTCTTGCAGCGCAAACGCCGCTCCATAGGCTTCGAGAGCCCAAACTTCCATCTCGCCGAAACGCTGCCCACCAAACTGAGCCTTTCCACCAAGCGGCTGCTGGGTAATCATCGAGTAAGGCCCTGTCGACCTTGCATGGATCTTGTCGTCGACAAGATGCGACAGTTTCAAGATGTAGACGTACCCGACAGTTATCCGAGCATCGAATGGGTCTCCCCCGCGGCCGTCATACAACTGAGCCTTGCCGTCTGTGCCGACCAATTCAACATCGCCTTCTTCACGATGGATGTTGGCAAGCGCTTCATCGATGTCTGACTCGCGGGCACCGTCGAATACCGGGCTGGAAACCCAATGGGTTTTATCGCCATTGCCGTTGCCACTGCCATTAGCTGAGTAGCCCTCGGTTACTTTCGCGGTCCACCCCTTCTTGGCCGCCCACCCAAGGTGAGTCTCAAGTACCTGTCCCAGGTTCATCCGTGAAGGTACGCCGAGTGGATTCAAGATGATGTCGACCGGGGTTCCGTCAGCAAGGAACGGCATGTCTTCGATGGGAAGGATCTTTGAGATGACGCCCTTGTTGCCGTGTCGGCCAGCAAGTTTGTCGCCTTCTTGGATCTTGCGCATCTGAGCAAGTTGAACCTTTACCAACTGATTAACGCCAGGAGGAAGTTCGTCGCCATCTTCGCGAGTGAAGACGCGGACGTCGATCACCTTGCCGGTTTCGCCACTCGGAACCTTTAGCGAAGTGTCTCGCACTTCGCGGGCCTTCTCACCGAAGATCGCCCGCAAAAGCCGTTCCTCTGGGGTCAGTTCGGTTTCACCTTTGGGAGTCACTTTACCCACAAGAACATCGCCAGGACCAACCTCGGCCCCCACGCGGATGATGCCTCGGTCATCTAGGTCCTTCAAGATTTCCTCACCAACATTGGGGATATCTCGAGTTATCTCTTCGGCCCCCAACTTGGTGTCACGGGCATCAACCTCATGCTCTTCGATATGGACAGACGTCAAAACATCGTCACGAACCAAGCGCTGCGACAAGATGATCGCGTCCTCAAAGTTGTGACCACGCCATGGCATGAAAGCAACGAGTAGATTTTTGCCAAGGGCGAGTTCGCCCAGGTCGGTCGAGGGGCCATCAGCCAGAACCTGCCCCTTTTTCACCTTCTCGTTCTCAACAACGATGGGCTTCTGGTTGATCGCCGTTGATTGATTCGAACGATGGAACTTGTGGACGCGATAGTGCCTGCGATTGCCATCATCGTGCTTAACAATGATGTAGTCAGCACAAACCTCTTCGACAACGCCTGCCTCCTCGGCAACTATGACCTCGCCAGCATCGACGGCCGCTCGCACTTCGAGGCCGGTTCCAATGAACGGGGCCTCGGGACGGAGCAGCGGCACTGCCTGCTTCTGCATGTTGGCACCCATAAGCGCCCTGTTGGCGTCATCGTGTTCAAGGAAGGGGATGAGAGCGGTTCCCACCGAGACGATCTGTTTTGGAGAAACGTCCATGAAGTCGACCTCGGCTGGTTCTACGAAGTCGACCTCGCCGCCCTTGCGACGCACGAGCACGTGATCTTCGGTGAAGTGGCCATCGGAGTCCAAAGGTGAGTTGGCCTGCGCGATCACGTGACGGTCTTCTTCGTCGGCAGTCACATACTTGACCTTGTCGGTCACACGGCCCTTCTCAACGAGTCGGTAAGGAGTTTCGATGAAGCCGAATTCGTTGATGCGAGCGAATGTCGCAAGGCTGCCGATCAGGCCGATGTTTGGACCTTCGGGAGTTTCGATAGGACACATGCGCCCGTAATGACTGGGGTGGACGTCTCGAACTTCGAAACCCGCCCGCTCACGGGACAAGCCTCCCGGTCCAAGGGCCGAAAGACGGTGCTTATGCGTAAGACCCGACAACGGGTTCACTTGGTCCATGAACTGCGATAGCTGTGACGTGCCGAAGAATTCCTTTATCGACGCCACTACCGGACGGATATTGATAAGTGTTTGAGGGGTGATTGCCTCGACGTCTTGGGTGGTCATGCGCTCTCTGACGACACGCTCCATGCGAGACAAACCGATGCGGACCTGGTTCTGGATCAACTCCCCAACGGAGCGGATACGCCGATTACCAAAATGGTCGATGTCATCGACCTCGAACCCTTCGTCGCCTCTATGCAGCTTCACCAGATAGTCGATGGTCTTGAAGATGTCCTCATAGGCAAGCACCGATTTGTACGCCGGCGTGCGGGGGCCCATCTCGTCTTTTTGGATGGTCGAAAACGTCTTCCACCGCTCCTGCTCGAAGGCTTCTTTCCCCGGCTTCTCGCGGGCAAGAAGTTCTCCGTGAAGTCGCTTTAGAACCTTCGCAAATTTCGGATCTAGCGGGCCCAGCTTTTTATCAACCTTGTATCGGCCGACCTTAGCCAGGTCGTAGCGCTTCCAGTTGAAGTAAAGGTTTTCGAGCAAAGTACGTGCCGATTCCGGCGTCGGGGGTTCACCCGGACGCAATTTACGGTAGATATCGACCAACGCGTCCTCGGTGGTCTCGATGTGATCTTTTTCAAGCGTCGCTCGGATCGAGTCAGATTCGAACAGATCTACGATCTCTTCGACAGTCAAACCCATGGCTTTTAGCAGCACGGTGACGTGCTGCTTGCGCTTGCGGTCGATGCGGACGGCTACCAAGTCTTTCTTGTCGGTCTCGAATTCCAACCAAGCGCCACGGGCAGGTATAACCTTGACGTTGAATAGCTCTCGGTCAGACGTTTTGTCGAGCTCGCGGCCAAAGTAAACCCCGGGAGAACGAACGAGTTGAGACACAACTACACGTTCCGTCCCATTGATGACGAAGGTTCCCTTCTTGCTCATCATCGGAAAGTCGCCCATGAAGACCGTTTGTTCTTTGATCTCGCCGGTCTCTTTATTCATGAAGCGCGAAGTGACGAAAAGCGAAGACGAGAACGTCATGTCCTTTTCTTTGCAATCTTCGAATGAGTGTTTTGGCTCTTCGAAGCGGTGCTCGCCGAGTTCGAGTTGCAGATTTCCAGTGAAATCCTCGATCGGGGAAATATCGCGGAAGGTTTCCTTCAGGCCTTCACTCAAAAACCAGTCGAAGGACTGACGCTGGATTGCTATCAGGTCGGGCAGTTGCTGAACTTCAGGGATACGAGCGAATGAAACACGGTCACGGGAGGCCGGACGTATCGCCAAGCGAAACTCTCCTTTATGTAGGCGCGACAGAACGCACACGGGTGGGGGACAGACGGATGGAGAGAGTAGCACGGGTAGTTTAACCCGTCAAGGCGAGTGGGCGAACTAAAGAAACCCGTGCCCTTATTCAGTTTGTGAGGATTGAGGGTAGGCCGCGAAAGTCCCGATGTCAAGACTTTGGGTGCATTAGGTGCCTGCGAAAGGATTGCAGTCCTGGAGCGACCCTGCAGCGTATCCGCTCTTGAAGGCGGCCTGACGCTCCTCGGCGGAGCCGTGAGTCCACGCCTCGGGATCGACGCGTCCCTGAACCTTTTCCTGTATGCGGTCATCGCCTACCGCTGCGGCCGCATCTAGTCCATCCCGAATGTCGTCGTCCGTAAGCTCCTCGATGAACCCCGTTTCCAAAGCCCCTTGGGCCCACATCCCCGCAAGACAGTCCGCCATTAGCTCGACTTTCACGGCGCTACTTCCCGGGCCGGTTCGTCCGTCCCTTGAACGATCAAGCACGCCAATCAGGTTCTGCACGTGGTGCCCATACTCATGAGCGATCACGTAAGCCTCGGCGAATGGTCCACCCTTTGCCCCGAATCTCGTCCTCAGCTGCTCATAAAACCCGAGGTCTATGTAAATCGTGCGATCGAGGGGGCAATAGAACGGGCCGACCGCTGAAGTTGCGTTCCCGCATCCAGTGTTCGTGGCATCTGTGAAGAAAACAGTTTTTGCCTGCTGGTACCCGTCAGATGATTCGGTCCAATAGGCCTGGACGCTGTTGACTACTGCAACGATACGGCAATCGTCCCGCTGATTAGCATCCTCACCGGTCTGACACTGAGCGGCCAGTTCAGCTCCACCTTGGCCGAGATTGATGGGCCCGGGTCCTCCTTCCTCGCCGCCTCCTCCTCCGAGTAGATAAATAACAAGGGCAATCACGCTGACGATGCCGCCTCCGCCAAGGGCAACCGGGCTCATGCCGCGACGGTCCGACACCTGAGACGCATCCAGCCTTGCTCCACGACGGAACCGCAATCGCCCTCCTTTGATCCGTGAACCGTAACCATTATTACCTTCCCGAGTCCACTTCCAAACATGCCGCTTCCCTTTAGTAGAGTGGGTCCGATGACTGACTTCAAAGCTTCGGCTTCGTCCCGCATCGAGGCAGATGCCCAAGTTCTCACACGCATCTCTCATGACATGCACGCTGATCCGGAATTAGGTTTCGAAGAGGTGAAAGCAGCCGAGTGGCTAACTTCGGCGTTGGAAGAGGGCGGTATGCAGGTTCGCCGAAAGGCTTATGGGCTCGAAACCGCCTTCTCGGCGACGACCGGCAGCAGTGGTCCGCATGTAGTGATCTGCGCCGAATTCGATGCACTTCCCGAGATCGGTCATGCGTGCGGGCACAACATCATCGGGACTTCAGCCGTTGGCGCGGGTCTGGCTCTTTCTGAGATTGCCGAGGACCTGGGCATTCGAGTTACCGTCTTGGGGACCCCCGCTGAAGAAAGTGGCGGAGGCAAGATAGAGCTTCTAAACGCCGGTGCTTTCGATGGAGTTGATGCAGCGATGATGGTGCACCCGGCACCGCTCGATGTGGTGGACTATCCCACTTTGGCTTGGGCGCAAGTAAAGGTGGCTTTTCACGGCAAGGAGAGTCATGCCTCGGCATTCCCCCAGCAGGGACTAAACGCCCTTGATGCCATGAACCTTGCTTACTTCGCGATCGCGGCGCTGCGTCAGCACATCGAACCAACGCAGCGGATCCACGGGATCGTGACCCACGGAGGCGACGCCCCAAATATCGTTCCTAAACTCACCAAAGCACGCTATTTCCTGCGTGCACGCAATCTCGAAGAATTGGAACCCTTGAAGACACGCGTCGCCAAGTGCTTCGAGGCTGGTGCCCTCGGAACGGGGTGTGAGGTGGAGCTTGATTGGCAGGGACATCCTTATGACGTCGTGCGCAACAACCCGACGCTCGGCTCTTTTTATGGATCCAACATCGAGGCACTTGGGCGCACGGCGGTTCCCCGGTCGATGGTCGAAGCTTTCGCTGGTTCTACCGACATGGGCAACATCAGCGCGGTTGTCCCCTCGATCCATCCGGTTATGGGAATCGACTCTTTGCCAGCAGTCAATCATCAAGCGGAGTTTGCCGACCACACCATTTCGCCAGCCGGGGACAAGGCCATCTTGGACGCCGCCAAGGCGATGGCCTGGAGCATCATCGACCTAGCCACGACAGAGGGGGCCTTCGACCGCATCAAAGAAGAGTTCGCCAACCCCCCGGCTGACACGACCTTTCGGATCAACTGATTGGTTGCAAGGGCTACGACCCCCGTCTAGCCTGTGACCTCTCGATCCTAAGGCTTAGCTAGGCCCCCGGCGCGAAACGCTTAGCGAGCGTTTCGAACTCAACCACTCTTTCGCGGATCACGTCCAAGCTTGATCGCCAGAAGTCAGGCGACCGAAAATCGATTTCGAAGCGTTTACCTAACTCGGCCGCATCAGCAAGACCAGTCGAAGAAAGCAAGTCGTCATATCCCCCACGGAACTTATCTGGGTCTTGACCAAACTGAGCGTAAAGCCCAAGGCCAAAGAGCAAGCCGAACGTGTAGGGCCAGTTGTAATAAGAACTTCCATAGTAATGGGGCTTCATTGCCCACATGTATGGATGCAATTCATCAGGATCGAGACCGTCGCCATAGGTCTGCTTTTGCGCATCGAGCATGTTGTTGCACAACTCTTCGACTGACAGTTCACGACGCTCGCGACCTTCGAACACGGACTTTTCGAAAATGAAACGACTGTGGATGTCAACGGTTACCTGGCAAGCATCCTGCAGGTCGTTTTCCAGGATAGAGAGCTTCTCTTCATCACTGGCATCGACCAAGACTGCATTCGTGATTATCGTTTGACAGAAGATGCTTGCAGTCTCTGCCAGCGCCATCGGTGTTGCGCGTTGCGCAGGGGTTCGCTTAGCAAGGTTCAGGTTGTGATACGCGTGACCTAATTCGTGGGCCAAGGTTCCGACGCTGTCGAACGAGGGTTCGAAGTTCAAAAGAACTCGCGATTCTTCTCCCCGCAAGCCCATGCAGAAAGCACCGTCCGTCTTGCCGAGGCGCGGGGAAACATCTACCCAGTTTTCTTTGAAGGCGCGGTCGGCTAGTCCGGATAGTCGATCTGAAAACGTTGCGAACTGAGAAACGATGAACTCCTTGGCGTCATCGTAATCCCAACGCCTGCTCGACTCAGCGCCGCCCACCGGCGCAAAAAGGTCCCAAAAGGCCATCGTCGGCTTGCCGAGAAGCGAAGCCTTCGCCTTCAGATACCTACGGAAGTCTGGGAAGGATTCGGTGCAGGCCGACTGCATTGCTTCGAGGATCTCGCGGTCGATGTTGTTATTGAACAAAGCTGGCTCCAACGAATCAGCCCAGCCGCGGCGCTGGTTCAGAGTATTCGCTGTGCCTTTGATGCTGTTCATGGCCGCTGCAAGCGGAACGGAGACTGTTTCCCATGCCTTCAGTTCAGCCTTGAATGCAGCCTGGCGCACGGAAGCATCAGGATCATGCGCAAGTGCGCGTACCGCACTCATCGGCAGCGTTTCCGCTCCGCTGGGCTTTTCAACATCGACAAGCAGCCGTGATGCAACGTTGTTATGAAGGCGCGACCATGGCAGTGAGCCAGAAAGGCTCAAGTCGGCCGCTAAGTCCTCTTCGCCTTCGGGCATCAGATGTTCGGAAGACCTCTTGGCTTTACGCAACACGAAAGCGTGATCAGAGGCAAGTGCCGACTCGGATATCAGCTTTTCTACGTCAAGAGAGCCAACCCATGCCTCGAATCGCTTTCCGAGTTTCGTTAGAACGATCAACTCACCTTGGAGTTCAGAGATCTTGCCCTGCGCATAGTCATCACGAGAATCGGTGGTAATGAAGGAAGAGACGTAAGCGCCAAGAGTTCGTACACGCTCGCTCAGTTGATTCTGCTGACCAAGAACCTCATCAAAGGTGGCGACGTCGACCGAGGAGTCATCGGTTTTGCGAACACCGTTGCGGTCGAATAGGTCCTTCAAACTTCTAACCGCGTCGATGACAGCTTTGAATTCAGTTTCGAATTCGGGTGAATCCAATGATGGAAACACCACGGACATGTCCCATCGAGGAAGCTCCAGGGTCTCGGTCAATTCAATACCTCCTGTTTCGTGGAAACGGTTATTTGAGTTCTACTGACGCCCCAGCCTCTTCGAGTTGAGCCTTGGCTTTGTCAGCGACTTCTTTACTTACCTTCTCAAGCACTGCCTTCGGGGCACCGTCTACCAAGTCCTTGGCTTCCTTCAAACCGAGGCTTGTCAGGGCACGTACTTCCTTGATGACCTGGATCTTCTTCTCACCAGCGCCAGTCAAGACAACATCGAACTCGTCCTTCTCTTCTTCAGCAGCAGCGGCTTCGCCCCCGCCAGCTCCACCGGCCATCGGGGCACCCATAGCCATGGGAACCGCGGCGGTTACACCGAACTTGTCTTCGAATGTCTTTACGAACTCAGAAAGTTCGAGGACGGTCATCTCGCCGATCGCGTCGAGAAGTTCATCAGATGAAAGCTTAGTTGCCATTTGTTGCCTCCTGTTCGTTTGGTTCTGACATGGTTGGTGCGGGCTCGGCTTCTGCTGCGGGCTCGGCTTCTGCTGCGGGCTCGGCTTCTGCTGCGGGCTCGGCTTCTGCTGCGGGCTCGGCTTCTGCTGCGGGCTCGGCTTCTGCTGCGGGCTC
>JBDSRR010000145.1:0-4430 GCA_039929185.1 Actinomycetota bacterium
CAACGTGTTCAACGTCGAGAAGGGGATGCGCCGACATGTGCCCAGCCCCACCGTCTTCGACAGCCGCATCAGATGGAGCCGGGTGGTTTCGGTTCCCTCGGCGGAAATCACGCGTTACACCCCAGGGCCCCCGATCGGTTTCCGCGACGGTATCGTCATCCGCACGCCCACCGGGGGAATATTCGTCATCTCAGATGGCTTCAAACGTATGGTCGAGAGCATGACGGCATTCGGCGCGCTTGGCTTCAATGCCGCTAACGTGAAGTCTGTTTCACAACCCGAGGCCGACCTGCACCCAACCGGGCAATTGATCCGCTAGGACACGGCACAACCGGTCAGCGCACCGGTCAGCGCACCGGTCAGCGCTGAGAAAGAAACTCTGTGACGATTTGCGCCGCTCGAGATCCGGCTTGGCCATCCCAATACCTAGGGGCCATCTCCGCGATACCTCGCCGTTCAGGTAGCGTCGAGACCGCCGGCGCGATGTCGTCCGGATCAGAACCGATCAACCGGTTCGTACCTTCCGTAATCGTGATCGGCCGTTCCGTGTTATCCCGGAAGGTTAGGCAGGCAACGCCGAGATAGGTCGACTCTTCTTGAACGCCACCTGAGTCGGTGAGAACTCCGGTCGCACCCAACTGAAGGGAAAGGAAATCGACATACCCAACGGGTGGGATCAACTTTCCACCGTTGCGGGCAAGACGCGTCGAGGCGTCTATCTTGTCGAGCACCTGCTCTGCTCTGGGATGCATCACGAACAGAACCGGCAAGCTGACCGACTGTAGCTGCGAAACAATGCTATCCACGTTGGTTACGTCGTCGACATTAGAGGGCCGATGAAGCGTGACGAGCAGGTAGCTTCCAGGCAGACCGAACTTTTCTCGGGCGATGGTGTCGTCGAGCCTGTGAAGCACACGAACCAGCGAGTCGATCATGAGATTTCCAACCAGGTGGATGTGGCGGTCGCCCAGACCCTCACTGATAAGATTGCGGTCGGCCTCGGGTGAGTGAGTAAGAAGAACGTCTGAAAGGTGATCCACCGCCCGGCGATTGATCTCTTCAGGCATCCCTCGGTCGAAGCTGCGAAGGCCTGCCTCGACGTGGATCACGGGGATACCCATCTGGGCCGCGGCAAGCGCGCACGCCAGTGTGGAATTGACGTCACCCGGGACAACAACCGCATCTGGGGGGTCGATCCGCAGGTAGTCAGCGAAGCGGGTAAGACACGTCGCCACTTGATCCGCTAGTTCGCCTGAACCGACTCCGAGGACTGCATCCGGCGCTGGCAGCGGTAGTTCGTCGAAGAAGACGTCTGAGAGGGTCCGATCGTAGTGCTGTTGAGTGTGCACGAGACGCAGATCGATCCCTGGATAGGCCCGCAGCGCCAAAGCCAGCGGCGCTATCTTCATGAAGTTGGGGCGAGCCCCTACGACAAGAGCAACTTTCAACGTGCCTCTACTTGACCGCCAACTGGTTCGCTGCTCATAGACGGCGTGAAAGAGCCCGGTTGTGACCGGCGGCTCAAACGCTGACCCAGACCGGCAAACAAGACCTTCGCGTAACCCCAGCCTTCTCGCGAGAAAGCGAACTTTGACTCGCCGTGGAGCCTTTTGCCCTGACGGCCGGGGAGATTAGTGATCCTTCCTCCCGCCAGGTAGCTCTTGATGGTCATCTCCGGGGAAATCTCGAATCCCGAGGAGTTGAGCTTCAAGGAACGGATGAAGTCGAGATCGAAAGCCCGGAACGCATAAGTGGAGTCCTTGACGTTCATGCCGACCATCCACTTCAACGCTCTGCGGAAGCACCATTGGTAAAAGCGATAAGTCGTCGGGATCGAACGCGAATCCTCGGGTCGCGCGTATCTCGATATCAAACACAGGTGGAAGCCCTCGCGGATCTTACGATGCATGTCGGGAAGCGCCTCGAGCGGGTCGACCAGGTCTCCCATCACTACCACGCCCGTCCCGCCCACTGCATGATCGACGCCGAACATGATGGCATTACCGATGCCTCGCGGCAGCCCTTTGTGCAAGGCTCGCACGCGGGGGAACTTCGCTTCCAGCCGATAAGCCTCGCGGAAGGTGTAGTCGTCCGAACAGTCGTCGACTATCAAAATCTCAGCAGCGATCCCGTAGTCGTCGAGCAGTTCATCCAAGTGCTGGACAAGCATCCAGACGTTCTGCTCTTCGTTGAGACACGGGATGATTAGACTCAGATCGACGCTGCCCTCGGTCATGCCTTGGGTCATGCCTTGGGTCATGCGTTCACGAGCCCGTAGGTCTGCTTCATCCAATCAACCGTCAAAGGCACGCCCTCCTCAAGAGAGATCGTTGGGTTGTGATCGAGTAGCTTCTGTGCCTTCGTGATATCAGGACGCTTGTTCAAGATGTTGTGTTTGTCCTCCGGAAGGTACTCGACGAGACTGTCATCGGCCCCGGCAGTTTTGATGACCAAGTCAGAAAGCTCTTTCACGCTGCGGTATTCAGTTCCGCCGATATTGACGACCTCGCCGGGAAGAAACCTCTCGATAGAGTTGGCCAATGTCGGCACGAAATCATCGATGTACATGAAGACTCGGTGATACCCCTCGTAGACCTGATAAGGAATCTGATGAAGTGCACGATACGCGAATAGAGCGACGACGCTGCGGTAGCTATGGTAATGCTCACCTGGGCCATAGGCGTTGAAGAATCGCAGGCGCATGACCTGACTACCGAAACGCTTCTCGAAGTTCATGATCTGGACTTCGTTGACCCACTTCGTCAACGCGTAGTCGTTGTGTTGGATGATCGAGCGATTGAGAGGTACGTCCTCGTGTAGGATCGGCTCATGGACATCTCCGTAGATCTCGCTGGAGCTAGCGAAGATCAACTGGAAACCCAACTCTTTCTGCAGCTCAAGGATGTGCCGAGTTCCGATGACATTCGTCTGCCACAAGGTCTCGTAGTACTCCTCACCGTTCATCCGTCCGAATTCGGCAGCTAGATGAAAGACGAAGTCGAAACCTTCCTTAAGAACTCTCTCGACCTGCCGGTAAGAACGGATGTCTGCCCGCATACTTTGGGGGTCGGCTTCATGCTTAAGGTCAGTTCCCCACACGTGGTGCCCGCGAGCGCGGAGTTCTTGAACCAACGGACGACCGAGGGTTCCTTGGTTACCTGTGACTAGAATCTTCGCCATATCTAATGCCTTTCCATGATCCCGACTTGAGCCAGACGATGTCTGATGACACCCAGAGTGTTGATCGAAAGCGCGGGAGAGTCGGGTGGTTCTCCCGCTGGGCGTGGATTATACCGGTAATCGTCACCGCGGCTGGAGCACCGGCAAGACAAGAATGGGCGCACTCACTGCGGGCACCGTTGAACATATATGACGAGGGACTTTTCCTTACGATGGCGCGCTTTTCGAGTCTGAAGCGTCTCCCCTACAGAGATTTCTGGACCCTTTACGGTCCTGGCACCAGCGTGATGGGACCGATCGTCGACCTGGTCGCCGGCCGGACGGTTGTGGCCTACCGGCTTGCGAACTTAGTCGTCCTTGCCCTGTTGGTTGTGGGCATCTTCAAGCTGATGCAACGGTACTCCGGGACACCCATTGCCCTTGCCGCGTCTTGCTTCTTCGCGACCATACCGATCCCCCAGTTCCATCTGGTTCGCGCCCTGGCTCTGGTCGCTTGGGGACTTCACTTTCTTCATCCAAGACAAGGCACGAAACCAAACCGATGGATGCCGCTAGGGACTTTCCTTATCGGATGCTCCTTTCTTGGCCGTTGGGAGTTCTCGCTATTGGCCCTGGGCTTCATGGCCTTCGCGTGGCTCTTTCTGCGCGGCCGGATTGAGACAACGACGCTGCGCTGGGCCCTTGTGGCGGGGATCGCTCCAGCTTTGGGTTTCATCGTGTACCTGCTCGTCTTCGTCCCAGGGCAAGCCTTAGTAGAAAACTTCTTCAGGTATCCGTTCGAGCTTTATCCGAAGATCGGCTGCCGCGGCCAAACGCCGAGATGGACATCTACCATCGCCGCGCTGATGCGCCCCTTCTCGGGGCGGCCTTGGACTGGCGATGATCTGGTTCTGATAATAGGCAACTTGATTACCCCTTTTGCGGCCATCGGCTTGATCGTCGCAAAGGCGCGATCTTGGAAAGTCCGGGGTCCAGCCCATCTTGCCGTGATCGGTGTGGGACTTTTCGCCCTAGGGGTCTGGGTGGAGATGCGCCCCAACTACGCTTATGGGAGCTATCCATCGCCGGCAGTTCCCCTGGGAATCGCAGCGATGGCGATGCTGATGCCGCTAAGGAGCCTCCCAACCCGCCGAGTCAAAGCCGCTCGCGGGTTCATGATCCTAGTCCTCACTATAGGCATCGCAATCAGCTGGCCCCCGGGGTTGAGGGTCTCCTACACAAACTGGCCCGACCACACGCGGCTGTACGGG
>JBDSRR010000146.1:0-1636 GCA_039929185.1 Actinomycetota bacterium
AGAGTTGCCAAGGTGGATATCAGGTCGCCCAGGCCCGTTTGCCTCGTGGCGGAGGTGGTAAGCACATCGACCCATTTGCCCAGTACTGCGGCATTGGTTATCTGTTCCAGAAGGCGAGGGGGCAGCACCTTGTCTGCCTTGTTGATAACGCAGACGGTTGGAGTGTCTACCTGCTGGACCCTTTCGATGACGAACTTGTCGCCCCCACCAAACGTATCAGTGGCATCGAGCATCATCACTATCGCGTCGACCTCCGCGAGTGTTCTATGGATCGTGGAATTCATTCGTTCGCCCAACAAAGACTTGGGCTTGTGCATGCCAGGAGTGTCAACAAAGATGATCTGCTGCTCCTCGGTCGTGACTATCCCCCTGATGGCATTGCGGGTGGTTTGGGGTTTATTCGAACAGATGGCTATCTTTTGCTTAACCAGCGCGTTCAACAAGCTCGACTTGCCAACATTGGGTCTACCTACGAGCGCAACGAAACCTGACTTAAACACGACGAACAAGAAGTCGTTCGATGCGGCGGCCCTTCATCTTTTCAACTTCGAACTCGATGCCTTGCAAGGCGACCAACTCGCCTTCAAAAGGTACTCGCCCCAACTGACCAGCTACCAATCCCCCGACAGAATCCCATTCTTCGTGAGGAAGTTCTGAACTAAGCAACTCGTTGACTTCACTCACGGCGACCCTTGCGTTCATGCGAAACGTTTGGTCATCCAGTTTGACGACACTAGGTTCATCACGATCGTATTCGTCGGATATTTCGCCAACGATCTCTTCGAGTAGATCCTCCATGGTCACCAGCCCCGCGGTTCCTCCGTACTCATCGACAACTATGACCATATGATTCTTTGTCTTCTGCATCTCGCTGAGAAGAGCAGATACCTTCTTTGTCTCCGGAACGAACGAGGGCTCACGGGCGACTTCAGATGTGCGGCGCACCTTCGATTTCGCTTGCAACCGCTTAACAACGTCCTTGGCATAGATGATGCCTGTCACGTTGTCGATGTTCTCGCTGATGACGGGCATCCTAGATAAACCGTTGCGGATAGTGAGATCGAGCACCTCGTTCAAGCTCGCTTTCTCTTCTACGCAGATCATGTCTGGACGCGGCACCATCACTTCGCGAACGACGGTATCGCCAAACTCGAAGATCGAGTGGATCATGTCGCGCTCGGACGGCTCGATAACTTCCTCGGACTCAGCCACATCAAGTATCGATTTGATCTCTTCCTCGGAGGTCAATGGACCACGTTTCAGGCCTCGCCCAGGCAAAATCAACAGAAATACTCTGCTGATGTTCAGCAATAGAACCGAGAGGGGGCGCAGCGCGGTACCCAGCAGATACACAGGTCGAGCTGAGATCAACAACACCCGATCGAGTCGTTCCAGAACCCATGTCCGCGGAGCTATCTCAGCCATCTGGAACAGGACGAAACTCATAACCAGGATGGCAAAAGCTTCGGCGAACGGTACGGCATGCCTGACGAAAAGTGAAGTGATCAAAACGGTCGCAGCGACTCGGGCCACAAGCATGATCAAGGCGGTCGAGGTGACGAACCGAGGCGGATCTTCGGCGATCTTGCGCAGCAGCGCCCCCTTTTTCGGGTTCTCTTCGCAAAGACGATTGGCA
>JBDSRR010000147.1:0-1893 GCA_039929185.1 Actinomycetota bacterium
TACACGAAATTGGACACGAGTGTCTTGGAGCACAAGTACTATGCCCGAGGTGTCGGTTTCGTTCTCGAAGTCTCACTCAAAGGCGGTAAGGAGCGGATCGAATTGATCAAGGTCGAACAGTTCTGACCGCCCGCTAGAACTGCCGGGTATTCTGTGAACCGTGAGGGACTAAAACCTTCGTCACCGTCCCGTCGTCACCGTCCCTTCGTCACCGTCCATTGGATGAGAAGTGCTGATAGTCCTTGACCGATGACCAGTAGCCACCCCAACGCCATCCGATGGAAGCGAAGGCTTTCACGGTCGAGTCGCCCGCAAGGATCATTCCTGGCTCTTTCTTGGAACGATCCTTGTAGGCGGCGGCACTCGGTGGCGACACCTTGCCGTTTCCTGATACGTAGGGATTCTGGATGGGGTTGATGTCGATCGCTCTGCCGTAAGCATGCTGTGACCACACGCCCGGCTTGCCGGCGACCTCTCGACAATTGAAAGCGGACGTGTTGTTAGCGGCGATCGAAAGGTCGTCGTCTGCTTGGTACTCATCAACGAGACGCATCTTTTCGATCGGGAACCCGGATTCGAAAAGTCGTTTCAGCGCTTGCAGAACCTTTGCCGCTTGGTCGGAATGTATGATCATCTCCCCGCGGTGAACGGTCTGATCGAAGCCCCAGTGGTCAACAGTGAGCAAACGCAATTGATCGAGATTCACGGGACAGCCCTCGCGCCAGGAATAGGTCATTCGACTTCTGGTTACCTCGTCTATGGCGACGGCAGACCCATTGAATACGGGCCCTTTCGGTTGAGGAGATGGCGAGATCGAAGCTGATGGTGTTGGGCTCGGTAAGGGCAAGGCCGGGGAAGGACTCGGGGAAGGACTCGGGGAAGGACTCGGGGAAGGACTCGGTGAAGGACTGGGCGACGGCGCGGGTGACCCGCAGGCTGCCGCAAAGAGCACTGTGACCAGAAGAAGTCTAAGGATCCTTTGGTTCGGTCTAGTCTCGACCGGCGAAAACATCGCCTCACCCTATGATTCGAGCCATGCCAAAGCAAGTAGCCGTAATCGGCGCAGGTATAACGGGCCTTTCAGCCGCCTACTATCTTCATCGCAAAGGCCAGTCCGTTGTTGTTTATGAAGCCAGTGACCGCTTGGGCGGCAAAATCTGCACCGGCGAGTTCGCAGGAAGCACGTTCGAACATGGTGCGGACGCTTTTCTTACGCGAGTGCCGTGGGCTAAGGACCTTTCAGAGGAACTCGGACTCGATTTAGTGTCACCGGCATCGAGCTCGGCATCGGTAGTCATCGACAGCGTCCTCAAGCAGATGCCAATGGGCCCGATATTAGGACTGCCTAAGTCGATCAGGGCACTCGTTGCATCGGGAATCCTGCAAAACACATCCGCGATAAGGGCATATCTCGATGTCCTGCTACCGCGCTCTACCCACGCCGACGACTTGCCGCTGGCGGACTTGGTTGAAGCCAGATTAGGCAAGGCTGTCGTCGATCGTTTCACCGATCCATTGCTGGCTGGTATCTACGCGGGAGACACGCGACAGCTCAGTCTCGTATCGGCGGCACCTCAACTCGCGGAATTTGCATCGAAGCATCGAAGTTGGTTGAGGGGACTTAAGGCTATGCCGTCTTCCGTCGTTTCCGGGCCCGCATTCAGCAGCGTTAAAGGTGGCCTGACGCGATTAGTTGAGGCCCTTGGCCGAGCTCTACCTGCCGTCCATTTGTCGACGACAGTCCAATCGCTGGATCAGTTTGACTCGGTGATCCTTACCTGTCCGGCGTTCGAGTCAGCTCGGTTATTGCAAACCGTTTGTCCGCAAGCTTCTGTAGAACTCGCCAAGATTTCCTATGCGTCAGTTGCTCTGGTCTGTTTTGCTTTCGCGCCT
>JBDSRR010000148.1:0-9567 GCA_039929185.1 Actinomycetota bacterium
AAGTTTTGATTCGCCTTTAAGTCAGGGTAAGCCTCGGATACTGCGAATACTTGGCGCAGCGCTTGCGTCAAGAAGTTTTCAGCCTGCGCCTGTTCAGGAACACTTTTTGCTTCGATGGCCATCGCTCTAGCTTTGGTAACCGATTCAAGAGTTTCGCGCTCGTGCGCTGCATAACCTTTGACGGTCTCAACTAGATTTGGGATCAAGTCGTACCTTCGCTTCAATTGAACATCGACCTGACTCCACGCGTTGTCGATACGATTTCCAACCACTCTCATGCGGTTGTATGTGCTTATCAACCACAACACGATCGATCCAACTGCGGCCAATGTCACGATGATGCCTACGCTCATGTCGCCTCACCTCTCCTATTGGGGCTAAGTACTCGGGTTCATGATAATGCTCGCTCGTACAAAGCGATGATTTTAGGCACGAGGTTGTCCCAATCGAGACTCGTCGCCCGAGCCAGTCCCCGTTGTACGAGTTCATCGGGCGATTGCAGGGCCCGAACGATCGCGACCGCGGTTTCTGCCGGGTCCCCAACTGGAACATGCAAACACGCACCGTCTGCAGCCTCGACGTACCCAGGAAGGTCAGAACAAACGACTGGAGTGCCCGCAGCCATGGCTTCAGCAAGCACGATGCCGAAGGACTCTCCCGATAACGAGGGGGCCACAAACACCGACGCCGCTTTGTATATCCCGGGCAGGCGGTCACTTGGCACTTGTCCGATGCCTACGGCCCAATCGGGGACTTGTTCCTGCGTCGGGCCCACCGCTACGAAACGGACATCATGATGCTGGCGGACCTTGGCCATCGCTTCGATAGCGACAGCCAATCCTTTTCGGGGTTCGGGGCGGCCGAGAAAAAGCACGAAAGGACGATGTCGGTCGAGTTCGGAATCTGCAGATGCATCCGCATAACGCTTTGCTTCAACACCATTCGGTACACGGGAGAACTGCCCCGGAAAGTGCTTTGCGATCAAAGACTCCGCAGGATTTGACACCACCACCTTTTCTCGAAGGCGGTTGAAGTACTTTTTCAATACCGGCTGCGCTATCGAATACGCAACGCTTCGCTCGGCGCTCGCGTGAAAAGTTGCGATGGCTGGCAAAGTCTTCTGCATAAGCGCCAGCAAACAAACACTTGGAATCAAAGGCTCATGAAGATGGAGTAGGTCGATATCACCCAAGCCGAGTCGTCGATCAAGGCGCCTCTTTGCCGACGGTGAAAAACAGATGCGCGCCACAGATCCGTTGAACTTGATGGGGATGGGTTTGCCGACCCGAAAGATGTCAGATTCAGGGCTCGACGACGGAGCCAGTATCTCGACTTCCACCCCATTATTTCGAAGACTGGCGCTGAGGCCAATGATGTGAGTTTTTACGCCGCCAGAAACCGACCAGTCGTAAGGACAAACGATGGCAACCTTCAATCGCTGGAGCTTCCAAGCGGGCCGCGAGGCGGCAAGTGTTTTTCATCCGACGGCCAGTTGGTGGTGAACAGATGCCACTGCTCCGGATGCATCCGTATCAAGGATTCCAGCCGGTGTGCGATCAATTGAGAGATCGCAGCAACATCATCGGAAGGGTCATAAGCCACCCTGCGGAATATGACTCGAAACCGGCTCCCTTCTTTGAATGCCGCTCCCACCAACAGCGGGGCTTTGGTTTCGGTAACCAATAGCCCAGGGCCCACGGGAGCGGTAGTGGATTCCCCAAAGAGCTCGATCCAAACCCCCCTGCGACCAAGGTCGCGCTCGGCCAAAATCGCTACGCCCTCCCCCGCCTTGACTGTCTCGATCAACCTTTTCCTAGCCACGTCACCCGGTTTGGATGCAATGACCTTCATCCCTCGCTTTTCTCGGATCGCGGCGAACCATTCGAAAAGCGCCCTTGGTCTTAGAACTTCTGCAACAGTTGTAAATGGCCAACCGCTGACACCTACCCAAGCAACGCCCAGGTCGTAAAACCCGATGTGCGCCGTGGCCAGGATCACTCCTTTGCCTTCAGCGAAAGCTCCGTTCATCGAATCGAGTGTCTCCTGATCCGCATCAACCATCGCCGATAGAGCGGAGGCCGAATATCGACCGAGGCGAAAAGTTTCGAGCCAGTATTCCGCGTACGACTCGAATGCCTGCTCGACAACCGAATGCAGATGTGGGCCGTTGCCAACCACCCTCGCAAGGTTGGCTTCGACCACGGCCCTCTTGCCTTTGGCGAACCGGAAAGCAACTCTTGCGATAACCCGTACGAATCGCGTAGAAAGTTCCATCGGTGCCCGCTCGGCAATCCAGGCACCGGCTCGAAAACCGATGTAGACGATGGCCGGTCCGATGCCTTCCGAGAAAGGACTCAGCCTACGTTTTTCGCTTGTTTCCATACATGCACGAATCGGTGAATAACGGTTATCGCTGATAAGGCTGTCAGAAACATCAGGGATTGGATCAAGATCCCGAACAACAGTCCGATGATCAGCACGATGATCCGTTCACTGCGCTCGGCGATTCCTACGTTGCACGTTAAGCCGACACCCTCTGCTTTTGCTCGGATATAAGACGTGGTGAATCCCAAGACCAAGCAGGTCAATGCGAGTGCCAGTTCGAAGCCATCTGGGGCAACGTACCAGGCGAGCGCAGAAAAGATGATTCCATCGGACAGACGATCTAACGTGGAATCCAAGAACGCACCAGCGGTGGTCATGCTGTTCGATGCCCTGGCCACCGCACCATCAAGGATGTCGAAGGCAGCTCCGGCCAAAAGTACCCATCCCGCGGTCATAAGCGATCCCCGCGCAAGAAAGCCCGCAGCGACCGAAACGGTCAGGAACCCAAGCACGGTCATGTGGTTGGCCGTCAGACCTACAGCTGAAATAGCCCTGCCCACGGGGGCGACTACTTTGCGGACGGGCAGTCTTAGGAGTTTGGTTAACACGCCCGCAAATATATAGACTGGCTGGCGATGCGCACTTATGCTTCTTCGAAGATTCGTAATGTCGTGCTCTTGGGACATCAGGGCGCTGGAAAGACCACCCTAGCCGAGGCGCTTCTGTTCACATCGGGTGCCACGACGAGGATGGGCAGCATCGCCGATGGCAACACGGTTGGAGACTTCGAACCAGAAGAGATCAAAAAGCAGCTATCAGTTTCGGTTTCTCTGTCCCCCATCGAATGGAAAGATCACAAGATCAACCTGCTCGATGCTCCTGGCTATGCCGATTTCGTTGGTGAAGCGCAAGCAGCGTTGCGCGTAGCTGACCTTGCCATTCTCGTCGTCTCTGCTGTTGATGGTGTCGAAGTTCAACACGAAGCCCTTTGGCACCTGGCAGAAAATGAGGGCGTCCCGCGGCTGGTTTTCATCAATAAACTCGACCGAGAGCGGGCCGATTTTCACGCCACGCTCCAGCAGCTGAACGATCGCCTTGGCGCTGGGTTTGCTCCGGTGGAATTGCCGCTTGGTGAAGAAGCTGACTTTCATGGATTAGTCGACGTGATCGAAGAAAAAACTTATCGCTATGACGCCAACGGCAAGCCCGCCGAAGAACAGATGCCCGAAGAACTTGCCGGAGAAACAGGCAAACTTCATACCCAGATATTGGAATCAGTGGCTGAAACTGACGATGCACTGATCGAAAAGTACTTGGCCGGAGGCGAACTGACCCAGCAGGAAGTGACAACCGGACTTCACCGGGGACTGCTTGCGGCGACCGTATTTCCCGTTGTCGTTGGTTCTGCCACAAAGTTGATTGGCATCGACAGGCTCGCCGACCTTATCGTGGAGTTGGGGCCGGCCCCAACGGAGCGGGGGCCAGTCACGGGCCTCAAACCTGGCACCGAAACTGAGGTCGAGCGACAGCAAGACGCCGATGGGTCGATGTCCGCTTTCGTTTTCAAAACGATTTCGGACCCATACGTTGGCCGGCTGACACTATTTCGTGTGATCTCGGGAACCATCCGTCCTGATACGACTTTGTTCAACCCAACTAGCAACTCTGACGAGCGCATCGCTCACATCTTTACGCTTCGCGGTAAGAGCCAGGAAAATCTTTCTGAAGCGGTAGCAGGCGATATCGCGGCGGTGGCCAAATTGGGTCACACGCACAGCGGAGAGACCTTGACTGATCGATCCGATCCGATCGTTTATAAGCCCTTAGACCCACCGGAGCGCAACCTTGCCAAAGCGATCGTGGCCAAAACCACAGGCGACGAGGACAAGTTGATGACCGGATTGGGCAAGCTCCAGGAAGAGGACCCTTCCCTTCAACTCGAACGCAACCCGGAGACCCATCAGACCCTGCTTTGGGGAACTGGCGAGACCCACCTCGAAGTTGCTCTCGACAGGCTCCACCGAAAGTTCGGCGTAGAGGTTCAAGAGATTCCCCTACGCATCCCATACAGGGAAACCGTCACAAAACCAGGTAAAGCTCAGGGGCGCCACGTCAAGCAGAGTGGAGGGCACGGACAATACGCGATCTGCAATCTCGAGATCGAGCCGTTGCCGCGCGGAAGTGGCTTCGAATACGTCAACAAGATATTCGGAGGTTCGGTTCCGAGCCAATGGATCCCATCGGTTCAAAAGGGTGTCGAGAAAACCATGGCTGAGGGTGCCGTGGCTGGCTATCCCGTCGTGGACGTCCGCGTAACTTTGGTCGATGGCAAATTCCACCCGGTCGACTCATCGGATATGGCGTTTCAGATAGCCGGCAGCATCGGTTTTCGCGAAGCTGTGCACGACGCTGGAGTAACTCTGCTTGAACCAGTCATGGACCTGGAAGTGATGGCACCGGACGAATTCCTCGGTGACATCATGGGCGACCTGAATTCGAAACGCGGTCGTATACAAGGGACCGAAGCCATAGGGCAACGTCAATTGGTAAAAGCCAGAGTGCCGATGTCAGAGATCGCCCGCTACGCGATAGACCTTCGATCGATGACTCACGGGAAAGGGACGTTTCGCACCACGTTCTCGCACTACGAGGAAGTCCCTTCACACCTAACCGACAAGATCGTTGCTGAGGCCAAAACCGAACATGGCTCAGCCAAATAGTTTTTCTAACCTCGCATAGGTTTCTTCCAGCATTTGCGGTAGTACCTTGGACCCCGCAACGACCGGCATGAAGTTCGTATCGCCATTCCATCGCGGCACTATGTGCATGTGAAAGTGACTGGGCACCCCGGCACCGGCCGCTGAACCCAGGTTCGCCCCGATGTTGAAGCCCTCTGGCGAAAAAGCCTTTCGAAGTGCAACGATGGCGTCGTTCACAAGTTGCATGACCTCGCGCGTTTCATCTACGTCGAGTTCTTCGATAGAGGCAACATGTCTAGTAGTCGCTGCCATAAGGTGCCCAGTGTTGTAAGGGTAGGCGTTCAGCAGCAGCATGGCTCCCCCGCTTCGATGCAAGATGCGATTCATTCGATCTTCGGTCGAATCTCGGTAATCACACAAGAAACATCCCACCGTGGCACCGAGATCCTCGACGTATTCCATCCTTTGACGAAAAAGCCTTTCCAACCTAGGAGCGTGCATCGAGTTCGATGCGGATATCACGGATGAAGTCATCGACCGTCACTCCTCGTTGCTCTTCCCCACCGCGAGGCTTAACGGAAAGAGTCTGAGCCGCCGCTTCCTTGTCGCCAACCACGATCATGTAAGGGACTTTCGAGGTTTGGGCATTTCGCACGCGCTTGCCAAGCGATTCATTCGAAGCATCCACGTCGACGCGCAGGCCCTGCCCCTTAAGACTTGCGGCAAGTTCCGCCGCATAACCATGCACTGAATCTTTGATGGGGATGATGACGACCTGCACTGGGGACAACCACGTCGGAAACGCCCCCAGATAGTGTTCGACCAAGATTCCAAAGAATCGTTCGACCAATCCAAACAACGCTCGGTGAATCACGAATGGCCTGCGACGGGAACCGTCCTCTGCTACATATTCCAGATCGAATCGTTCCGGCAAGTTGAAGTCGACCTGCAAAGTTGAGATCTGCCAGGGTCGTCCGATTGCGTCGCTTATGTGGACATCGATCTTGGGTGCATAGAAAGCACCTTCACCTTCAGCGACTTCGTAAGGGATGTCCGCTGCCACGAGGGCTTGTCGCAACGCCTCAGTTGCATCGTCCCAGTCGGCGGGGTCGCCGATGAATTTCTCCGGACGAGTTGCCAGCTCTGCATGGAATTCCTCGAGACCAAACGTTCTTAGCATCTTAAGAACGAACGCGAGCAGGCTCGCCAATTCGGGTGCCAACTGTTCCCTGGTGCAAAAGATATGGGAGTCGTCTTGTGTTATCCCCCTGACTCGCGTAAGCCCATGTAAAACGCCCGACCTTTCGAACCGGTACACGGTGCCGAACTCGAAAAGTCGAAGAGGCAATTCCCTGTACGACCGCGTGCGAGAACGATAGATGAGCGAATGCATGGGACAGTTCATCGGCTTGGGGTAATAAGCGGAGCCTTCCATCTCCATGGGTGGATACATGCCATCGGCGTACCATTCGAGATGTCCTGAGGTGGCGAACAAGCCCGCCTTAGCCAGATGCGGGGTCCACACGAACTCATAGCCCGCCGCCTCATGTTCGAGACGCGAATAGTCCTCGATCAACTTGCGGATCAGGCCACCCTTGGGATGAAAGACCGGCAGTCCCCCGCCTATCTCGGTTGGGAATGAGAACAGGTCAAGTTCGGCTCCGATCCGACGGTGATCGCGCTTTGCCATTTCTTCTTGAAGAAGCAAGAATGCATCCAAGTCTTCCTGCGACATCCAAGCCGTACCGTAAATACGCTGCAACATGGGGTTGTTCTCGCTGCCTCGCCAATAGGCTCCACCGGTTCGAAGCAACTTGAACGCTTTGATCTGGCCGGTCGAGGACAGGTGGGGGCCGCGGCAAAGATCGACGTAACCGGGGCCGTTTCGGTAGATAGAAACTTCGTCGCCTTCGACACCTTGATCGGCTGCGTCGTCACCGATGCCTGCGATCCACTCGAGCTTGTAGGGCTGACCTTCGAAGATCTGCATGGCCTCGGCAACCGAAACGTTCTGCTGTTCGAACCGTTGATCCTCGGCAATTATCCTAGCCATCTCAACTTCGATCTTTTCCAGGTCCGCAGGCGTGAAAGGGCGGCCGATATCGAAGTCGTAATAAAAGCCTGGCGGGTTTTCGATAGGCGGACCACCTGCATAGAGGCCCTTGGGCCACAAAGAAAGGACGGCCTGAGCCAGAACGTGTGCAGTCGAATGCCTAAGGATCTGTTCTTGTTCGGTCATGGGATGGCGAACTTTATCAGCGGGCGCTACTAGCCGCGAAATTCGCCCAACGGCTCTCAAAATCGACAAGAGAAATACCCAGTGTCTGGGTAAGAGCCAGGTTGGTGTGGTACCGAGAGGTTCCCGGCTCGATCCTGGGTTTACCTAGCGCTTGGTAGAAAGCGTCGAGTTTGTCGATTCCGAACGTCTGTTTCATGAATGACATAGCCGAAAAGGCTTCTTGATATGAATTGAAGATGTCACTTGCGTTTCCCGTAAGGAACTCGAAATCCTCGGGCAACCTGCGGTCGAACTTTCCAGATCTGATGCGCCTATTCAACACGTTAAGGCTGCGTCTTTCAGAGATCTGAGCGATGCCTTCCTCGACGAACGTTGGCACAAAGGGTCCACTGGCACCGCGCGTAGCGATATGCACCAATTCATGAGAAAAGATGTCCTGACGCGTGGCCTGCGACCCTGCAAGAAACCTAGAAGGATTGATCGTTACGCGATTTCCGACCAACTCCCAGCCACTTTCAGTTTCGCGGTCGAGCGAAGCAGAAGCAAAAGCTACGAAATAACTGACGTCGAAAATATCCCCGATCATTTTCGTTACTTCGGTCTGGTTCGATGGAACGAAGACCGGTATCTGCATGTTCCAATTAGGCTTCCATGCCTGGGATACCGCGGCTAGCGATGCCTCCGCCGCAGCGACCAGTTCATCAGCGAAAGCAGCTTGTGCCGGATGATAGATGAACAAAAAATGCTCACTTTTTTTCAGCTCGATAGCGCCGAACTCCCACAAACTGTGATCTGTGATTATGCCTAGGTCTTCAAGGCCAGAGTCCGTCGCTACGAGCCAGCGATCTGTTCGATACACGAACGTGAACACGTGGTCCAAGATCGCAGGTCTAGGGTCATACCCATCGAGGCGAAATCGTGCTTCCACGGCTGCCACCATCACGGGCACTTTGTACTTGTCCCGATCTCGCTGACGCGTGAATTCGGGGGCTTGCAGAAGCTCGAGCTCCAAAACAAAATCTTTAACGGGCAGCAGACTCATCCCTTCGAACCAAGCGGTTTGTCGTGCGACGAAATCGTGATCGGCATCGTCAAGTGCCGCAAGGAACTGGGTTTTGTCCTTCGCCCGCACGGCCCCAGCCATGCGATCCAGCAACACTTGAATCTCCTCGGCGGGATACGGGGTTGCAGACGCAGGCGCTGCTGGCGAAGCCAGTATCAGAACCGCCAGAATGGCGATCGTCCTAAGACGCATACCAAGAGGTTAGCCTAGACCCGATGAAAGACCTCGTAACCAAGTTCCTTCGCGGACAAAACCTAGAACAGGTCGGCAAGGTCGATGAAGCCATCCTGCTCTATGAAGAAGCGGTGGCCAATTCGTTCGACGCCTCAGGCCCCTATGACCGACTGATCTTCATTTATCAACAACGCAGGATGCATGCCGATGTGGTGCGAATAGCAGAAGCATCTCTGCGTTCGGTGCGCACTTACCCAGCGAAGCAAAAGTGGTACGAGGACCAGATCGCCAAAGCCTCTGCCCAAGCAGCCGAATGATTGCGGCCGAATGACTGCGGCCGAGCAGAGAGTAAGAGAAACGATAATCAAACACGGTCCCATCAGGTTCGACACCTTGATGACACTCGCCCTCTACGAACCTGAGATTGGCTATTACCAGACGCACATGCCCGGGCAGGACTCTGACTATCAAACGTCTCCAACACTCACGCCATGGTTCGGCCGTCTCATCGCGCGGCGCCTCGAACAGATGTGGCAGCAAATCGAAAGCCCCGACCGCTTCGATGTCATTGAGATTGGCGCCGGAAATGCTGCATTGGCGGAATCGGCCATGGACTCGTTGGATGGAGCGTTTCGAGAAGCGCTTCGTTGGACATTCGTAGAACCTTTCGATCCGATACGCAGCGCACAGGTCGAGCGCATGGGTGCTGACGGAACTTGGGTTCTTACCCTCGAAGAAATCGAACCCTCGACAGGATGTCTTTTGGCTAATGAGGTTCTGGATAATTTTCCCGTACGATCATTCGAGATCGGGATCGACACTACATTCGAGATCTACATCGGTCTCGACGATGACCGATTGGTAGAGATCCTCGAACCATGCGATGTCGCGCGTCCCGAGCTTGAAGTGGGTGACCGCTTCGAGATCAACGACCACGTCGACGATTGGTGCAAGCGTGCCGCCGCCGCCATTCAACACGGGTTCATGTTGGTCATCGACTACGGCGATGAAGAACCAGCGTTGTTCACGAGACGGCCGGCCGGAACCATCGTTACTTACAGCCAAGG
>JBDSRR010000149.1:0-2323 GCA_039929185.1 Actinomycetota bacterium
ATGCCTTCCTTGAACCTAAGGGCTGTGCCATCTGCAAAGACGGCCCTGCCTTCTTCGACACGCTCGAAATAACCCACATAAGTGACGGTTCCGTTAGGCAAGGCCAAACCGATGCCAGCAACCCAAATGACCTTGTCGTCAGTAAGCCCAGCATGAACGTATTTACCCCGCCATGAAACAAGAGCGGTAGGCGCGTGACCTTCGAGGCTTGAGAAACTCTGAACCTCGAGGCTTATGTCAAAAGTGCGCTTGTTATCCAGCGTCATCCTGCTTCGAGTCATGCTTGTAACTACGCCTTCTTCATCCGGAAAACGCGCCGCATCCGACGTCGGGTCCACCGGATCGCTAGAACCACACGCCACCAAAAAGAGCAGGGTCAGAACAAGAGCAAACCTTCGCAAGAGATTCAACCGGTGGCAGTCGTCGTGACAGGAGCCGGTGCAGTCGCTGGGCCGAACAAGAACTTGAGACTTGTCGTAAGGGCATCCGTCGGTAGCATTACCAAGACATCCTTCGCCAAGTCGGTGAACACCGTCGACATCTCGCGAACCACCACCGGAGTTGGCGACTTACCTGCCAAGACGGCGTCTCGGATCTCAAGTAGATACTTTTTGCGATCGTCGGTCCGGGCTTTCTCAAATTCCTCATGACTTCGGATGTCGATCTTTTCGACGATCTTTACCACTTTGCCATCCCTTACATAGAACGACATTTTGCGAAAACTCCCAACGCCCGGAAGGATCTGACTGCGTGAGTTACGCCCAGGCAGGGGCACCCGAATAAGGTCGAACCTCTTGATACCTAACTGTTCGTTGGGTTTGTCGAAAGGATCGAGATCGGGGCGATAGTTGGGCGAGTTCTCGTTAAATTCGATGACACCGAGAGCCTCATCCATTGAACGAACTGCGTACGTGAATATCTTTATCGAATCTTGAACCGGATCGGCTCCGACGCTGGGGGCCCGGGGATCAACCGCCCTTGCGGCGATGAGCGGCGGAGCGCCCGTAGGGTCAAGGACCCACCGTCCTGCCCGTAGCGCATCGCCGATTATCACGCTGCCGCCGACCGTAGCCCCATCGAGGCCCGGAACCTTGGATGCGTCCACGATACGAACCGCCAAGGCGTCGTCACTCACGATCCGCTCTAGGATCAGCGCGCCCTCAAGGCTCAGTTGTGCATGATTCCTGAAGTCATCTTGGATCTCACCGTCAACACTGGTTTTCTTGCCAGCAACCTTGGTCGAATAAGTGAACTTTCTTGAAACCTCTTCAGTGCTGTCGAGAAACTTGCGCAGTTTTTCTTCTGGCGTCAAGTCGCGCGTGCCACAGCCTGCGGTAAACAAGCTAAGTAGAACGAGCAGCGCAACCGTGCGACGCATCAAACTGTTGGCTCCTCAAGACCAATCACTTCGCGAAGCAACGTTCGCGGAAATTCATAGTCTTCGTGAACACTCAATACATAAAATGTTCGCTTCTCGAACCAAACGAACAGGCTTTGACGATTCCCAGACGTACTGAAGATCCGCGTCTTTTCGACCTGCACTTCGATAGGTGTGCTCGTACCCATGAGGTTGATGATGGACCGACGAAAGGCCTCGGAGCGAGGTCGCGCCACCGAATTAAGATGACTGACTTGAAGAGTCGCCCGAAGCAGGTCTTTTTCACGCATAGCGAACAGGCCAACACTATCGACGTAAGGACGGTCAACCAACAGAACTTGTTCGGAGACACTGTATTGGTCAACGCCAAGACCCAGGATCGTTTCGGGAATGGCAACCTCGCGCGCACCTGCGATCTTGCCGGTTCCAGTTATTCGCTCGATAAGACTGTTTGAGCAGGCACCGAGGCTTAGACAAACCACAACAGGCAATGCCAACCGTTGGAGTTTACTCACGGAGCCCTGACAACTACTTTGCCCACTGAAGGAAAGCCAGAATCATCTTTCACGTCAAAGGTCCCTATAGCATTCGCCTTCCAGCGGAAGACCTTGCCGCAGGCAAGGTAACCCGAATCAAACGTTCCGTCGGTTGCCGTGTAGGTGCGCCCTTTCGGTATTTCCGGGCGACAATCCTTGTTGATCACTTCTAAGATCGCCCCGGCGACCAGTTCAACCGATGCTGGTTCATAATTCTGCCCTTCCGGAATGATGACCGTGATGGCGGGTTTTTCTTCGGGCGGCGGTGCTGATGGCGGGGGCGACACGGATGGCTTGGCACCAATAGCACCTGCGCCCGATGGTGCGACAGACGGTGAAGGTGGACACTTTTGACCAAGTCGCGCACACTCGCTGGGGTCGACTCCAACGGGGATCTTGAGATCGCCTC
>JBDSRR010000150.1:0-7855 GCA_039929185.1 Actinomycetota bacterium
TCGATGAAGTCCGCCGCAACCATGTCCTTCAGAACCTCATCGCGTATCGCCACTGCGGCTTTTGGATCCCTTTCCTTTTGGAACCGCTGCGGGGAACGGATGACTCCCGCAAGATAGGCGGCTTGCCCAAGGTCCAATTCCTTGGCGGATCGGTCGAAATAGGTCTTGGCTGCCGCCTCTGCACCGTAGGCGCCGCGACCGAAGTAGACTGTGTTCAGGTAGAACTCGAGGATCTTGTCTTTCGAATACTTTCGCTCGATCTTGACAGCAACGATCGCCTCTTTGATCTTACGGATGATGGTTCGCTCTTTACCAACCTGCACGAAAGCATTTCTGACGTACTGCTGCGTAAGCGTCGAGCCCCCTTGCTCTACTCCTCCGCCGACGGTATTTGAAAATGCCGCACGCAAGATACCCTTCAGGCTCACGCCAGGATGGCTGTAGAACTTTCGATCCTCCGTAGCGATGACGGCATTGCGAAGATTCATCGAGATGGCATCAAGAGGGACTATGGTCCGGTCCTCATCGCCATGAAGGCGCGCGATCACTTGCCCATCGACGGCAAGGATCTTGGTCGACTGGGCTCCGGGCGCCGCGGCGGGAAGGGGGACACTTGCCAATGCGTAAGCAACGATCCCAACGATCAGCAACCCCGTAACACCACCGGTTATCAGCCACCACTTCTTACGCGCCAAGAGACCAAGTCGTTTGACCTGCCCTTGCTTGCGAGAACGTCTGCCCATCAGTGCATCATCACAGAAACCCCGTTGATACTCCGATAAGCACCAACCTCGCCAAGATCGCAAAGGCGCAAACACTGATGACCCACCCCGGGATAGTAGACGCGATATCCCACCCAACAGGCTGCACGACCACATGATCAGTCGTGATATCAGTCGTAAACGAACGGGTCACGAAATACGAAGCTGCAACACCGAACACCAGCCAAATACCGATGGCGGGCGCAGCCGCAACAGCGGAACCCCCAACCAAGGCAAACAACACTGGACCGCGCCAGGTGAGATTGCCGACAACCCGCCGAGCCGCCCCTAACCACGCCACGGGCAAAGCGATCATCGAGACAATCATGGCGGGTTCGATCGCCAGAGATCCCATCTGCGTAGCTGCCGACAACGGCATCGCAAGAGAGCCCCAAAGGCCGTAAGTTCGACCAAGAGCAAGCGCGGACCCTGCCAATCCGACAGAAACCAAAGCAACGGGCGCTGCCCCCTGAAGCGCCGCAACCAACGCCACTGCGCCGCCAGCGACAGTGAAGGCCGAGGCTTTCTTATCCAACGTCGCCAACAGCCACAGGACCAAGGCGCCGAGAACCATCGCTTGGCCAGCGGAAGACCCAACCAGGTATGCAAGGTAGATACCCTGCCACCAACCAAGCGACACCATGCCGACGTTTCGTCGAACGAGACCCCTTCCTGCCCATAGACGCACCAAAGCCGCAAGACACAGCAGCAATGCTCCGTCCTCCCAGGCGCCAGCGAGTGGCAGGGTCCAAGCAAGGGCTTTGCTTTGGGCGGCGGTGAGCGCTAGGCCAAGTGCGATGTCCGATATGGCGAAAGCAAGAAACGATGACCTCGGAGCATTTTCATTCCTGGCAGCAAGTCCCACCATGACCGTAGTTGCCACAAAACCGCCATAGAAGATGACCAGTGGCTCGCGCCCAACCGTCGCCCAAAACACGCCGAGGCCGAGCAGCCAAAATCTAACGGACTTACCCGAACCATTCCAAGCAAACGCCGGATAGACCGAAGCCGCCGCAAGCACAAAGGCGATGTTCTTCAAGCCGGGCGTTTCCATGTAGAGGCGTACCAAACGGCTGCGCATGAAGCAACGACGGCCAGAGCCGAGATCGCCGCTTGATCGAGACCCCGAGCCAGCACAGGTGAACCCCATGCCGACGTTGCAACGATGGTCGCCAGTAAGACTGCCTCCCCTTTACGCAATATTCGGTCAACGCCCCCAAGTATCGGAATCTCACGAAGCCAAATGACGCAAGCCCCCAGACCCACGATGAAAGCAGCGATTGAAACCGCGGCACCGGACCCCGGCCGCAACAAGACCGATGACCCAAAGACCGAATGTGCCGCCAGCATCGAACCGATGTCGATAGTCCTGAAACGAAGATACGGGACACAAACTGCCCAGCAGACGACGGCGATGGCGAGGACTGTCCGATTTTCGACCCCGCCTCGCAGGTGAGTTCTGGCTAACACACACCCAAGCACGGCACCGAGAACGAGCAGAAGATTGGCTGGGATCAACCCTAGGGCCGCGGGTATACCGATCGCGATACAAAAGGGGATGAGGGCGAAGATCCACCTATCTTGGCGCAGAAATCCGAGCAATCAGGAAAGTCCAGCGCCTTTAGCCCGCCGTGTCCTTAGGGTTTTCAGCCCAAACCGACGCCCCATCAGGTAGCAAGCCGCCAGATGGTTCCAACTGCAATCGATGCATACCTCGATCGAGTAACATCGAAATTCATCGTGATCGCTGGCCAATTCTTCGGCCCAACCCTCTGGGTAAACCGGCCTTCCAGACAGATGCTTCAACTCATCGCCATAAACGAACTTGACTTCTCGCAGGGTCTCGTGAGCACAAACGGGGCAAGGGCGGTCGATCTCAGCGCCGATATTGGTGGCCGCTCGGAGAAGCTGTGGGTGGGCATCACACACGTCAAGGCGGTCAAGGCCCCCGCGCCTTAATTCATCCAAGACCGCCCTTTTTGCCAGCGTGTAGTCAGTAAACCCCTGCATCACAAGATTGTAGCGGTCGTGGCCCCGTTAGAACATTTCGGACGGCGGTGTTTGACTTTAGTTCGATATAGCGGTTAGATATATCGGTGAGATATATCGGGGCGATACACATATGATCGAAACCGCCATTTTAGGCTTGCTCAAAGACCGCTCGATGCATGGCTACGAGCTGAAGAAAGAGCTGACCGCCCAGCTAGGACAACTCTGGCAATTCTCGTATGGCAATCTGTACCCGACCATCGCCAGACTCCAAAAATCGGGGGCAGTCGAACGAGTGTTCCCCAAGGAAGACGTAAAGAGGCGTAAGAACATCTACCGCATCACCGCAAAAGGCGAAGAGGTTTTCAACGAATCGATGGCGGAGCATTCAGTTGATGATGCCCGCTTTTCTATGAAGCTGGCCTTCTTCCGCTACTTGAAGCCTGTTGATCGAGTAGACGTGCTGGAGCGTCGCCGGGCCTACCTGACCGACAAGCTTTTCGAAACCAAAACGAAATTGCGCGCATACCGAGAGCGCATCGACGCTTACACCTATCGCCTCATGGAGCACGGTGCCGACCGCACCTCAGCAGATATCGAATGGATCGACAAACTGATAGCCGAAGAAAAGGACCTAAGGAGAAACACGACATGACCGACAAGATCCGCGTAGGAATCATCGGGGTAGGCAACTGCGCATCCGCCCTAGTGCAAGGAATCGAGTTTTACCGAAATGCAACCGAAGACGAGGACATCCCTGGCCTCATGCACGTGCGCGTTGGGCCCTACCACGTCCGCGACGTCGAGTTCTCATGTGCATTCGATGTTGATGCCAACAAAGTCGGTCTTGACCTGGGCAAAGCAATCGACGTCGCACCCAACAACACCATCTCTTTTGCCAAAGTCCCCGACTTGGACGTCACCGTGCAGCGCGGGCCAACTCTCGATGGTCTTGGCATTTTCTACCGCGAGGAGATCGTGGAGTCGCCCGCAACCCCAGTCGACATCGCCAAGGTTTTGAAAGAAACCGGAACCCACGTTTTGATCAACTACCTGCCGGTAGGCAGTGAGCGGGCAGCAAAATTCTACGCGGAGCAGGCTTTGGAAGCCGGAGTCGCCTTCGTCAACTGCATGCCAGTTTTCATCGCATCACACCCAGCTTGGGCAGCCCGCTTTGCAGATAGAGGAGTTCCGATAATCGGCGACGACATCAAAAGCCAAGTCGGCGCAACGATCATCCACCGTATCTTGACCAAGTTGTTCGAAGACCGTGGCGTGAAACTCGACCACACCTACCAACTGAACTTCGGTGGGAACATGGACTTCAAAAACATGCTGGAGCGCGAACGGCTGATCTCGAAGAAAAAGTCGAAGACACAATCGGTCACTTCCCAGATGCGAGCAGGGATCGATCCTGACGATGTCCACATAGGCCCAAGCGACCACGTCCCTTGGCTCGCCGACCGCAAGTGGGCTCATATCCGACTGGAAGGACGCGAGTTTGGCGACGTCCCCATGTCGGTCGATCTCAAGTTGGAAGTATGGGATTCACCCAACTCGGCTGGCGTCGTCATCGATGCCGTACGTTGTCTACGTCTCGCGCAAGATGCGGGCGTTGGTGGACCTCTGCTTGGTCCAAGCGCTTATTTCATGAAATCGCCCCCCGTTCAATATTCAGATGAAGTCGCCCGCCAGATGGTCGAGGAGTACATCCACTCAGTTGGGCTACCCGATACGCAACTCGCGATCCAGCTCAGCGAAACGATAAAGGCGCGCTAACACGGTTCGGCGGGTTAGCCTTTCGCGTCGCGCGCGGCAAGATAGGCAATGCCATCATCCGATTCAGTTTTGCCCATCTAACGCGTTTGATGCCGGTAGATAAGCTTCATGAAACCGGCCTGGTGGTCGCCTTTCGGCATCCCAAGCCAACTCACGAAACACACATCTTGATCGTTCCTAAAAGGGCGATAGCGTCATTTGAGGAACTGGAAAGTACCGACCTACCAGTGGTTGCCGACGTCATAGCCTGCGCGCAGCGGATCGTCCAGGACCTCGGCCTGAATCCACTTGGTTACAGTCTGGTGGTGAACGGCGGTCCGCGACAAGACGTAGCCCAGATACACTTTCATCTGCTGGCCGGCGAACCGCTAGCTACCGACTTTTGACCCCGGCTTCGCGAAAGGTACACTGCTGGCTTCAACCCGAAAGGACAACGCATGGGCATCCACGCGACATTCGTAACAACCCTTGGCGACATCAAGGTTCGGCTTCTGCCCGAAACCGCGCCTAAGACCGTCGAAAACTTCACATCTTTGGCAACTGGCAAGAAAACCTGGACGCACCCGGAAAACAAAGAAACGCGTAATGACTCTCTATACGCCGGAACGGTGTTTCACCGAGTGATCCCGAACTTCATGATCCAAGGTGGCGACCCACTTGGATCGGGACGTGGCGGGCCTGGTTACAGCTTTGAAGACGAATGCGAAGCGGGTCCGAGTTTCGACAAAGCCGGTTATCTGGCGATGGCAAACTCAGGGCCAAACACCAACGGAAGTCAGTTCTTCATCACCGTCGCACCAACGCCGCACCTAACCGGCAAACACACGATCTTCGGCGAGGTCGTCGATGGACAAGACATCGCTGACCTAATCTCGAAGACTCCTACCGGAGCAGGCGACCGCCCATCACAAGACGTGGTGCTCAACGAAGTAAGGATCGACGAAGACTAAACAGCGGCAACGTTCACTGGGTCCGACCGGTGGCCTTCACCGTTGGCATTCGTCGCGCTTGCACGGTATGCATAAAATCCCACAGGGGCCGCATCGGTATAGGTGGTCGCGGTCGTTGCACCAACGAAAACCTCCACCCCGGTCACCAGCGAGCGGCGATACACGCGATACCCGGTAACAGATGACCCTCCGTCATATCGCGGCGGCGTCCATGAAAGAGATACCGACCCCGACTGCGGTAGGGCGGCCAATGACACGGGGGGCGTGGGGGCCGAGTTGCGATGCCAGATCTCGACATCGTCGACGGAGCCTACGAGGATGTCATCGGGCAGGGCTAGCGATCCCTGCGTTGATATCCCAACCTCGTCGAACGTGAACGCTTCAGTCGATGCAAGTACATGGCTTGCCGATGCAAACGTGGAAACCCCGGACTTGACCCGCATCGACAGAGTGCGCGTTGCAGCGCGGTAGTCGATCGACAGCACGTGGTTGGACAACGGATAAGTGACGTAGCTACCCGGGACGGTCACGAACGCGGTGTTGATCCGCAGTATCCCCGAGGCATCGCGGTAACGAAGGAAGTACCCCGACTTGATACGGCCGTATGGATCGCCGCCCGAATAGTAGACGTATGCGCTGTTGGGTTGCGAGATCACATCGTTGACTCCAGCCGATGACAAAAAGATGGGCACCGTGGCCTGGTTTGCTCCGTTGGAGGTCACCGACCATTTTGATGTCAACGTGAAGTCAGCAATCGGGGTTAGCGATGCGCCAAGTCCTCGGGTAAAGGATTCGCTCCGGGCATCACTACGTTGGCTAACGACATCAACCCAACCGGCTGCGGAATCGTGAGCAACTTCGCTAACCGGCTGTGGGTTGCGTTTCACGAACCCTTCATCGGAAGTACCGAATCGGTAGCAGCCCCAGTCGGGGAACGGCATTGAAACCTCATTCGACAATGGGCTTTCGCCCGCAGGGTTGAGAGAGCTTACGCGGTAGGCGTATTTGGCTCCGCGCGTCGCCGCTGTATCTCGCCAGCTTGTCGCATTTACGGATTGGACGAGAATCGCAGCGTCCCTGTAGACCCGATAACCAGAAATTGAAGCGTTGGTGGGCGGTGCCAGCCACGACAGATCCACAGCCGCGTCGCAATGATCGGGCGACTCGGTGAGATTAGTAGGTGCCTCGGGGATCGGCAGAACATCCAAGGTCCTTCCGGACACTGACGTCAAAACGCCCTCTCCGGTGACATTCACCGCGCTCACCGCGTAATCGTAGGTAGACGCGTCGAGTAAACCTGTGTCACCGAAGGAGGTCGTCGTCACTTGAGCGATCTCAGCGCTGTCGCGGTAAACACGGTATGAGGTGGCAGCAGGTTCGCCGTTGTCCGCTGGTGCCAACCATGACAAACCGATCTGACCCAAACTGGGCCCCGCGCTCGCGCTCAGTGAGCGGATCGGACCTGCGGCATCAAACGTAGTCGCGATGGCTTGGTTCGATGGTCCACTTTCGGCGGACTCATTCAGCGATGTCACGAAATAATAGTGCTTGGCACCACGACCCAGCCCCGAATCCACGTGCGACGTCGCAGTCGTGGTTGCAACGCCCACTGCATCGCCATTGAGTGAGGTTGCATCAACCGCGAGATACCACATCAATTCGCCGACAAGATCGACGTTGTCCTGACGGGCATCGGTACGTCCGAAATCATTAGTCTGATCGAGTCCGAAGATCGTCTTGTAACCGAATGAGTAACCCGAGCCGTTTCGGATCTCGAACGAGTTACTCGAACCCGTGTTCAACCTTGCAAGGGGGATGTCGAATGACTTGTATTCGAATTGGGAAGCGCTCCAGATGGCGCACCTATCGAAGGTAGCCAAGCTCGAACCATTCACCAACAGTGAGGTGGAGGCACCGCGGTAGTTACAGTTCGACGCCTTAGCCCAAACCCATAACTTGGCCTTGCTCGCGAAGTTCAACGAGGGTACGTTCAGCCGTTTAGTAGCTCGATCGTCGCTGGCCTCCAACGTGTAAGACAGATCCATGGCCCCATCGTCGTCGCGAACCACGGTTGTCGTAGGGGTGGTAGTGCCGCGATAGACGCGGTACCCAGTGGGCGCTGGGGTCAGCACACTTAAGGGAGATTGCCAAGTCAGGCTCACTTGTCCAGCGGAAGGTCCCCGGGTGGCCACCAAGGAGGTGGCGGGGCCGGGTGCCGACACATCAGCCCTTGCTATCCCGGCAACGACGCTTAACAGAGCAATAGCAAGGGCGCGTGCGATAACGACCTTAGGCGTACGGTTCCCAATATCCATTCAAACGAACTATTCGCCACAAAATGGACAATTCCTGCCCGCGCAAGCAGGAATTTGGTCC
>JBDSRR010000151.1:0-9099 GCA_039929185.1 Actinomycetota bacterium
ACTGGAAGTCAGGCAAGAAGGTTTGGGAATTCGAAGTGAAGTGGGACAGCAAGAGTCAGTATCCGCCATTCGGTGACACCAAACCCGAGCGATTCATAGACATCGATCTGCTGGTTCAAACCCAACCGGCCCACGACGGCAAGAACCTTTACTTCGCGGCCAACAACGGGGTCGTCTATGCAGTCGCCACTCAAGAAAACATCGCCAAACCACGCAAGAATCTGGCGATACTTGGTTCTGGCATCGTTCCGTTCATACCAAAGTGGACCGAGGCCCTTGGTGCTTTCGATTACGTATGGACCCCAGAAGGCGATTGGTACAATCCCGGCTATTCGTCGCCCAACTCCATCACCGCCAATCAAGCGCCACCGGGTTTCACTGAATCAACTACCCCCTTCGGATACAAGGGCGTGGCGACTTCGAGCGCTTTCCCAACGGTCGCTCTTCTAGTGGCAATAGCTTTGGGAATACTGGCTCTTCACATCAAGTATTCGCGCGATGGACTGATCCCGGTTGACCCATGGGGTTTCGCCAAACCCGCAACATCGTGGGCGAGACGAGAACGCAAACTCATGGTCGCGCTGTTGGTCGTTGTCGCAGTTACGCTTGCGCTGATGAGTTCGATGAACCGATTTTCGCCGGATTCGTTTGAAGACTTCAGCGAACTTCCGCTGCACCCGGCATCGGGTCGCTGACGATGGGTTTCGCCTTTAGACCAGAGGACTATGTCGAACCCGAAGGGTTGGAGCACGCGCGCTCAGACGACGAAGTAGTCGCTTCTCTGCGTGGTCTCGACACTGCAATGAACCGACGCAGGTTCTTAGATGTCTGCACCAAGACGGGTTTCGGCATGTTCGCAGCAGCCACGACCTATGCCTCATTCCTCGCCGCGTGCGGGCGCCGCTTGGATGACGTTTCAACTTCCTCGGGCTTCGGAGCAGAAGCGGGGGCCGCTGGCGACACGGTCAACATAGGTGTCATTTCTATCTACTCGGGTGTTGGCGCCTTCGTAGGTAAGTTGGTACGAAACGGTGCCGAACTCGCCGAGTCCTTGATCAACAAGCACGGCCCAGTGGTTCCGAAGAACGGGATCTTCCCAGACTACGAGCAGTATCTGGGGGCAAAGAAGCCGGGCGTACTCGGGGGCCGGCGGATCCGATTGATCCAGCGCGATGACAACCTGTCCGCGCAAGTCGCAGTGCAAGCGGTGCAGGAAATGATCACGCGCTTCAACATCAAGGGCCTCATGTTCTGCGGTTTGCTCGACGACATCTACGCCTGCAAGCAACTTGTTCAGCAACACAACATTCCTTCGATCGCAACTTTTTCCGATCTACTGTCAGCTGGTCAATTATTTCCTGACTCGGATTACTCGCAGGTCTTTCAGATCTTCCCGCCAGACATCTGGGCGGCGGAAGTGCTGGCAGAATACGGAGTACGCGATCGTGGCTACGACCGTTTCGCATACATAGGTGATGCGACGGCGCTGGGCAAGCAGGGTCGTGAACAGATCGAAAAAGCATTGTCGAAACATGGCAAGAAACTCCTTCGGGCGGAGCAGTACAACGTGGGAGACGTCGACATGACCGCGCAACTGGTTCGCATCCGCCAAACAGGGTGTCAGGCATTAGTCATCTGGGGGCTCGCTGGCGATACGGCTCACGCGCTGCAGAACATGAAGAAGCTGGGGGCCGACTATGTTGATCGGACTAGAGCGGCAGGGTCGAACTCCTCAAATTGGCATCCGCAGATCATGGGCTTTCCAGGCGGCGTCGCAGAACGTACCTTTGCTGAACTGGCTGGTGATGCAGCCAGGACTGGGACCGTTTCAACCTGGTACATGGGAGGCCTTGGCTATTTCCCAGAGTTTCAGCGCGCCACCGACGAATTCAAACGCAAGTGGGGAAAAACGCCAACAGGAGGCGAGAACAATCCAGCCGACTCCGTCTACCTACTGGCAGAAGCCATCGACCGGGCTAAGTCAACGGAGCCCGGAAAAGTTGTCGAGGCCCTTGAGTCGTCGAAGGTAAACTTTTTCTCGAACACGCCACACTCGTTCGCTCCCGGTCAGCGGATCTCGCTTTCAAGAGGCGACATCCTTGGAGTCACGCTGGAACGCGGTGCCGCAGTTAAGACCTCTCCGCCATACACGTTAGGCAAGGAGTTCAAAGATTTCTTCGCTCCCGGTTATATCGGTCCAACACACTTCGTTCGCCCGAACTTCAAAGCACTCATGGAAAAGCATCCCGAATTCATGAAGATCATCCTAGAAAAAGGTTATGGAACGCTGTGCACGAAAGTGCCAGATACATCGGTTCCATGGGGATTTCGCTTAACGAATGACTGCCCGATCCACTGATCTTAAAGGCTGACGACCTCGGTACCCGAGGCCAAGTCGTCTAGACCGCGATGGTTCTTCGTGAAACCAACGAGCACCAGATGGATCAACGAGACGATGAGGAACAGCGGAGCTCCAATAACTTGTAGGGCCGAACCTATCTTGGGATCCCACAGCATCACCCCAACTCGGCCGAACAGGATCATCGCAAGCGGCCCCCAGATACAGGCCGCGCGCACCAAGCCCCGTAGGGGTCCTGCCTTGGTTCCCGCCAACGTTTGAACTTTGAAACCCAATATCCGCGCCCCCACACTTTGTCCCCTTGACGCAGTGAAAGCGAAATACACCAGCGCAACGATGGGAACGAGAGCGGCATTGACGAGCGACGCCGGGCTTCGGCCAAAGTCCGACACGTCCAAGGCGATGCCCTTGGCGTCAGGCAACAGGCGGGTGAACGGCTGAGCAAGCAAAGACACCACGGCCCAAAGCCCAATCACAACAGTCAGGTCAACCAAAATGGCTGCGTAGCGGGGGCCGAAACCCACACGGCTGCCACTCCGCCGCTGGGCTTTGCCGCACTCGGGACAAAACCTGGCACCTGGCCCGAGCTCCGCCGCGCAACTAAAACAAACCTCCCCCAAAGGTTCGCGTCGATCTGCACGTGTCACGGGCATTTTGACGCGAACCTCTCCGTTTGATCCATTGAGTTGGAGCTTAAGCGAAAGCAGTGGGGTCGAGCATGTCAACGTAGGCTTCCTTGATGGAGCGAGCGCGATTCTGGCGACCTGCCGTGATTGGCGGACCCTTACTCGTCGCAGTTGCGGTTGTCGCTGTGATTGCAGCCCCCGGACCACCCCGGCGCTTGCTGGCGCGGCCCATGCCTGATAGTCAGTCACCGATGCCCACCACCCACCCCAAATGGAGGGAACTCGTTGACCGTCCCAATTCAGGCCGAGTCAACAAAGGTGTGAGCTATCGTTTTCCCCTCTCCACGCATTGCGGACTGGATTATGACGTTGACTTCGATGGAAGCCATTGGGATTACGCCGGCCCCTACCCTTCGGAGGACGGCAACGCTAAAGCATGGCACGGTTTCGACGATCCATTCGACTATGGAACTATGAAGTTGATATCGGAAGGTATCGCTGAATATCGAGGAGCCTCCGGCTCGATCGTGAGATTCCATCGGCGTGACAATCCCAAGATGATTCCAGGGTGCATGTGAGTTCAGACTTTCGCTGAAGGATTGCGTAATGTTCGCTAACGCGAAACAATCGGTGGCAACGTGCACTTTGACCCAGCGGTTTTCTTTCAGCAGATCATCATCGGCATCCTGAACGGGTCCATCTACGGACTCGTTGCCCTCGGATTTTCGATGATCTTCTTGACGACTCGGCTCATCAACTTCGCACAGGGCGAACAGTTGATGGTCGGTGCCTATACGTATTTCTACTTGAGCGTGGTTTTGAAACTTCCCATCATCGCGGCGCTGTTGGGGGCCGTACTGTTTTCGATCATCGTGGGTCTTGTCGTTCAGAAACTGACCATCCAAGTGCTAGGCAAGTTCGACCCAAACACGAATATCGCCTGGATCCTCACCACACTCGCCGGTGGACTGATCATGGTCGATATCGTCAAGTACTTCGCTGGCACAGAACAGAAAACAGTCCGCCGACTCATCGAGGGCGATGCGATAACGATCCCAGGGATAGGGGCAAAACTAGAAGCGCAGCAGTTAGCGATCTTGGTGGGTGCCGTTGTGTTGATGTTCGCGCTAGAAGCCGTGCACTCAAAGACCACCCTAGGAAAGGCCCTGAAGGCGGTTGCGCACGACCCGGCAACGGCATCACTCATGGGGATCAACCCCAACTTCATGGTGCTCTATTCGTTCGGACTGGCTGGTGCCCTTGCGGCGATAGCAGGTTTCCTACTTGCCCCAACGACATTCGTATTCCTGTCTATGGGAACGTTCAATGGCCTCAAGGGTTTCGTGGCAGCGGTCATCGGCGGCATCGGGTCAACCAAGGGTGCCTTAGTGGGCGGGCTTGTCATCGGGATCATCGAATCGTTAGCCATCTTCTTTAATGCTGCTGACCTCGCGACTGCGATGGTATTTTTCAGTCTTGTTCTGATCCTGCTCATCAAGCCTCAGGGCATACTCGGCGAAGCCTTGATCGAGAAGGTTTAGATGTCGCTCCTTCACGATCTGACAAAAGCAAATAGAGCGGCCAAGGAAGAGCGCGACCGACGGCGCGGCCCCCAACGAAATAAGAAACCTTCGGATTGGACCGAAGTGTGGGTTCCGCCGCCGGGGCGCCTTGCGAACCTGACCTCTGCACCTAACGTCACCGGCGCCGTCGTTCTGTTGCTGCTGGTGCTGTTTCCTCTCGGCTTACTTCCAGGTCTACGTCCAGATGCTTTTCGCATCGACACTGTCCAAGTCATATTCCGTTACATCATCGTTGTCAGTGGACTCAACATAATCGCCGGCTATACGGGGCAGCTGTCACTTGGCCAAGGCATATTCACATCGCTCGGTGCTTACACCGGGGCTATCTTGACAACCAGAGCCGCCGACACAGTCTTCGGACAGCCGGTCGTTAGCTTCTTCGCAGCGATCGTGGTCGGCGCGTTCGTTGGCGTCGTGCTTGGTATACCTGCCCTTCGCGTCAAGGGAGCATTTCTCGCGGTGGTGACACTTGCATTCATCCCCATCTTTCAGACTGTCTATTCATTCAAGAGTTTTTCGAGCTTGTTCGGAGAGCAGGGTCAGATCAAGGACGTGCCAACTCCAATAGCGAACCGATTGGGACTGCTCGGCTATCACCCAACCGACATCGACTGGTTCTATGTCCATCTTGCATTAGTGGTTCTTTTGGTTCTACTGGCCCGCAACCTTGTACACAGCCGCGTTGGGCGCGGACTGATGGCAATACGTGAATCTGAAGTGGCAGCCAAATCTTCCGGAGTCAACGTCACGCGATACAAGACCACGGCGTTTTTATTGGCATCGGTTTATGCGTCGATCGCTGGGGTTCTTTACGTTCATTCGGTTGGGTTCGTTTCCCCGAATTTTCCCGCCCAGATACCGGAATCCTTCAAGTACGTCGTGATGCTGATCGTTGGGGGTTCGGGCACATTGCTTGGGCCGATCCTGGGAGCAACCGCCATCGAGATCGTTACCAAGTTGATCAACGTCGTCTTCGAAAGTTTCGGCAAAGAAGACATAGCGCGAGAGTTCGCACAATCGATATTGGGAATCATCGCGATCATCACTTTGGCAACAGCCCCAGGGGGCATGATTGGCAACCTTCAAAAGATCAAGCGGTTGTTCGGCGGGCGTTCGAATAGTCCCCCAATTTCAACAAGACCACCCGATTCCGTTATGGCACGACCGCGTGCCTTCGTCGGCGATAAACCGATGCCACAGATCGTCTTGCGCGCTAATGCCATGACCAAATCCTTTGGGGGCCTTCACGCGAATGATGATGTAAGCATGGAAGTTATTGCTGGCAGTGTTCACTCGTTGATCGGACCGAACGGCTCAGGCAAGACAACTTTCATCAATACGGTCACGGGCATCTATACCGCAGATCGAGGGTCCATCGACTTCCTGGACAGCAGGTGCGACGACCAACCACTGTTCGCCAACGTCAGCCGCGGCATGGGACGAACTTTCCAAAATCTTCAGTTATGGAAAAGGATGAGCGTCGTTGAAAACGTGATGGTTGGCCAGCACGCGCGAATGAAATCGGGATTATTTGCATCGCTGCTGCGATTTCCCTCCCAACGCAAAGAGGAGGCGCGCGTGCGCGAGCGCGCGAGGGGGCTACTTTTCTTTTGCGGGATCGAACAGTACGCGCACTTGCCAGCAGGGCAGCTTCCCTATGGCCCCCAGCGATTGCTTGAGATTGCTCGGGCACTTGCTCTTGATCCCGTGTTGCTCATCTTGGACGAACCTGCCGCGGGGCTGAACCCGTCGGAGAGCGCAAAGCTGACAGAACTCATCCGTCAGATAGCTCAAGCAGGAATCACCGTTTTCCTCATCGAGCATCACATGGACATAGTGATGACCGTTTCTGATCGGGTAACTGTTTTCGACTTTGGCCAAAAGATCGCAGAGGGCAGTCCCGACCAGGTGCAGCGCGATCCGCGAGTGCTCGAGGCATATCTCGGCGGCGAGACGAAACTTACCCATGCTTGAAGTTTCCGGGCTGAGTGTTTCTTATGGGGGAGTTCAAGTCATCGATGACTTGAAGTTTGAGGTGCGCCCTGGTGAAGTCGTAACCATCATCGGCGCGAACGGCGCCGGGAAGACAACGACTCTGAAAACCGTTACCAATGTTTCAGAGTTAGGAAAATCAGTCCAGGGAAGCATCAAGTTCGAAGGTCAGCAGATCGAAAAGATGCCCGCCCACAAGATCGCCCGTCTCGGCATCGCGCATGTACCGGAAGGCCGAAAGGTCTTTCCCAATCAAACGGTGGAAGACAATTTGATACTGGGGGCATTCCAACATCGCAAAACCAAGGTGGACAAAGACTTAGACGAGCAATACGAACGCTTCCCGCGCCTCGGCGAACGCAAGGATCAAAAGGCCGGATTGTTATCGGGCGGAGAACAGCAGATGCTTGCGATCGGCCGTGCGCTAATGAGTCGCCCCAGCTACATCTTGTTTGATGAACCGTCGATGGGTCTTGCCCCCATCATCGTTGGCCAAGTATTCAACATCATCAGAACCCTCAAACAAGAAGGTAAAACGATCCTACTTGTGGAACAGATGGCGTTCCAAGCGCTCGGCGTAGCGGATCGCGCTTACGTGATCGAAACAGGTCGGATAGTTAAAGAAGGCTCGGGCGCCGAACTGCTGAATGACCCTGCGGTTAAAGAAGCCTACCTGGGTGCCTGATTTGTCCCTATATGTCCCAGGTTAGTGGCTTCCATTTACATTTCGAAGTGTTACTGTTAATGACTAAGTAAAACGGATCACTACCCAGGGGATCGAATGGCTGTAGCTGAGCGAATACTGCACCTGAACGCCCTTGTAGATCCGCGCTCAGACAAGGCGCTCGTTCAATTCGCCAAACAGGGCAAAAGCGATGCCACATCTTCGCTCGTTGCACGCTATTACCCAAGGGTTCATTCGTTCGTTTCCTATCTCACTAACAGCGGCCGTGCTGACGACCTCACCCAAGAGGTATTCACCCGGGCATTGAGCGGACTGCATCGGTTCAACGGTGCCTACCAATTCGAACCATGGCTCTTGCGCATCGCCCGCAATCTCGTAATCGATGAGGCTCGACGGAAGAAGGCCATGCCAACAGACCCATCGCAGATGTGCGACCTCGAGGACACCAAACTAGCAAGCGATGTGGTTTGGGAATCGATGGACCGCAAGCTGGTCAATATCAAGGTGAAGCAAGCCTTGTCCAAACTTCCTCTTCGTCAAAGGACGGTGCTGGTCCTTCGAGAGATCGAGGAACTTAGCTACGCAGAGATCGCACAGATAGTCGGCACCAACATCCGCGGAGTCGAAGCAACTCTTCGCCGGGCGCGCCAACGTTTTCGCAACGAGGCAACCGATCTCAAAACATCTACAACCTCCCGGGTTTCGGGAGTCTTTCCTCTGCTTGGGCCTCTGCTTGGGGGCCTAGGAGACCGCATAAGAACTCGGTTCCGTAACATCGATCTTGGTGTAGCTCCGATGGCTCAATTAGCAGAAGTAGTCGCATCTGTGGCACTGGCGGGATCGATCGCACTAGCGCCGGTTGCAGCGGTCAAGGCCCAGCAAGTAACTTCGTCAGCGGGCGCGCCTGTTTTCAGTTTGAGTCACATGCAGATGATTGAACAAGAGTTGCGTTTCGAAACTCTCACTCCTTACGGTGAACCCAACCCGCTCCTCGCGATGCATGCAGCCATCGAGGCCAAGCAACTCGAAGAACGCACTAAGCACGAGCGTCCGCTTATTTCATTAGCAGGTGTGAACATCGCCAACCCAGGTCTCCCTACCGAACTGTCGGCCCTAGTAACGGACCTGACCCCGACCATCGCCGAGGCTGTCGCCCAACTGCCGATCGAAACAGCGGTGACCACAGAAGTCTTAGTCGATCTGCCCGACCTAACCGCCACCCTTGAGCCAATCGCCTCAACGACAAGATCTCCTTAGTACCGCTAGGCCGACATCAGGCCGACATCAGGCCGACATCAGGCCGACATCAGTTCGGCCCGCAAGATCAGCCTTTTAGCAGCACTTCCTTTCGGATGGCAAGTTGTAAGCGTCAGGAACGAACCTTCGAGCGGTCCAAGCACTGATCCGTCGTCGGGACGAGTTATCCACCCTGCTGCACCGACCCGCGGTTTCGGCAAGTTTCTCGTCGCGGGCACAGCACGATAACTACACTTCTCGAAGGGAGTGATCAGTGTTATCTCGTCGCCAGGGACTAGTTCGTCGATCCTATTGAAAGGTTTTCCGTAGGTGGTCCGATGCCCAGCGATGCCAACATTTCCAAGTTGACATGCAAGTGCGGTTCGTTTGTAGTGACCTGCCCCCGACCGCAAAGACTTGGCGTCCGTGCCTTCGACTATCAAAGCGTCGACGCCGATCTTGGGGATTATGATTCTCAGCAATACTTCGCCATCGTCGATCTTGCCTGAAGCGAAACGGCTTTTGAAATCGGGCAAGACGAATTCGCCAGATAACTTCGACTGCGCACGCGACGAATAGATGTCCGTCAGCAATGGATAGGACAGCATCGTTGATCCG